>DATFDR010000041.1:0-89777 GCA_035251935.1 Rhizomicrobium sp. | reverse complement strand
AATTATTTATTCTAGTGTCGTTTTGGTTTCGAAGTTCGCACGGAGCCCGATATCAATGATGTGGCGAACTTCGAAACCACGACACTAGAGTCCCGTCCGCACAGCGGGCCTTGAGAATTTGGTCACTGCGCCGGATGGCCGCTGCCGACAGCGCTGCATGCGCCAAAACCCTGTGTTAAATATCTCGCAATCATCCGGGGATTGGAAATGCAGGCGATACGGGAATTTCTCCACCGCAAAAGTCACCGGGCGCTTTTTGAGTTTCGGCGCCTGCAACCGGTCGTGCGCGCGATGCCCGATTTCATCGTGATCGGCGCGCAAAAATCGGGCACCAGCTCGATGTTTTCCTATCTCAAGCAGCATCCCCAGATCGTGCGCCCGATCTTCAAGGAGCCTTATTTTTTCGACCGCCACTATCATCGGGGCTTAAGCTGGTATGGCTGTAATTTCCCCGCACGCCACACCCTTCATCGGCTGGAAGACCGCTGCGGGCGTCCCCATCTGACCTTCGAGGCGACCGCGACCTATGTCTTCGACACCGAGGTTCCCGCACGCATTGCGCGCGATTTGAAGACCCGCAAATTCATTCTTCTGCTGCGCAATCCCGTCGAGCGCGCCATTTCCGCCTATTGGCATGCCCGCCGCATGGGAATCGAAAGCCGCTCGCTGGCCGAGGCGGTGGACGCCGATCTTGCCCGTCACCGCGAGGAAACCGCCTGGGAGAAGGGCGAGGGGCCCGCCCCAAAGGGCAATCCCCCGCGTCCCACCTATCTGCGCCGGGGCATCTATCATGAGGCGGTTTCGCGATGGCAATCGGTTTTTTCTCCTCAGGATCTTTTGATCCTGCAAAGCGAAACCATGTTCGCCGATCCCGCCGCGGCCATGGCGCAGGTTTTTGAATTTCTGGATATCCCCCAGCCCGCCCATATAGACTTCGCGCCCCAGAATATCGGCGGATATAACGCGCGCGATGCCGCCGTGCGGGAAACCCTGCGGGATTTTTATCGGCCGCATAACGCTTATCTGAACAGCATCCGCAGAACCGCACTCAACTGGTGAGCCCATGGCAATTCCCGTCACGGGGCTGGTTCTTATTCCGCTGGGGTTGTTGCTGGCGGCCATGCCATGGCGGTTCGCTCTTGTCGGATTGACGATCTTCGCGACAATGTCGCCGGCGGCCGTGGTGAATGTGGGAAATTTCGGCCTTCAGCCCGGCTACTATCTCGCCCTTCTGTTGATCGGCCGCACCGCCGCCCAGATCATGACGGACCGCTTCACCTTCGACAGACGCGTTCTGTCACGGCTGTTGCCGCTGTTTTGGTTCGTCGCATCGGCCTTGCTGATACTCTTCCTTGCCTTGTGCTTTTTTCAGGGCGATGTGGAAACCCTGCCTGGCACATCCGGCTATAAATCCAGTTTGATCCGCCCTTTTCATGTTGGGCGCGAGAATTTCACGCAGCTCTTCTATCTCATTGTCAATGGCTGCTTGATCTACGCCATGGCGCACAATGGCGCGCGCCAGGAAGCAAGTAAATTGCCGAAGATGTGGCACCGCGCGATCGTGGGTGGCTTGGTGTTCGCGGTCGCGATCTGTGCTTGGCAGTTCGCGGGCCTGTATGGCGCCCTGCCTTTTCCCGCCGACTTCTTTTATTCCAATGCCGGCTATTCTCGTTCCCACAGCCAAACGATGATGGGCCTGTTCCGCATCAACGGTCCGTTCGAAGAACCCTCGGTGTTGGGATACAATTTCACGGGCTTTCTGTTCTATGCCTGGGGGCGCTATGGACAGCGCCCCAACGGCACGAATCTGGCGATGGTCGCGGCCTGTATCTTGTGCCTTTTGGTGTCGGGTTCCACCACCGCCTTTACCGGCCTTTTCATGTTCGTCTGCCTTGCGGCCTTCGATTTGGCGACGGGAAGAGCGCATCTGTTGCCCGGGAGAAAGGAAATAACCCCAAGCTATTTCCTGATCGGCGCCGTCCTTATCTCTTGCGTCACGGTCTTTTTGTTGAGTGTGGCGGCAAACTGGGGCGCCATCGAGATCATTCTTCAGAACACGCTGTTCAATAAAACAGGCAGCACCTCCTTCCACGAACGGAGTTTCGCGGATCTTTTGGCGTTGCGGATATTTTCCGAAACCTATGGCATCGGCATCGGATTGGGCAGCCACAAGGCCAACAGCCTGTTTCTCACTCTGCTCTCTAACACCGGCATTGCCGGCGTCCTTCTGTTCGGCTGGTTCCTATGGGGACTGTTGCGCCCGGGCGCGGTGCAAGCGGTTGCGGGCGAGGACGGGTTCTCTGCGCGCCCATTTCAGCTGGGACTGGCCGGCCTGCTCGCCGGTCACCTCTTCTCAAATCCCAATCTCAGCGTCCTGGCCTTCTGGTTGGCCATCGGAGGACTTCTTGCCCTTCAGGTCCGCGACACACGGCTGATCACATCCGCCCGGGCTTCGCAATATCGCATAGCTCCGCAGAACCAGCCGCGAAAGCCTCTTCACGCCTCGACATAATAGGAGCGGGCATACTCATAGGGCAGCGCGCCCTGGCCGTAATATTTGTATTTGCGGGCATCCACTTGGGACATCACCACGCCGACCAGCGGCGCTTTTGCGGTCCGCAATTTCTTGATGCCATCCAGCACAAGATGGCGCGGCGTCGATGCCCATTTCACCAGCAGGATCGTGGCGTCAACCATCGTACTCAACTTCAGCGCGTCCGCGACAATAGCGGCAGGAGGCGTGTCGATCAGAATCAAATCATACTGCGTGCCCAAACCGTGCAAGAGCGCCGCCATGCGCGCCGAACCCAGCAATTCCACCGCGTTGTGGTCGGGATTTCCGGCCGCGATGTAATGCATGCCGCTGATCGCGTCGAACCCGACCACGTCCTCAAAGGTGGCGCGCGCGGCGAGATAGTCCGTCAGGCCCTTCTGCGGAACCGGTTGCAGATCCCGGGCGAAGCGCGGCCGGCGCATCTCGGCTTCGATCACGATCGTGCGGTTTCCCGTGAAGGCGCTTTGCCGGCCCACCATCAGGGCAAAGGTGGTTTTGCCCTCTCCGGGAACCGCCGATGTGATCATCACCGTCTTGGGCTGGCGGTCGGAACGAGACGAAGCGATCGCCGCGCGCGTAAGGCGCAAGGCTTCCGAAACCGCCGAGGACGGTTGGCTGATCGCCAAGCTGGAAAGCGGGACAGCCGGCCGTTTGCGGAAATATCTGCCTGAGGTCTGCACGGCCAGGGTCATTCCCAGAACGTTCAAACCCGTGGCGTCCTCGATTTGGCCGGCACTGTGGAAAGAATGATCCGCCGACTCAGCGGCGTAGACAATGCCCGCCGCGATCATCAAGGCGGCAAGAGAAATGATCGCCATGGAGATCGGAATGTTGGGGAAGCTGGGCCAGTCGGGTGTGCCGGCATATTGCACAATGCGGCCTCTGGGGGTTGGCACGCCATTCTGCGAGGCGGCGCGATAGGCGCCTTGCACAAAAGCATCATAGACCGTCTTGGCGGCCGTCTGCACCGAGCCCAGTTGGCGAAGCTGCGGCAACGCTTTGCTTTCCCCGGTGCGCACGGAGGAAAGCTGCTGGATACGGGTCAGCAATTGCTGTTCGTTAATTTGGGATTGGCGTACTTGAACGTCGAATAATTGAATGGCGCGCAGGGATTCTTCGCTAAGACGCTGGCGCAATTCCTCGAGCTGCTTTTGTGCGGAGGCGACAAGGGGGTGGCGCTCCCCATAGGTGCCGCGAAGCGACGCCAGCTGCGCGGCGGCGCTGGCTTCCAATTCACGCACACTTTCCACCAGCGGCGCCGCGGCGACGGCGGGCGCCGACAAAGCCTGGCTGGGATCGTTGCGAACCCGGCGAACTTCCTGCTGCGCGGCTTCCAGCTTGGCGCGCGCCGTCCGCGCCGCCGCCAATTCCAGCCCCAGGCTCTGAACTTCCTGCAGGGCCAGCGTATTGTCACCCCCCAAAAGCCCGGGAAGACTCAGGATATGGTTGGATTCTTTGTAGGCTTCGACGGCCTGATCGGCGCGCGTGACTTCCTTGCTGAGCTGCTGCAGGCGCGGGTTCAATGAGGCCATGGCGCGATCGGCGGCGGCGATTTTCTCGTCGATTTGCGCTTTCATATATTCGTCGGCCCATAGATTGGCGAGCCGGCTGGCCTTTTTTGCGTCGACTGAGGCGACATCGAGTCTCACCGCATAGGTTTTCGCATCCGGCGAGACGGTGAAAGCTTTCAGGAGGCGGCTGACGACGCTGTATTTGAGCTGTTCGGGCGAAAGCTGGCTGGCGTCGCGTTTGCGGCATCCCAGCCTGACCTGCAGGAAACCAGGCAAGATGCGGACCGGAAAACAGAGGACCGGATTTGCCCGCAACGGACGTATATAGAGATTGAATTCCGGGTCCTGCATCAAGCCGGCGCGGGCAATGACCCGGTCAATCAGGGTGCGCGATCTGAGCGCGTCCACTTCGCTGCGCACCACCGGATCGGATGGCGGCGCGTTCATGTAAGGCTGCTGCATGTCCACCACCCCATCCTGACGGGCGGAGAGGACCACGACCGCCGTCGAATTAAAGGTCGGCGTCAGGGATTTGAGGAGCAGAAAGCCCGCCACCACAATCGAGAAAAATACCGACAGGAAAATCGCTCGTCGGCGCCATAGCGCGCTGACAACCTGCGCCGCATTCACGCCAGCGCGATCCCGGCTCAATGCCGCAGGCTCGACCGGTATGAGTTGGGGCGCCTCGATTGGAAGGGTCATGGTAAGACGCTTAATTCTCGCACTGTTTCGGATTTGAAGCCACTGCGGCAAACCGCTCTGTCATACTACTGTCATCAATTCATCGGCAAAGAGCGCGCACCGATACCGCTATGCAGCACGTTAGCGCAACAGCGTGTCGGACTAAAGTCGAACCGCCCAGTTTGCTTAAGAACGGAGTTCTTTTGTCATATGCGTGACGTACGGGCGTTATAATGACGAGCAATAATCTTTAGCCCGGATTTTCCCAAGAAGGCCGGGGTTACACCAGAGGCGGTATATGCGTGAAGGATTGCGGTCGCGGCATTTTGAAAAGACTTGCCGTGTCGTGACCGCCTGCCTTGCGATGGCGCTTTCCTCCCAGGCCCGCGCGGAAGCGCCTCTCGGCTCCGTCAAGAAGGTGGTGAACGGCAAAGTCGCCGTCCAGGTGGACAATGGCTGGGTGGTTTACCAAGGCGTCAATTTCCAGCCGACGATGAATCTCTATGATGCCGATAACAATACCACTTTGCCGATGAAAACGCTGGGCTACGGCCCGAACGGCGTCGGTTTGCTTTTCAACACCAATGGTATCGTATTCGCGCCTTGCCCAGTTGCGCCTCTACCGGGGCGTTGCGCGACCAATCACCTTGGGCAGAGCGGAATAGGGATCGCATTTGGACAAGCCACCTTCGGCGGTGCCGGTGGGAGCGGCGGCGGCTGGATCAGCGATACCACCGTAACGGTCCGTTTGACGAACGAGGATCAGCTCGCCGGCTCGATTTCGGGACTGGCGATCGACCCCGTTAACGGCGCCTATGCCGTGGGCTGGGAGATCAGCACGCCAAGCTTTAACGCGCATGCGCTTCTGTGGCGCCTGGATTCCGCCAATCAGACTTACCTTCCTCTTTCCAAGCTCGATCTTGGCACCTTGGGCGGCAGAACCAGCCAGGCGTTTGGCATCAGCAAGAATGCACGATATATCGTTGGCATCGCCAACAATGCGGCCAACAAAGGAAGGGCCGTCTATGCGCTGAACACCGATACCGCTTGGACCGACATCGCGACCGGCTTTCCCACGGAGGTCCTCAAGAGCCGCGCCTTGGCCGCCAGCGATACCGGCTTCATCACGGGCTCCGCGACCGTTCAAAGGCTGGTCGCTGGAAAGAAAAAAAACGTCGATATAGGTTTTGTTTACAACACCGCCAATGGCAGCGCCAAGTTCTTCGAGGCCGCGGGCTTTCATGTCAAACCGCTGCGCGTGCTGGACGATGGACGCGTGGTGGGCAATCTTGAATCTGCCGGGGCCGGCACAATCAAGCCCAACCACCCTTTCCTCTTCGACGGCACCAATCTGGTGGATTTCGGGACCATGATAATAGCCGGCCAGCCGGCATTTGGCTGCCGTGTCAACCGCCCCAACAATTTGGGTGAGCTGGCGGGCTCCTGCGTCCCCAACAGCACGACGCCCTATGGGCCCGCCGGCAAAGCCTTCTATCTCAACGCGGTCGCCTCCTTTCCGGTGTTCGTCGACGTGAACGCCGGCATCCATGCCAGTTCCGACAGCAACACCACCGGCCTGGGTGCTTACAATCTCGGCTCGGTGAGCGCGATCGACGACCAGCATGAAATCACCGTTATGGGATACAGGATTCTCAACGGCGCCCCGGTTTCAGCGGCGTTCTTGGCTACGAAGGCCGCCTACAATCCCTGACTTGCCAACCGCATGGCAGCGGCTTTGTACCCTGGCTGTCACATTAGATCACTATCCTGGCCAAGGCTCCTTCCTGGATCGAGCCTGCCAGTTCTGCGGCGCGCCTCACCGCGTGCGCGCTCGCCGGTGACAAGCATAGCGGCAAACAGGATATGATGCCTTCCAGCGCCAATCAAAGTATCGCGATCTATCCCGCAGATACGGCACCACAGGCGGAAGCGCCGCAAGATAGATTCCTCAAAATTTGTTTTATCTTGGAGCCGCTTCATGCCGGGGTGGGACGCCATGTGGTGGATGCCGCTTGCGGCCTCGCCCAACGCGGGCACGAAATCCATGTTCTTTATTCGCCCGTGCGCTTGGAGCCGTCTTTCCTGGCCGATCTTTCACAGCAGCCCCGCATCCGCTGTCATGCGATCCGGATGATGCCGGGATTGAGTGCGGGCGATATCATGGCTTTCTGGAAGGTGAAAAACTACGTCAAAGCCAACGGCCCCTTCGACATTGTTCATGGCGAAAGTTCGAAAGGCGGCGGCTTTGCCAGACTGCTGAAGCTGTTTGGCGCATCCACTGTTTTTTATTCGCCGCACGCCTTCATCACCTTGTCACCGCTTTTGCCTTTCCCGAAAAAATTGGCCTTTCGCACCATCGAATTTTTGCTCTCGCATTTGACAGACAAGACAGTGTGTTCGTCGCAATATGAACACGACCACGCCCTTGGGTTGGGCATTGCGCAAAAAAAGCTTACGGTCCTGGTCAATGGCCGGGCGCCCGCCAAATGCCGGAACCGAACCGATATCCGCGCCGATCTGGGCTATGCGGCCGAAACGGTAGTGATCGGATTTGTCGGGCGTCTGGAAACGCAAAAAGCGCCGCACCGGCTGATCGAAGCCTGTCTTCGCGTGCTGCCCAAGATACCCCAGTTGCATCTGCTGATGATTGGCGACGGACCGGAGCGCAGCGAATTGGAAAAACACGTGCAGGACGCGAAGATGGACCATCGCGTCACGTGGCTGGGGGCGGTGGACGGCGTTCAGTATATGCCGGCCATGGACATCCTGGCGATATCTTCCATCTACGAGGGCTTTGCCTACGTCCTTTTGGAGGCCTTGAATGCGGGCCTTCCGATCGTGACAACACCCGTGGGCGGCGTACGTGAAAGCGTTTTGCAAGGCAGGAACGGGATCATCGTTCCCCATGAGTCCATAGAGTCCATGGCGTCGGCCTTGAGCCGCTTGGCGCGCGAAGCCGACCGGCGGCATGCGATGGGACGCATATCGCATGAACGTTCCGCGCTATTCTCGCTCTCCCGGATGATCGATACTCTGGAGGCCCAGTATTATCAATCGATCAAGACGGGACTTCCAGTACCGCAAAATGCCGCCCAATTTCCAAAACCGGCGGCAAGCGTTAGGTCTGTCTAGACAGGGGTGACCGGCCGATAGGAAGAATTGATGCTGCGCCGGATGAATTGGTAGAGCGGGCGGCCACGCCGTTTGACCGGTTGAGCCAAGCGCGTTTTCAGAAGGCGGAAACCCGCCTCGATAGCGGCCAGTATGGGATTGCGGCCCTGCGCCACCACAATCCGCCGAATCTCATCGATGGTCCGGCCGAATTGCAGATTGGATACGCCGTCATGGGTCATATGCCCGACAATGGCGGAACGGTAGACACCACGGCATCCGGCGCGATGCAATCGGAGCAGCCAGTCATAGTCCATGGCATTGCGATAGAGGGGAGCGAACAGACCGATACGCTCAAAACAGCTTCGTGCCGCCAGCAACGTGGGATGGCCGACAGCGGGCCAGCGGCGATGAATTATGGCCGCATAGTTGGGATCGCCGACATAGCGAAAAAGCTGCTTGTCGCCCTCGTAGAAAATTAAATCCCCAAACACAAAATCGGCGCGGCTTTCTTCCAAAGCGGCAACCGAGCGCTCGATCTGGTCCGGCGACAACCAGTCGTCCGCATTCAGGATCAAGACAAACTGACCGCGCGCCAGCGCCACGCCCTTGTTGAAAGCATCGCTGATGCCCCGGTCTCTCTCGCTGATCCAACAATCCTGCGGCCGCACCCTGTCGCGGATGATGCTCAAACTCGCATCTGTCGATCCGCCATCCACCAAGACATGCTCGATGGAACGGAATGTCTGGGCCTGAACGCTGGCGATGGTTCGTTCCAAGGTGGCGGCTGCATTCAATGTCACCGTCACGATGGACACCAAGGGCAAATCCGCGCAAGGCTTTCCACCGCGCCTATTCGCATAACTGTCATAATCGGAGAATGTCGGCGCGGGCATCGTTTGCTCAAGAGCTTTACATTATCCTATCACAGCCAACACAAGCGGAGTATGTTCTGCCCGCGATTTTTTGAAACTGACCCATGCGCGTTGTTATTGTTTGCGATCCCGGTCGCGTGGATGGAGGAGCAGCGAAAATTGCGATAGCCGGCGCCCACGGGTTGGCAGAGGCGGGCGCTTCTGTTCACTATGTTTGCAGCTTCGGCCCCGCGGCCGCAGATCTCAGCCATCCCAATATTCAAGTGCATTGTTTGGACATGCCCAGTGTCTGGAATGTGGCCAATCCCATAGCGGCCGCGGCCCAGGGCATTTGGAACAAGCGCGCGCGGCTGGAATTCGAAAATATCCTAAGACAGATTCCGCATGAGAATACCGTGGTTCATTTTCACCAATGGACCAAATCCTTCAGCCCCAGCGTCTTGTCGGTTCCCGCCCAGCTGGGAATCCCCGCAATCGCTTATGTGCACGATTATTTCCTGGCCTGTCCCACCGGCGCCTATTACCGCTTTGCCGAAGCCACGCCTTGCACATTGGTTCCGATGTCGGGCGCCTGCCTGATGAGCCGGTGCGATAGCCGAAGCTCGCTGCACAAAGCGGTTCGCGTGGCCCGCCAGATGACGACCAGTAAGGCCTTGGAACAGGCGGGGGCCTCTTTGAGCCTTGTCAGCAACTCCCCCTTCGGCGAAAGGGTGGTGGATGATTTTATTTCCAGGGAGCATCGCCGCTTTGTGGTGCCTTACCCCGTGGTCGTCCCCCAAGATTCGCCGGTGCCGGTAGCCCGCAACAAGCAATTCGTTTTTCTGGGGCGGATGACGGAGGAAAAAGGCGTGCGCCAACTGGCGCGGGCGGCGCGTGAGGCCAATTTGCCGGTAACCTTTGCCGGCGAAGGTCCTTTGCTCGACGAAATCAGGGCCCAAGGCGATCCCGTCCGGTGCACGGGTTGGCAGGATTCAGCCGGCGTCAATCGTATTTTGCAAGAAGCGCGCGCCTTGGTTTTTCCTTCCACCTGGTATGAAACGGGGGGACTTGTGGTCCCGGAAGCCTTGGGACGCGGCATTCCGGTTTTGGTCAGCCGCGAGACCGGAGCGGCGGATTTCATTGTGGACGGTGAGAACGGCTTTCTCCTCGACCGCGATGACGGCCATTCCTTGCGGGCGCGCATGCAGCAACTGGCCGACGACGCCGTCGCGGAGCGGATGGGGCGCCAAGCCTATGAGCGCTATTGGGCCAACCCTCAAACCGAAGCGGTCCATGCCCGCAACCTGATGCGGGTCTATGAGGACCTGCTCTTGAATCATCGCCGTCCGGCAGAGGTCGCATGAAACTTGTTGGGCGCTGGCTGGCGGCATTTGCGATCGTCTGCTGGCCGGCACCGCTTTGGGCCGCCGAGCTGAATTCCTCCGCCCTGGGAAATATTTTTCTGGAGGGACAAGCACCCAGCTTCACCTTACGCGCGCAAGGAGCAACCGCGCATTGGCAGGCGCGGGATTTTTTCGGCAATGCAGTGGCGGCCGGAAACCTCGTCTTGACCGGCGGGACGGCGACTTTTCGCCCTCAGATTTCCCGGCTGGGCTATTTCAAGTTGGACATTTTTGTGGACCGCGAAACCGCGCCGCAGATCCAAACCGCGCTGGCTGTTCTGCCCACACCGCCGCCGCCGTCGCGCAACTCCCCGTTCGGGGTGATGACCCATTTTGCCAAGGGGTGGCCGGCCGACATTGTGCCGCTGATCGGCAAGGCAGGCATTGCGCGCATCCGCGATGAGCAACCCTGGCGTCAGGTGGAGCGAGAGCCGGGACGTTATCAATTCCCGCCGCGGCTAAACGGCTTCATGACCGAGCTGGCGGCAAACAATATCGACCCCTTGATTGTTCTTGCCTTCTCAAACCCGCTTTACAACAACGACAAGACGCCATTCGACGATGCTGGCCGCGCCGCCTATGGCGCCTATGCGGCGGCGGTGGCACAGCGTTATTCCGGCCAACTTTCCGGCGTCGAAGTGTGGAACGAATATAATGGCAGCTTCTGCGACGGACCCTGCCGCGGCGACCGTCCTGCTCACTATACCGCCATGCTCAAGCAGGCTTATAAGGCGCTGAAGGCGGCAAATCCCGCGCTGGTTGTTGCCGGCGGTGCCGCCGTCCACATCCCGCTGGACTATTTCGACCGGCTGTTTCGGGGCGGCGCGTTGGACGCCATGGACGCGGTGGTGATCCATCCTTATCGCAAAATTCCCGAAGGGGTAGAGGAAAAAATCGCGGCGCTGCGCCAAATGATGGCTCGTTATGGCAAGCCCAAACCCATCTGGGCCACCGAGTTCGGCGACACCGCCAATATGAGAAAAAACCGGGACGATGTGGCGCGCTACCTCGTGCGCATGTCAACGCTTCTGCTCGCCTCGGGCACGGAGCGCATCTATTGGTATCTCTTGAAGGACTATCAGGAATTTTCCGGCATGGGGCTTTTGCTGGCCGAATCCGATCCGGCCGGCCGTTACGTGCCCGCGCCCGCCTATCCCGCCTATGCGAATCTGATCCATCAGTTGGAGGGCGCGAAATTCGTACGGCGCGAAAAAAGCGAGCCTCAGGTCCGGGTCTATCTGTTTTCCAAAGGCGGACGTGAGATACGGGTGGCTTGGTCCACCGCAGATCGGGAAAAATTCGACATCCATGGCGATGCCGCGCTCCGGCAGTTCGATATGATGGGAAACGCCAAAATTCTTCAGCCCCAGCGCGGTATTGTTTCGGTCGTTCTCGACCGGAATCCCGTCTATCTGACCAGCGGCGGCTAGAGCGTGATCTTGAGCGCTAGAGACACCGTGTTTTCCCGATAGGGTCCGGAATTGAACTGCAGCGTGTCGTCATTGGCGGTGCGGATATGATAGGTGTAGGAAAGGCCCAGTTCCATGTTGCGATTGATCAGATAGCGCCCATCCACGGTGACAATATAATTCTGGTTGATCAACCCGGCGGGCTGGAACTTGTCCTGCTCATAGCGGAATTGCAGTTCTCCCAGCAGATTGTGCCAGAATTCGTGCTGAACCCCGATCTCAGCCGAGGTGGTTGTCAGCGAACCGCGCTGGTCGCCAAAGAGGAAATTCTGATTGCCCCTGCTGTAACGCATCAGCGCACTCCGCAGCGCCTCGAAATTCTGGAAGGCCTCCTTGACGCCGACCCCTGCCGCACCGAATACCCCCTGAAATTCCGGTGGAACGGCCACAATGGTTCCTGCTGGAAGTCCAAAAAGACCCCGCGATGCTTGCCGCAGGATGCCCGCATAATGCGTTGCGGGATTGTCGTGGCACAGACCGCTTTGGCAGCCGGTATAAGTGTTCAAGTCCTGCAGAAGCCCGGGTATGGACCGGCCCGCCAGGGCGGCGCACGGAAAACTTCCCAACGATCTGTCGCAGAAGACTTCCAGACCGGAAACGGTCCGTTCGGCCGAGGCCGACACGGTCGTCAAGGGAAGAATGTTCCAAGTCAAACTGCCGCTGAAGATCGGCACAACCAAGTCCTTGAAGCCTGAAAAGCTGTACTGCTGGCGCAGCATGCCGACACCAAGCTCCGCATCCATCAAATCCGAGATCTGGGTGTTGAATCCGGCCAGCGCGGTCCAACTGTCGAAATTTCGCGTCTGCGGACTTTGCCGCCAATTTTGCGTCGAATACATGGCCTGGAGAAAGGCCCAGGTATCGCCCGCCACCGCGAAGCTGAGACGATCGCGGTAGCGCCAACGAACGGCGCTGCGCGCAGCATCGTCATCGTCAATATAGACTGTCTTCATAAAGCCTATCTCAGCGGTATTGCGAAAACGGTCCCAATTGTGAATGTAGCGCATCGCGCCGGTGACAGTATTGTAGACCGGGCGGCTGAGGGCGGCGCGGTCTGCCTGCGCGCTGTTGCGCTTCTGAGGCTGCTGCACGAATCCGGCATCGACTTCCACGCGCGCCATGTCGGAAATGTCCAAGCGCGTGTTGGCCTCGGTCCCATAGACGTTCCCATTCTCGTTTCCATGATCGAGATAAGACTGTTGGGAAGAAAACAACCGCACGGTAACGCCGTGGCGCCGCCATTGGGAGCGAAGAAGCACGCTCTCGCTGGTGTTGCTGATAAGATCGGAGACCCGATGAATGTCGGACGCGAAAATATTGTCGTCATAGGTCAATGTTTGCGTCAGCGATGGGACGAGCAGAAAGCTGCCGATCTCCAGCCCCGGCGTCTCGTACTGGGGCCGCGCCATCTGATAGACGGAATTCACGGGAGAGACGGTCGGCTGCAGCACGGCTTGTCCGGCGGCCGGCATCATGGCGGCGAACCAGGGGACCAGCGCCCAGGCGAACGGGCGCCAACCAAGACAGCCTGCGCGGCGCAAAAGAAAAAAAGTGCCCACGAACATCAAAAAAATTGTTCGCGAACGATCACCACATCGCCAGGCTGCAGTTCGGCCAGCACGCCGGCGGCCCATTCCGCGGGGCGGCCTTGTACCGCACGCACCACCGTCACGCTGCTGCGGTCGGCGCGCACGGTAAATCCACCGGCGGCGGCAACGGCTCCCAAGACACTCAGCTTTGACAGATAGGCATACTGTCCCGGCCTGCTGACCTCGCCCACCACAAATACCGGCCGCGTTTGGGCCAACTGCACGCTGATCCCAGGTTTGACCAGAATACCGTCGTCCAGCCTTTTATAAAGGTCCAGCTCCAGATCCCGGACCGTGAGGCCCCGCGCCTTGACCGATCCCACCATGGGTACCGAAATGGCGCCGTCGTCCCCCACCGTGAAATCGTTGGAAAGGCTCTGCTGATTATAGACAATGACCCGGACGGTATCGCCAGTGTCCAGCCTATAGGTCCCGGCCGCGGCGCTGGGCAGCGGCGGAATCGCCTGCGCGCAGGCCGTCAATAGAGCACAGACCACCGCGCCAACCAAAGCGCGCCATACTGTTCTTGCCCCGACCATGCTGCCTGCGCCCGATTTATGCGGGCGTACTATGTTAAATTTTCGCGTCACATTTTTGACGGCAGCGCGCCGTCATACAATTGAAATATTCGCGAGGGCTTAGCTGGCGCCCTTGCCGCCAATCACCACGCCGACCGTTTTTACCAGGATCACAACATCAAGCGCGATGGAGCGTTCGCGGGCATAGAAAGCGTCTAGCGCCACTCTGCGTCGATAGGAGACAAGATTGCGTCCGCTGACCTGCCAAAGGCCCGTAAGGCCCGGGCGCACCTTCTGGTAGGCCCGAATGCGCCCGGCATAGCGAGGCACTTCCGCCGGCACGATAGGCCTGGGTCCGACAAGGCTCATATCGCCCCTGAGGACATTGAACAGCTGCGGCAGTTCGTCCAGGCTGGACTTGCGCAAGAAGGCGCCCATCGGTGTGATTCGGGGGTCATGCGCCAATTTGAAATTGCGAAGCCATTCCTCCTGCGCCGCGGGATTGTCGCGCAGATAGTCCTCCAGGACCTGTTCGGCGTTGTTTACCATTGAGCGAAATTTATAACAGGAGAACAGCTTGCCATCGCGTCCCACGCGGCGCTGGCTGAAAATTGGGTTTCCGAAAACGCTCAGACTCAAGAAAACGATCAGCAAGACCGGGGCGCACAAAATAAGCGCAACGCTTGCACCGAAAATGTCCAGAAGGCGCTTTGTATCGACCGACGATTTCGACTCGGCATTGGCGAAAGAAGCGTGCTTGCGTCGAATCTGGGGCAGATTGCCTACTTCTTGGACCGCCGACATGAAATTTCTCCGCCAAATAAACGGCCACGCAACGCAGCCAATATTCAAAATTCGAATTGGCGGAATTCGAACAAAAATTGATTTAACTATGATGACGTTGCGTTAGGCTTTACGTGACGTTCACGGTTTCGCGCGCGAATTGGTTATAGGCGTGCGGCTTATTGCGTGGGACAGCCGCGGCCGCCTTCCGGATCGCAATCTCCGAAGCCCAAAACTTCCACGGTTATCAGAGATGGCGCCGCGCGCGCGACTTGCGTGCCGCGATTCGTGGCCGCCGCAACCGAATCATCCGCGATTCTGGCGGCCTGCCCGCCCGCGGCGCTGGCGCTTTCCAGAGCGGAAAGATTCACGGAATTGGCTTCCGGAACCCCGGTTACGGTTCCGGCAACCGCGATATTGGCGGCATTCAGAACCAGCAGTGCGAGAATATCGAGATTGCCGGTGGAACGAAGGCCGGCGTCGCCAGCATTGACCGTACCGCGCGGCGCGATGAGGGTGGTGGAGGCCGACGGCGCATCGGGGGTCGAGCGAATTGTTCCAATGCCCGCGCCGGAGACCAAACCGTTCAAATTGATGGTTTGCAAGTCCGCCGGATCGAAATTGACCGATAGAGCCTTGAAGTCCACGGTCGTTTTGGCGCCGCGGCCGGCGTCGAGATCCCCATTCGAGGACCACATCATGATATCGCCGCCCTGAACCGTCAGAATCCGGCTCTGATTGACCAGGACGCTGACGTCCGTGAAGACGCTGATCGCACCATTGTCGAGGGTGAGAAGGCCTAGCGAGCTATTGGAAAGCCTGGGATTGTTTTCCGGCGCGGTGGTTCCGACATTCATGCTTCCGCCGGGGCCCATCACCAGAATATCGCCGCCGACTTGCACCGCCGAAGTCGTTCCGTCCTCGTTCACCACCGAGGTGCTGGCGCTTTCCAATGTCTTGATCGTGGCATGGAGCAGATCGAGATCGCCGGTGGCCTGTCGCGCCGGCGTTTCACCGGCGGCCACTTTATTATCCGTATATCCCAAAGCCGCCGGGAACAGCGTGCTGATCATGTTATAGCCGGTCGCGTAGTCCTTGTAGCAGCAGCCCTGCGAATCGCCCGGCAACTTGATTTCGCTGATGAACACCTTGTCGACGAAAACCTCCTGCAGCGCGCTGGGCAAGCCGGTGAAGGTGGCCCACGCATCCGCGCGCGACTGCGCGCCGAAGCCCAGCGTCTGCAAATAGGTCATCAGCTTGGGGATATAGTCGCGTGGCGATGTCGAGGTCGTGGGGTCGATGTAGTTCTTTATCACCGAGGCGTAATCAACGCCGTTGGCGACGCCGAACAGGGCGATGATATCGGCGCCCCGACGGGGCAATTTGTTGTTGGCGCCCCTGGCGAAGGTATCGGCGACGAGCGGATTCTCGCTATTGTGCATGCGCCGGTTACCCACGGTTATGGTATTGCCGAAGGTTACAATGCCCGTACCGATCGGATCGGCGGGAAGACCGGTCTTGCCGCTGGCTACGATATTGCCCGCCGCCGTGACGAACGGTCCCAGATTGCGCCCGGCTTCGACTTTGAAGAACCCGGGTCCCGCCAGACTCAATCCGCCCTGATTCTGCACGGCCCCCAGATCTGGAATGCCATCGATGGAACCTAATCGTGTCTGCCAGGTTTCGGTATAGGAAATGTCGCGACCCGCCGTGATCGAGGTGACATCGCTCGCCGCCAGATTCTGGCCGAAGAAAGACAGATCGATAATATCGCGGCCAGCCTGAACCTTGGCGGGCTTGGTGATTTCCCAAGCCGGCGGATTGGCGAGGAGGGCCGACGCAACCGATGCATTGGCGATGATGTCGCCGCCCGCGGCATAGAAACGGTCAGGGGTGGGATCGTTCTGATGCAGAAGCAGTATACCCAAATTGGATGTTGCAGAACCCGGCGGCGGGGCAAATCCGGCTAAGGGGTTGACCGCATTGAACACCTGTTCCACCAGCGAAGGACCCGTGCTGATGGGCTGCGATTGGCCATTGTTGCCGAAGTTGCTGGTGCTGGTGAGCAGCGAGCCGTGCGCCAAAAGGTTCAGCGTGCCATCTTGTGACGGCGCCAAGCGGAAAGGACTTTCGATCCTGACATCGCCATTGGCCGCGATGGCGTCGAAATTGGCGGGATAACGGTCGATGCCAGCCGCCACATCCCTATCGGCGAACAAGTTGATCTGTGCAATGTTAGCCCCCAGCGCCCTGTCGTATGTCAGGGAGTTCGCGACCACATCGCCGCCCACCGAAAACAAGCGCACCGCGCTATTGGGGCCATAGCCGGAAACCGACTGTAAATCCAACACGACGTCGCCCATGGGATCGCCGACATTCTGCAAGGACGGTCCACTGACGATGCCGCCAATATCGACGTCTCTGCGCGCGGTTAGGGCGATCGTTCCGGTGTCCACGGCAAGAATGGTGGAGACAGGATGGACAAAAGGATCGGTGGGACTTTCGCGCGCCAGCCAGCTTGCCGAAATGGAACCGCCAACCATGATCTTGGCATGGCCGGAGCCCTCATAGTAGGCCCCGCTTTTAAGATCGCGGCCGGCGATCACAGTCAGATCGCCGCTGCCGATCAGATGCAGAACGGGAATATTGGCCGACACCTTGCCTTGGGCGTCGGTGATGGTGTTGGAAAGACCGCCGCTCACCCGCGCGGTCGTGGGCAAAGAGGCGGACAGTTCCTGGATATCGCGGCCAGCCCTTACCGTTATATCGCCGCCCACGCTCATCAAGCCTTGCGCGAAGCTGCCGAAATTGATCCACCAGCTTGTTTGCGATGGCGTGAAAAAGGCGTCCGCAAAAGAGAGATAACCCGACAAGGGCGCGAAGGGCCCAAAATCCTTGGACGGCAGGGCGGTGCCCTGCGCCAGCAGCCAGGGCGCGAAATATTGCTGATTGGGAAAGCCGGGGCCATTGCCGGGCGAAGCGACGGTGGGATGCTCGTAGCCGATGATGTCGCGTTGCGCCGTCAGGCTCAGGTGGCCACCATCAACCGGGTAAGCGGCCTGGGTGGGCGGCCCATAAGGATTGCAACCAAAAAAGGGATCGCAGGTCACGATTTGAGGCTTCAGAAAGCCTTCGGGATTGGTTGCGACCGGGATCTGGATGGTTTCACCCGGCGCTCTCAGATCGGGGACGGTTTGCAGCGTGAAACCGGGATCGGGCAAATCCACGGTGTTGCGGCCGGCGGTATAGACCACACCCGGCGCCTTGATGTCCGCCAAAATAAAATCCAACCCAGCGGCAATATCGATCGAGCCGGTTCCCGTACGCACCATGGTGGGCGTTTCATAGATGACGCGGGCGGAATTTTGGCCAGCAGATTGGCTGTCGAAAATGAGAATATTGAATTCGGTATGGCCGTCGATAATGACGTTGCCGTGACCCGCCAAAGACCCCACCGATTCGAAAAGATGGACGGGCCGCACGGCAAGCGGATTGGCGCTGGCGGTGTCGGCGCCCGACACGATCCGATAAGACCAGGACTGAATTGCGCTATAGCGTTTCCCCGCGCCTTGGATTGGGCCGGCCGGATCTTCGATCAGGGGGAACAAATCGGCGCTGGCGAGAGGCGTCTTGTTCCTGGCGGCCGCGAAAGTGGGGCTGATGCTGTTGGCGCCAGCATCATAGGGCGCCTGCGGGGCGCCGACCGCCCGCGCCGGATAGGTAGCGCCCGCGATCAGATAGCCGCCGACATTGCTGAGATCGGTGGTGACACTGCCGGGACCGGTAAAAGTAGTGAGCCAATTCCGCAAGGCGTTTTGATAGGCCGCATCCGCGAAATTGCGGGTATTGAAAAAGCCGTCGGTGATGGAAGCATTGATATTCACGTCGCGCGCCGCGCGCAGCGTCAAGGCGCCGGGCTCGCCCAGCAACGAACCGCCCACGCGATAAAAGAGGCTATGGATTTGGCTGACGCCGGGCACAAAAATCAGGGTTCCCCTATAACCGGCATAAGCGGGCAATAATTTTCCGTTGGCGTCGGTCATTACGGTCCCGGCTGGCACCACCGGCAGGCCGAGGGGCGCGAAGGCCTGGCCGCTCACCAAAAAGCCGGCAACGCCGCTGCCCAGATTCCAATTGCGGGCGACGGTTATATCGCCGTTATTGACCGTGAGATCGTCATTGACCAGTTCGATACCCGGCTGCAGATGCAAGGTTTGAGAGGAGATGGCATCGAATTTGGATTTCGCCGCCGACGACAGCGCGAAATCCTGCACGAAATCGATCAGCGTGCCCGAACAGACGCCGGCGGAATTGCAGGCGCCGAAGAAACCCGGCAACGCCAGCGGATCGATCACGCCTCGGAAGGCGCTGTTGCTGGGGCTGAACACGCGATAAGCCTCGACCGTAACGCTGGCCGCGCCCTGGATCGCTGTCTGGACCGGCGTTATCGCGACATCGTCATGCGCCGCGCCGATCAGGGGCGCCCGCAGCCTTAACGTGCCCCCGTTGGCGGCGTTCGCGGTGTTGGACAGATCGATAAGGCCGCCCCGCAGGTCCAAAAGGCCCGAGGCGGACGTGCCGATCAGAATCTCGCCGCCGCGCTTGGAGGCGTCCGAGGCGGTGGCAAGCAGCCGCGCGCCGGAGTCCAGGATCACGCCGTCCCTGCCGAACAGGGAAATGGAGCCGCCCTTCTCGCCGGCGCTGTCGATGGTGCGCGCGATGGTCAGCAAACCGCCATCCGCGGTAATGGAAACGCTTTGCGTCTTCAAATCGGCGCCCAGCTGGATATCGCCCTGCCGCAGATGAAGATCGATCGCGGCATCGAACAGGCCAGGCACCGAGATCGCGGAATTGCCAAGGCTTTGGGCATTGATCGTGAGACGCCCGCCACCATCACCTGCGACGGCGCCGGCAATCACCGCCATCTCGAAGGCGCCGCCCTTGGAGCGGATATTGCCATTGGCCGCGCTGAGAATGATCTGCCCGGCGGAGCCCGGCTGACCGGCGGGCGAGGAGATGTCGAGCCGGGCGGTGGGATCGAGATCGATCGAACCTTGATTTGCCGCCAGCTTTACAGAACCGCCGCCCACCACTTCAGAAACGTCGAAGAATGCGGCGACAAATCCATTGGCTTGAATTTTCGCATTGGCGCCCAGCCTGATGTCGCCGGCGGTTGCCGTCAAAGTGACGCCGCCCGCGCGGGCCTGAATTTCCGCATTGTCCCCAAGGGTGATCGCACGCCCCGTCAGCGCGAAAGTGCCGCCGACATCGCCTTGCGGCGCCGAAGCGGCGCTTCCCAGGCTGGTCAATGCCAAATCGCCGCCGGTCGTCACGGTATGGCTGGCGTTCGCGCCAACCAGAAGCCGCGGCGTCTGCAATGACAGATTGGCCGCGCCGATGTCCAAGGAGCCGGTACCGCGGAACGACAATAGCGACGAGGCCGAAACCGCCACCGATCCAAACCCGCTGAAAGATTTGGTGCCGGCGCCGAAATTGATCTCAGACGCCGCAAGGTTAAGGACGGCGGCGCCGGCGGCGTTGGGATTGTCCCAATTGTCGGAATTGATGAAGTCCATGCGGTCGGCGCCGAGCCGCGCGGTGTTGGCGCCGCTCGCCGAAACCAGGGCGGAACTGTCCAAGGCCAGACGGCTGCCTGCCCCTAGCGCGAAATTGACGTCGCCGGAAAAATCGATCGTGCGGTAGCTGCGCAAAGAAAGATTGGTGGCCTGCTGGAACTGAGCCGTAATGCCGCCATTGACGTTGAGTCCCGCATTGGAAACCGTCGTTCCGAAATTGATGCTTTTGGCGGCGACGAAAATATTGGCCGCGGTGATCGTCACGTCGCTTCCCGGACGAATATTGCCGCTGGTATCGATCGTGATGCTGTTTCCGCTGATGCTGGCGCCGCGTGCGGTCGAGCCAAAAGCCGGTCCCATCAAGGTGATGAGGCCGGTATTCTGCAGGACATGCTGGCGCTCCACCACAATGCCCGCGCCGTTGGAGACGGCCAGCAAGGACCCGTTGCCGCGAATTTTCGCCGCATCGCTGCCGATGACGAATTTCTTTTGCGCTGGATTGACCACCGGGCCTTTGGCCCGCACCACACTGTTGGGATCCAGCCTTAAGGCGCGAAACCCGTTGGGATCATTGTTGTCCGAACCCACACGCGTCACCAGGATGATTTCCGGTCCTTCCAGCGGCGCGTCGGCATTGTTGGTAATTTCCACACTGCTGGCGACCTGGGTGATGACTTGTCCATCGTCGCTGTCGCTGCGCAGCCCGCCCAACAAGAGGCTGTCAATGCCCAGACCGGACAACTGCGTCGCGTCCAGCCCGACATAGCCGCTGCGCGCCACGCCGCCCGGCGCCAGAACCTGTATGTCATGCGCCACGATATCCAATTCGCCGCCGCGCCCATTGGCGCCCGGCGTCGCAAGAATGCGGCCCTGAAGATCGATCTTGTCCAGCCCGATAAGGGCCGCGCGCCCCGCATCGGCCGGCAGGAGCGGCGCCGACGCCTCGGTGGCCGCAAAGAAGTTGCTGCCCAAGGTCTGATCGATCTCGCTGTATTGACGCCAAACATTGGAGGATTGAACGTCGAAAGTGCGCTGGCGCGCATCCCGCGCACCCGTCGCGCCATTGGCGAAATAGCCCGCCACGCGCAATGTGCCGTCCGGCAGAGTTTGGTTGAGATAGCTTAGCGCGTCCTGGGAATTGCCGAGCGAGGCCACGCGATAGGCGCCCGGCAATGTCGCATAATGAGCCGGGAGCAGCGTATAGAAGCCCGCCGGAAGGCCTGTTGCTCCCGAAAGGAAGACCTTGCTGCCGATAGCGGGCAGCGTGTCAAGACGCTGCCGCAGGAAATCGAGATCGACCGGCGCGGCGGCCGGATCGTAGCCGGGAAGTATGGCATAGACATTGGAACCGGCGAGCACATCGCGGGTTCCGCCTGTCCCCGGCACGAACTCTATGGCCTGCACATCTCCGCCACCGCGCAAATCCAGCGTCGCGTCTTTGCCGAGCGCGAGCTGGGCTGCGTTGAGAACCAGGCTTTTTGCCGGAAGCGCCTTTAGAGGCTCCCCATTGAAGGAATTGTAACTCCAACTGGTCTGGTTGGCGGTGCGGCCGAAGGGCACGATTTGCCCGGCCAAGGAAACCGAGGTCACGCTGCCTGCGCCGAACGATAAAGTCTCGGTGGGGATCGCGGTATTGTTGGTGGGATCGTTCTGCGCCAAATCGGCCTTACTCTGGGCGCCCAGCCGGATGGTCCCCAGCGGCGCCAGCAAGACACCGTTTTGATCGATATGCGCGGCGCTGACGGATATCTGACCGCCCGCCGACAGAGGCGCGGGCTGTGGCGTACCATTGGCGGCAAAAGCGATAGTTCCGGTGGGAGAGGAAGATTTGAGCATGAAACTGACGCCCGATACCGGATAGACTTGCGCCGCCGCAAAACTCAGATCGCCGGCGGTGAAGAGTTCGCCGGTCGGCAATGTCCCAGGCGCAAGGTTCGGAGGCACATTGGCGAGCGGGACGCGCAAACGGATATCGCCGCTGCTGACAAAACTGGCTTTGGCGATGCCGGAGATGGCCAGCAGGTTCGGAGGATTGCCGCCGCTGCTGGAACCGCCGGCGGCAATGTCAATCAAATCGGCCGAGGCCAAAAACACGCCCTTGCCCGGTTTGGGGATAATTTTGGTGCTAACGCCGGCGCCGCGCAGCGCGACATAGTGAGCGTCCAGACAGACATTGCAGCCCCTAGGATCGCTGGGCGCGGCCGTGCCGCTCCATGCGATCAGCGAGGCATCCAGATAAAGCTCGTTCAATCCGCTAAGAGCGACATTGTCGACAAAGGTCAGGGTGCCGGGCGCAAAGCCGCCCGCGCCGATAGTGTCCCCGGCAATGAGTCCCGTGGAAATCGTCAGCTCTTCAATACCGGAATTGGCCAGCCGGCCGGCAAGCAACACCGCCGTGCCGGTCAGGGCGCCCAGCGGACCGGTGGATTGGGCACCGGCCGCAATCAGATTGCCGTCTTGGCGCACGGTGAGCTTCAGATCTGGCGACGAAATGACCAGCGACCCGCCCTTGCCGGCGCTCGCTCCCCCGGCGGCCGCGAAGCCGCCCTGATAAATCAGCGTCGGCGCGGAAAGGGCGATTGCGCCGGCATCGCTCCATACCGTGGTGGCGAGTCTTTGCTGGCCTGAGGCGGTCGGCTGGGCATCGGCCAGCAAATCGAATTCGCCGGTTGCGCCGGAAACATCGATCAGCGCGCCAGCCAGGCCTATCACCGATCCGGTCGGGGCCCTGATGCTGACCGAACCGCCGGGAAGGACGGCGCCGCTGCGGAACAGAGTTTGCCGGCTGTCGGTCAGGACGACGCCATGCACGTCCAACAGGCTGTCGGCACCCAGCCACAGGCGCGAATTCTCGCCCCCCATAAGTGCGATATCACCGCCGGGGGCGATGATGGACCCCAGAATTTCCGCCACCCCTGTCTGTGCGGCGATCGGCGGCTCAAAGCCTTCGCCTCCACCGCCGAAGCGGCCGGCGTAGGCATCTCGGCCGGTTACCCCAATACTGATCTTGGCCCCCGGATCGGCCTGAATGGAAGCACCATCTCCGACTGTCAGCGCTACCGCGGAGGACAGAACCGGCGCCGCCGGATCATACGGCCCCGGCGCAATGAGCGGAAGCAGTGACGATAGT
This sequence comes from Rhizomicrobium sp., assembly GCA_035251935.1. Classification (GTDB taxonomy): domain Bacteria; phylum Pseudomonadota; class Alphaproteobacteria; order Micropepsales; family Micropepsaceae; genus Rhizomicrobium. Next base: position 66,598 of record DATFDR010000041.1, on the reverse strand, counting down.
GTCAGATCGACCGGCTGACGAATGAAATCGGGCAGAAAATCGACCGCGGCGATCTGTGAGACCTTAGCGCCACTCGCCAATGTCGCGAGGTCGCTGCTTACCACCAGATTGCGTTGCCGCAGCACCAATGCGGCGCCCGGCGCCACCGCATTGTGACCGGCGATGGAAGTCAGGCTATAGGCTCCGAAACCATTGCCATCAAAAAATCCGGCGGGAAGCGCCAATCCGCCCGGCAATGCCGCAGAACCGATGTCGAAGGACAGCGCCTGGAGGGTCAGGGTGCCGCCCTGGGCAAAGCCAAAGGCATGGAGCGCCTGGACCAACGCCGCGGCATTGGCATCGGCGCTGCCATCCGAGCCGGTCAACCGGATGGCCGCAGTCAATCCGGTGGTGGTGACCGGTGGCGGCGGCCCGTTGATCGAAAATCCTCCGACATAGGTCGCCAAGGAAATATTGCCGCCCTTGCCCGCGGCGCGCCCCTTGGAATCCAGCATCACCACACCGCGATCGGTGATCCGCCCGCCGCTGGACGCCTCCAGCAAGGCGCCCTGACTCAGAACGATGTCGCCGGTCAGATCGACATTGGCCGGAACGCCCGCGCCGAGCCCGGCCTTGCAAGCCGATGTCGAGCATGCGGCGCTGCGTGTTTCGGTCTTGAGACTGATCGAACCGCCGTCGATGAAAGCCCCGCCGATCAGATCGGCTGGTACCGCGTCATTGTCGTTCACCCACAAACCGCTGACATCCAGCAGCGCGGCGGAACCGACCACCAGATCGAAGATATGCGGCCGCAGCGGATCGAGCGGTGCATAACGAGTACTCGACCCGTTCAAAGTATCACCGGAGATATGGGCGCTTGAATCGACCGTGATCGCACCGGAATGCGCCACCAGGCTGCCTTGGATATCGACGCTGCCGCCGGTCAGCGTGATGGTCCCGCCGGGAGCGACCGTCAAATTGGCGTCGGCGCCAACCTCCAAGCGGCCGGAAAAATTGGCGGTGATGCTGACGAATTCGGCGTCCGACAATTTCTGCGCCGAAACGGCGGTGGTTTGCAGCAGACTGCTGGACAAGGGGGTCAGCAGCGTGAAGTTTCCGGCAAGCGGCGCGACATCGGCCGACAAAAGCAGATTGCTAATACCATTGAAGGAGAGAGCGCCGGCCTTGGGCATGGCCAAGAAGCCGTCCCCGGCGGTGGGGCGCTGCCCGCGCGCCCGCTGACGGTCGCCCGCGATGACGCCGCCATGGAAGTTGCCGTCCAGCACATAGGCGTCGGCCTGGAGCTGGATCGCGCCCGCATCATGGCCCTCGACATAGCCGGGCTCGAATTGCCCGCCCGACAGCAAAGGATTGACAAAAGTCTGGGTGGTGGTGGAGCCCCAATGGGGATGCAGCTCGTCGAAATGCCCGGCGATCCCCACATAGGTATCCAGCGGATCGGCGCGCGCAATGCTGACAATCCGCCCATCCGCGGTCAGCAGCCGGGTGGCGGATATGGCAGCGCCCTCATAGCGGACCGAACCGCCGCCGACATTGATGGTCGATCCTTGCCGCAGAACGATCTGGCCACCCGGGGACGAAATCTGCACCTTCCCGCCCGTGGTCAGCAATTGCTCGACGGTGCGCGGAACGCTGGTGGCATAGCCCGCCAGATTGGCCAACGGCGTGCCGATCCAATTGACGCCATTGAGCGTGCCGCTCTGGCGCAAATCCACCCTGAGTTCCTGGCCGCGCAGCGCGCCGTTGCGCTGCAAAGGCTGATCGGCGAATTCATTGCCGAAAGGCTTGAAGGTGAGAAAATTGTCCGACATGGGACGGACCACATTCTGCAGGCCGGACACGTCGATGACGCTGTCGGACGCCATGTAGAGTCGCAGCAGCGTCTGAGCGCGAATTGCCGGGAACATGCTCTCAGGATAGATGCCAATGCCTCGCTGCCCGCTGACAGCCGAGATTGAAACATTCGCGCCGGGCGCTTCGATCAAGGAACCGGATTCGATATTGACGACCTGGCCTTGAATCGTGATCGAACCAGGCGCGAACTTGTCCGACGCGCTGTCGGGAATGGTTTCGCCATTTTCGGCGGGCAGGATCTGGAGACTGCCACCCCGCAAATTGACTTGCAGCCTGCCGTTCAGAAAAATCTGGCCATTGCGGGTGATGCTGGTATTGGCCTGAATGACCGCCAGCCCGCCGCCGGACGCGCCATTGGTCACCAGATCGCCATTGAGGATCACCACCCCGCGTTCGGCATTGATCAAGCCGCTGTTGGTCACCCTGCCGGGGGAAGATATCTGCGCCGAGAGGGGACCGTCCGTGCGCCAGATGATGGGGATGTCTGTGATCGGGGGACCGTCCGGGATCCTGCTGCTTGTGAAAGTGGTGTTGACGCCGACGGCGCGGAACGTGCTACGGGCTCCGGAAAATCCATCCGGATAGGCATTGGCGATCAACTGCACCGCCTGCGCCGCCACCATCAGGGTCTCGCCCGACGGGGTGCTGATGGTGCCGGCATTTTCGACATTGGGCGCGAACAGATAGACAAAGCCGCCGGCATCGGGCGAAACGGCACGCGGCGCCAGGCTGGCGGTGATTTTCGCGCCGGCCTGGACCGTGATATCGCCTTCCACCACCCGGTCGGCGGGATTGTAGGAAAAGCTTTCGGCCGGCACGGCGCTGCCATTGCCCAGGATACCGGAGTTGAAAAAGAAACTGTTGCGCTCGGCGATGCTCATGTTCGGATTGCCGACATCCAGCGACGAGGCGATCAAGGAATGGACATTGATCTGAGCGGTGGGACCGAACACCACGCCATTGGGATTGATGACATAGACGCTGCCTGGCGCCTCGATCGAACCCAGAATCGTCGAGGGCGAAGCGACAAAGCGCGAACCGCTGGCATCCCGGGGCCCGGCGACAATGCGGTTCAGCACCGTCCAATCGGCATGACCCTGTTGGTCGAAGATCAGCTTTTCGCCCTTGTTGAGGTCAAAGCTCTGCCAGGTCAAAAGCGCGTTGGCGGCCGTTTGCTTGACGGTCGCCGTCGCATTGGCCGTATCCTTCTGCAAGGCATCGGCATTGATCCACAGCGTGGGGTCGGTATCGCGCGGATCGAGGCCGGACAGCGCCGTGCCGTTCCAGGAGCTGGCGGAAAGCGCCGCACTGCCCAAAGTGAGCTGTGAACTGGCGCTGGCGGCGGCCTGGGCGGCGGTGATGTTCGCGAGATCTTGAGCGGCCCGGGCCAGATTGGCGGCGGACAAAGCCTGTTGCGCCCGAAGCGCCGGGCTGACGATACCCGGCACCTGTGCGGCCGGCGCGCCGCCAGCGGAGCCGCCGGAGGTGCGCGCCAAGACCGCCGGGGAAAGGAGCGTGTTGGCGTCGGCGGCCAACGCGGATGTAAAGAAAGACGAAGGCAGAAGCGACGCGGCGGCAACGCTCGCGCACAGCGCGCGAGCCTGGCCAAGAGCTCTACGTCCAAATAGGGATTTCAAGCCTTACCACCAACCCGTTAAGCCACAGCCCAGCGCCGGCATGTTTTTGCGCACCGGCGTCGCGGCGGATGATGGCGAGGCGATGAATAATTTTTATGACAAATTTGCGCAAAATTGCCGTTCCGCTAACCATCCCCGGGAAAAAAATCACCGCGGCTAGGGGTTACCTAGCCGCGGTGCTTTTCAACAACTTACGTTAGCGAAGCCTGACTTAGGCGCCGCCGCCCACAACCGCGGAGCAGCCGGTATTGGCTTGGCCAGGTATGCCGACCTTGGTCTTCTTGTCGGTGACCAGGAGCTTCTTGGCTCCCGAAATCCACGCGCTCGGAACCAAGCTGAAGCCATTGGACGTCAGTTCGGTCTTGACCTTCGAGGCATTCTCGGTGGCCGAACCGAACCACCAGCGCCAGAGGCCCAGATTGCCGGCCGTGACGCCGACCAGGGCATCCCTGTCCGTTGTCGAAGCATAGCAGGTGTACATATTCATGAAGGTAAAGCCGCCGATGGGGAAGGCCGACGTGGAGAGCGGCGTCGGATTGGTCACACCCCAGTTGCGCGGATTGTGGGCGCAGATGCCGTCGCTCGACTGAATGCGGGGCGCAACGCCCGTGGAATTGGCCGCATCGCAGCTACCCACGCCAGAGGCGGGGGTAAAGGTCGGCGGCTTGAGCGCAGACATGATCGCCGTACCACCCTTGGGACCGGGCGCGATGAACTTCTTCGCCACGGTTCCGGAATTGACGAAGCTATACCAAGTCTGCAGGTTGGCGGCCTTGGGACCGGCCGGATCCACCGGCTGGATAAAGTCCGGGGTGTTATAGCCGACCGCGCCGACCGTGGCGTTGACCGTTGCCGCGACGCCGCCATTGCCGGCAGCGCCGACATAGCTGGCAGGCAGAAGACCGGCATTTCTCACATTGATGAACCAGCTATTGTTGGAGAGCCCGCTGGTGTTGCCAGGAGCGGTCTGCCACGAAGCGGGAACCGGATGCGAAGTCGCGGCGCACTGGTTGAGGAGCGCATTCACGAACAGAAAGGTGGTGCCGCTGCCGTCATTGCGATAGACGACGGTGATCGGACCGCTGCCCAGTTGGAAGCCGGCATTGTCGGCGGTGATCTCAGGATCGCTCCAGTCGGTGATGGCGCCGGTGTAGATGCCGCACCAGGTGGGAGTGGTAAACTGGACCCTGCTGCTGGCGCCGGTAATGACCTTGCCTTTTTCATTCCAACCGGCAGTCGGGTGGAAGTCTATGGCGACAGTGCCGATCATGGTGGGAACCTGGATCGCCGCACCCCAGCCGCCGGCGGCGCTGTTGGTATTGTATGTGGTTAAGTTGGTGGCGCTCAGCGGGTCATCGCTGCCGGCGAACGACATCGTGGGGAAGAAGGGACCGGCGTCGGTGGTGTTAGCCACCCAGCTGGCGCCGGTGCCGGTGCCATAGAAGGGTCCGAAATCGACCGTCGAAGGAACCGGAACGGCATCCGGCGTGCGCGGGCCGTCGGTGAGCTTGCTGGCATCGTGGGTGCGCCAGGCGGACAAGCCGTTGCCGCTGCCGACGCCCAGATAGAGCACTTCGATATTGGAATTATAGGGGGTGACGCCATTGCAGCCACCCAAGGGGCCGCTCAGGCCGACCGTGAGGTCGCCGCCGGCTTGATTGCCAAAGCAGTTGAAGATGTCGCGATAGACTTTTTCCGGGAAAGTCGCGCCACCGGCATAGAGCGGCGTGATCTGTGCATGGGCCGGGGCGGCGGCGGCAAACAGGGCCACCGCGGCGCCCGCCAGCAGTTTCGAATTCAGGTTCAGCATGAGGTCAGTCCTTTGGTTGAGGTTGGTGGTTGCAAAAACGTCAAAAAAACTTCACGCACGAGACGAGAGCGGTTGCTTTGAAGCCATTGACCGGGCCTGACGACTGTCAGGACAATAAAAAGCCGCTGTGAGACGCCCGATCGGTACGTATCACCAAGAGCAAACCGTGGTTTTCGATAGTGCCGCTGCGTTTTACGCCCACACCGGCTCGGCGATTCCTCATCTCCCGACGCGGCGGACACTAGGGCGACAATGTTCCGGTTTTGTGACCGATTTGATGTATGAAAATGAACCGCGGGAAATGCCGGGAAAAATCCGTGAAAAATTTTGCCGTTGAAGAACAAGCAGGCGCGACGCTATATCGGGTGCACAAACCAAGAAGCAGCTTTTGCGTGTGTCACAAATGATCTCTCCTGCCGGAATTCTTTTTGCGCGCAAACGTTTGACGCCAAGGTGGACGTCAGGGCGCGCGGCGAAGGCCCGCGAGCAAGGCTTCACGCTGGTAGAGCTTCTGGTTGTCCTGGCGATTCTGGGCTTGCTGATCGCGCTGGTTGGCCCGGCCATGATTCGCCAGCTCGGCTCTGCCAAGCACAAAGTTGCGGAGCAATCCATCGAGCGGCTTTCGGGCATACTGGATCTGTATCGTCTGGATGTCGGCAGTTATCCCACCACCACGCAGGGCTTGACCGCGCTGAACGACAATGCCGGCAATGTGAGAGGGTGGAACGGCCCCTATATCAAGGATGCGAACGGCATCGTCGATCCCTGGGGCCATCCTTTCCAGTATCGCAATCCCAGCCAGCGCCCCAAGCATTCCTTCGACATTGTTTCGCTGGGGGCGGACGGCAAACCCGGCGGCGAAGGCGAGGACGCCGATATCCTCAATCGCTGACTTTGCCGCGATCGTCCAAAATGCCGCGCTGCCAATCCAGCACGGTATAGGGTTTGGGATTTTGGGGCTCCAATTTCAGCACGGCATAGCGCACGAAAATTCCGCCGTCCCGGCCGCGGGCGGTGATTTCGGCCGCGATGACCTGTTCTTCCGCCGCCTCCTGTGATTTTGCCGCCGGCTTTGGCGCGGCATCAGCGGCCTCATCCTGTTGCGGCACGGCGCGGTTCGCCAGTGCAATGGCGCGCTGCACCGGAAGCGCCAGATTTCTTCCGCCGGGCGCCGCTGAAGCGGTATGGATCGTCAAATAGGGGCGAACCGAAGCCAGAACGGCCGGGGTCATTCCCAGCACCAATTGAAGCTCGTCCAGCGATTCCAGCGCGGCATTGGCTGGACCATAGTTGCGTCCCGCCGCGCGGTACTGCTCCAGCTTGGCGCCGCCTTCCCGCGGCGGACCCTCGGGGCCAACCCAATCGGCTATCGCCGCGCCCAAGCGGCGGGCCGATCCACGGTCCAGGCCCCGAACCTCGAACAACGCGGCGAGCAAACCCTCGGAAGCAAGATTGGGATTGATTTTGCGCGTTTCGTCCTGGAGCCGGACGATGATCTCCCCGGCCGGCATCGTGACGCGGTAAGGCGATCCGTCCAACCGCCACCGGTTGGCAAGCTTGGGGTCGGTTTGGTTGAAGACGATCCGGGCGACTCCCGCATCGGCCAGGGCTTCGGCGCTGGCGGCGGCGCGCACATTAAAGGCAATGGCCGTCTCGGTGCGCCCATTGGCCACCAGATAGGTGCCGATCGCAGCGATCAGAACGAGCAGCCAAACAACCAGGATCAGGGCAAAGCCTGCGTCCTTTTTGGCGGGCACGCCACAACTCAAGGCAGAATGCTGGAAGGCGTGAGCTTGCGCTTCAGCTCTTCCGTCAAGGCCTTGGCCTCACGTTGGTCGTGGACGACACGCGGGGTGAGCAAAACGATCAGTTCGGTGTGGTCACGGTCGTTGATTTTGGTGGAGAACAAAGTCCCGAGCACCGGAATGTCCTGCAACAGGGGCACGCCGGAATTGCCGCTGGATTTTTTCTCGCTGATCAAGCCCGCCAGGCTGATGGTTTCGCCATCCTGTACAATCACCTTGGTCTTGATCCGGCGCTGCTGGAAGGTGGGCGAATTGATCGAGGATGTGGTGGTGGGAACCACATCGCTGACTTCCTGTTCGATATCCAAGGTGACAAGGCCGCCGGCGTTGATATGCGGCGTCACCGACAGAATAACGCCCGTGGGCTGATATTGGACATTGTTAACCACCGGCGCGCCGGCGGTGATCACCGAGGTGGCGCTTTGGGTGATGGTCGGCACCATGTCGCCGACCTGGAAGGAGGCTTGCTGGCGATCCAGTATCATCAGCTTGGGCGCCGACACGATATGCACATCGGTGATGCTTTTGAGCGCCTGAAGCGTGACTTGAACATCGCCGAACGTCCGCGCCACCGCGAAGCCCGGAAAGCTCGGCGCCAACACACCGGGGAACAGGCTGGCATTGGAAACCGGGCGGGCGGGATCGATCACCGTCGGCGTGATGCTTTGGGCATTGCTGAGGGCGATCTGGCCTTCGCTGTTTTGCAAGAAAAATTGCACGCCATACTGAAGCTGACGGTTGAGCGAGACTTCGGCGATGGTGGCTTCCACCAACACCTGCATCGGCAGGATGTCGAGTTTTCGTATCGCCGCTTCGATGGTTTCATACTCGCTGTCGGTCGCCACGATGATCAACGCGCCATTGATATTGTCCGCGATGATCTGCGGCCCCTTGGCGTCGGCGCCGGTCTGCTGGCCGTTGCCATTGTCGGCGGGACGAGGCGTTTGGGGTGCGCCCGCGGCCGTGGCCGGCGTTTGTCCGGTCTGAGCGCCGCTCGCGCCCGATGCCGCTGCCGTGGCACCGCCCGTGGCGGTGGCGGGTCCGCCGCCAATGCGGGCCGGCGTGGCGGTGGGCGGCAGATTGCCCGGCGCGATCTCTTCGGTGCTGCCGCCGCCGCCGGGCGGATTTACCGCGCGCTGCAGCACCGGTTGGATATCGGCGGGCTGAGTATTCTTCAGGCGATAGACGTGAATGTTGCGTCCCGCGCTGAGTTTGACCTTGTCGATCTGGTCCACCATGCGGGAAATCTTGTCCAGATATTCCGATTGACGGGTGATGACCATCACCGCATTGGCCTGCTCGATCGGCACAACCTTGACGGCGCCGGTAAGGGCGCCATCGGCGTCAAGCTGCAGCGCCGCTTCCAGATCGGCGGCGAATTTGACGGGATCGCCGGATTTGGCCGGAAAAAGCGCGTAGGAGCGGCCCGCCAGATAGTCCATGTCGAACACCCGGATCAGGCCGACGATATTTTGGCGGGCACTGGCCGTCCCGCTGATGATCAGCACATTGCGGGCGGGATCGGCCAAGACCTTGACCCCCTCGCCCGCGTAGGTTTCCAGAATTGTGGCCAGCTGTTTGGCGGAAGCATAACGCAACGTCACCACTTGCGCGCCCGCTGCCATGCTGGCGCCCGCAACCAAAGGCGGAATGTTGGCGTCGTCGCCTTGTGCGCTGACGCGGTAGATGTTGTTCTGATAGGTCAATTGGCCGCCGGCCTGGGCCAAAAGACCCTGCAAGGTCGAAATCAGATCGTCGCGCTTTAAAGGACGGGCGGTCTGAATGGTGACGGTGCCCTGAAAGCCGGGATCGATGGCGTAGTTGACCTTGAGAATCTCCCCCAGAATGAGACGGACGATCTCGCGGACATCCGTGTCCACATAGTTGAGCGAAATATCGCCGCCTTGGTTCACGCCATAGCGCGGCGATGGAGAGGCGCGCGCCGGCGCTGCAGGCGCCTGTGCGATCGGCGGCGGCGCGGGCGGGATGACCGGTTGGGACGATAGAGGCAAGGGCGCCAGCAAGGCGCAGGACGCAAGCAATATCCCGCTAGTCAGCGCGCGAAGGCTGCACGCGCGGCAATTTTTGATCGTCATTTTCTTCCCGCTGGTCCGGCCGCCGCTGCGACCGTTTGTTGCTGTGGTTTTGGGTTTTGGCCGGGCTGGGGCTTGGTCGGTGTGTTGCGCTTCACCGGGCGCTGTCCGGGGGTAATTTCTTCCGCGCTACCATGGGTCGGTGTCACGACCTGTTCGCCAAAGGCGCTGGTCAAAACCACGCGTCCGGTTTCGATCCTGCTCAGGGTCCAGCCGTCGATCATTTCGCCTTCCTTGACGGCGAGCGGGCGCCCGCCGGGACGGGTGAACAGGGCTTCACGGCCATCGGAGCGCAACATCACGCCAGCCAGCCGGCCTTGCAGTTTGGGGGGTTCGGCCTGGACGATTTTGACTTCGGGCGGCTGGCGGCCGGGCGTGAACAAGGGACGTTCCAAGATTTCGGCCGCCATGCGATCGGCTTTCTCGGCAGCCGCTTCACTGGCCTCATTGTCCAAGGCGTTGAAGGCGGCCAGCGCGTCTTTCTTGGGCGGCGGCGCAAGAAAGCAGCCGGCCGCAACCGCGATCGCGAGCAGCGCACACAAAAAAGGCAGACGGAACTTTTTCGACATCCATTCCCACTCAAACCGCACGGAAGCCATAGACATCCAGCGTGACAGCCAGCGTACCGTCGCCGCCGGTATCGCTGTCTTCCTCCGAATCGTCCGCGGCAGCCCCAAGACCGGCATGAAAAGAAAAATCCTCAACCGACAGAACCGGCCGCGAGGTTTCCAAACCGCGCAGCACCTCGGTTATCAGTTTGAGGTCGCCGGAAAACACCACCCGAACCCCCACACGGCGGAAATTGCCCTCCGCCGCCGAGTCCAGAACTTCCGAGCTGGTCAGTTTGGCGCCGGCGTCTTCCACCAGCCCTTTCATTTCGGTCTGCAGCGCCGCCGCGGCGAGCGCATCGCTGTTTCCCGCCAGCAACAATTCTCCACCCGAACGGTCTCGCCATTTCTTGTCGGCCTCCCGCAAGGTGGGAAGTTCATACGCCAGTGCTTCGTAGCGCTGCGCCAGCGCCATGCGCCGTTCCAACAGTTCGGCGCGCGCGCCATAGACGCCCAGCACCGGAGAAATCAGCAAAAGATAGAATCCGGCGGCGCCCGCCAACGCGATCGCCAGCGCCAGCATCTGACCCGCAAAACCGCCCGGCAATGGCTTCATGGCGCGCCCGCGGTGGCAAGTTTGGCGGAGATGGTGAACTTCTCGCCCGCATCGTCTTCCAACAGGGCGGAATCGAACACCGGATCGCGGAAGGTCGGCGAACTGCTCAGGGCATGGATCAGCTTCGCGGCGGCCTCAGAAGAGCCCGCCATGGTGACCTGTTCGCCCTGAACGCTGAAAGCTGTAAGATATGTGTCGTCCGGCAAGGCGCGGCTCGTAGCGAGCAAAATTTCCAGCGCGCTGCCGTGGCCATGGGCCTGGCCCATGAAGGCAAGCGCCGCCACCCGCCGGTTGGCGGCCTGGTTCAAGGCGGATGCCGTGCGCGCCTCACCTTCCAGTCTGGCGATGGTTTTATCCGTCAGGAAGAACTGCAATTGCTGAATGGCAAAAGGCAACAGCAGGACGGCCGCAGCAAGCCCATAGGCGGCGATCATCACCGGCCGGGTCTTGGGGGGCAGACGCCAATAGCGCAGCGGATTGGGGCGCTCCAGCCAGAGATAGCTCGAAGACTGGTTGTCGTTGACGATCTCCAACGCGCCCGGCACAAATCCCGCGTCCCGGGCGACATCAGCCAGGGCGCCTCCCACGCGGCGCGGCACCACCAACAGATCGGCCTCCAGCTTGCCGCGTGCCGTGTCCTGGCTGACCAGGTTGTGGTTCCAGTAAACTTCTTCCTGCTCAAAGGGGGTTTCGCGGCCGATCTCAAAGCCCAAAACCGTCTTCAGGTCGCGGCGGGCCGCCAAGGGCAAAGACACGCGCTTGCAAAGCACATGCCCGGCCGGAATCCGCAACAGCCTCAGCTGCGGCAGATTTGCGGTCGAATCCATCACGGTCTTCAGGTCCTTGAGCGCGCCCTTGCCGGCGCATGTGACGATGCCCTTGCGCCGGACATACAAGGCAAACGCATCGCCGGCGATTTCCAAAATCGCGGCTTCGCATGCCTCGACGACAGCATGCAGCAGCCGGGATGGAACAAGCCCCGCAAGCTGTCCAATCCACCAACGGAAGAATGGCATTACGTACCGCTGGATCATTGGCGCGAACGACACAATCGCGTAGCCCGAGTCTCCTAATCATTGTATGTGACAGTAATATGATCAGGACTTGGGTTTCGATGACACATTTATGGCGGGCGCTACCAGTAGTGGCTGCCACACCCGCCCATCGGAAAAACGCGCATTGATCGCGATCAAATCCACAGGCTTGGTTTTCCCATTGGCCGTCTGCTTCCATCCCTCCGCTGCTTCATAATAGGCCAAGCCGAATCCGGTCATGCCTTCCACAAGACTGGTCTGGTTCTGTGCCAGACCCGCGCTCTGACCTTTGAAATGCGGCCGCCAACTGAGGACAAGGCGGCCGCCGCTGGAAGCAAGTTCGATATCGAACAAGCCGCCCCGCGCCAAAGCCGCCGGCAACCGGCCGACAAATCGGAGCGCCTCCGGCCTGCCGTCGAAGCCTTGTCCTGATGCCAGCATCTGCCGCAGGACATTCTGCACCGCCTGAATATCTCCGTGGCGGACGCTTTGATCCTCCTGCGCGCGCCAGGCGCGGCCGGCAAAATGCACCCCGCCCCCCAGCATCACCAGGATCAGAGAAAGAATGGTGATGGAGACCAGGAGCTCCAACAAAGTGAAGCCAGCGTCCCGGGGGATCGGCGCACGCCTCATGACAGACAGCCTCCCGTTGCAGTTGGTCATGGGGGGCCCAGGCGCTCGGAATAAAGCGAGAATGTTTTCTGCTGGGCGCCGGCGCGCCAACCTACCGTGACAGTCACCGGATAAAGGCCCAGCGCCACCCCGGAACCGGCGTGCCCAGGACCGGCATGCCCAGGACCGACATGAAAGACCGGCGCATCCATATGCACACGCCAGCGCAGACCGTTGCTCTCACCCGAATAGTCGCCTTTTTTTAGAGCGAGCGCCTTGCCAACCTGCGCCAGTTGCGATTGCGCCAGGCCGGTTGCCTGCAGCGTGCGATGGGCCGCAACACCGCTTTCCAGCCCCGATCCCGTGGCGGCAAACAAAGCCGCCAGCCCCAGCGCGGCGATGGCAAGCGCGACAAGCACCTCGATCAAGGTAAAGCCGGCGGTCCGATCAGGGTGCGGCATGGACCACCGACACCCGGCCCGACAGCCAATCTACCCCCACGGTCCAAAGCTGGCCGCCGCCATGAATGGAGATCCGGCCGCCGCTGCTTCCGCCATCGGGATCGAAGCGAATGCGGCCCTTGCGATCGGATACCAACTGATCACGGCCTGTCAAAAGCGCAAGCTTGATGTCCCGCGGCAGCGCGTGGGAGGCCCGGCCGTCCCATTGATAACCAGGCGCGGACAAATCCAGGGTGAAGGCAACACTGCGGTTGCTCATCAGCGCTGCGCTGCGCGCGGTGCGCAAGGCGCCCGAAATTTCCCGCGCGGCATTGCGCGCATGGGTGGCCGGCGAAACGGGACGCATCCCGGTCCCGATCACCGCCAGCATCAATCCCAGAATGGCGACAACGACCAGAAGCTCCACCAGCGTGAAGCCGGATCGGGAGTCACCGCGCTCCCGTTCGTCAGCCTGCCAGATCATTGAGACTCAACATCGCAACCAGGAGGGATCCGACAATCCCCGCCACCACAATGCCCATGATGATGGTGATGGCCGGCACCATCAGGGCGACCAGGCGTTGGACGGTCTGTTGCACATGATCGTCGTGAATGACGGCCACCCGAAGCGCCATCTCTCCCAGCCTGCCGGTCTCCTCGCCAAGCTGCAACATATGGATTGTCTGTAAGGGAAAGAAGCCGTGCGCCGCCAGCGCGCCCGCCAGGCGGCTGCCTTCCTTGACCTTGGCAAGGGCATCGGCAACCGCGCGGGCAGACAGCAAAGAGGTCAAGGCGCCTTGGCTGATGCCCAAAGCCGGAACCAAGCCGACACCGTTCTGCAGCAGCGTTCCGATCATCCGCGTGAAGCGCGCGGCCTGGATGCCGCGTATCAATTTTCCGACCACCGGTATCTTGAGCAGCGTCCGCTCCGCCGTGAAGCGCACCTTTTCCACTTGCAACAGCCGATAGGCCGCAAGACCCAGCGCCAAGCACAGGACCAACATCAGAGCGCCGTAAGTCTGGGTGAAAGTTCCCAAATCGATCAGAAATTGCGTCTGCGCCGGAAGACTGGCGCCCGACTGCTCAAAAATCGGGGTGAATTGCGGCACCACATAAATCAACAGCAAAGCGATGGTCCCGATCGAGGCCGCCACCAGCAGGACAGGATAGATAAGCGCCGATTGCACAGTGGCCGACAGCTTGATTTCCCGCTCCATCAGATCGGCCAGATGCGAAAGCCCTTCCGCCAAATGGCCGCCTGCTTCGCCCGCCCGCACCAAGCTTATATAGAGACGCGAGAAACTTTCCGGATGCTCGGCCAGGCTGGCCGCCAGGGATTTCCCGCCCCGGACCTGGTCGCGCAACGATTGCATGATCCTAGCCGACGCTTTGTCGTCGTTGGTCTCGACCAGAAAGCGCAGCGCGCGATCCATATCCTGGCCCGCCGTCAGCATCACCGCCAATTCGCGGGTGAACTGCGCCACCGCCGCTTTGGCAAGACCGCGCTTGAATCCCAATTCGGTGTTGAGCACAGCGCTCAGGCTGCCGGCCTTGCCCACCGGATCGGCGCGCAGCAAAAGACAATGACGTCCATGCAGATATTCCGCCACGGCGGTTTCGCTGGCCGCCTCGACGGTGCCGCTGAGCCGCTTGCCTGCCATATCGATGCCGGTGTAGCGGAACAGCGGCATGGCTATCCCTCGAGACGGACGCTGCGCAGAATCTCGGCCAGCGATGTGGTGCCGGCCAGGACCTGACGCAGGCCCTCCTCATACATGGTGGTGGTACCCACGGCGCAGGCCGCTTTTTCGATTTCGGTGTGGCTGGCGCGCGACAGGATCAGACGGTGAATGGTTTCGTCGGGCGCGATCAATTCGGCCACCGCGATGCGCCCCGCATAGCCGGTGCCCCGGCAGTTGGGGCAGCCCACCGGTTCATAGATCGTCACCGGCCGCGCCAAGCCGAAGCGTTCCGCCAATTGTGCTGTTGCTTCGCAGGCGCGCTTGCAGGCCGGGCACAGGCGGCGCACCAGACGCTGCGCCATGATGCCGTTCAAGGTCGCGGTCAACAGATAATCTTCCAGCCCCATGTCGCGCAATCGGGCGATGGTCGCCGCCGCGCTATTGGTGTGGAGCGTGGAAAGGACCAGATGACCGGTAAGCGCCGCCTGGACGGCGATCTGCGCGGTTTCCAGATCGCGGATTTCGCCCACCATGATCACATCGGGATCGTGGCGCAGGATGGAGCGCAGCAAGCCGGCAAAGGTCAAGCCGATCTGCGGCTTCACCTGCATCTGGGTGACTCCGGCGAGCTGATACTCGATGGGGTCCTCCACCGTCACGATATTGCGGTCGGAGGAATTGAGATGCGTCAGCGAGGTATAGAGCGTCGTGGTCTTGCCGCTGCCGGTCGGGCCGGTCACCAGGACGATCCCGTTGGGAAGATCCAGCTGGCGCAGCCATCGCGCGCGCAGATCGCCGTCCAGACCCAGCCGGTCAAAATCCAGCTTGACTGCGGAACGATCCAGAATGCGCAGAACCACGCTTTCCCCGTGCAATGACGGGATGGTGGAAACACGCAAATCCACTTCTTGGCCCCGCACCACCAGCTTGATGCGGCCGTCCTGGGGCAAGCGGCGCTCCGCGATGTCCAGCGAGGCCATGATTTTGATGCGCGAAACCACCGCGGCCTGAAGCCGGCGCGGCGGCGCCTCTACCTCGTGCAGCACCCCGTCATAGCGGTAGCGGATGCGCAGATGATTCTCGAAGGGATCGATATGGATGTCGGAGGCCCGCGTTTCCACCGCCTGGGAAATAATCTGGTTCACCAGGCGGATCAGCGGCGCCTCGCTGGCGATATCCTTGAGCCGCTCTGCATCGTCCTCGACGCCCGATGCGGCCGACCCGATATCGTCCAGACCCCGCTTGGCGGCTTCCTCGGTCTTGTAGAGCCGCTCAAAGGCGGCTTCGAGGTCCAGCGGCACCGCGATCAGCAATTCCACTTTGCGGTCGGCGGCCATGGCGATGGAGGAAATCGCAAAACGGTCCAAGGGATCGGACATCGCGACCGTGATGGTGCGCTCATTCAGCGCCACCGGCACCGCGCGGACCTTACGCAGAAATTTCAGGCGCAGCCGTTCCGGCAAAATCGGCGCTTGCGGGTAATCGTCTGGAATGGCGATTTTCAGCGACAGGACAGAGGCCAATGATTGGGCCAAGGACTGTTCGCTGACCAATCCCAATTGCGTGAGCACCGAATCCAGGCGGTTGCCGCTTTCCGCCGCCATCCGCTTGCCGCGTTCCAGATTGGCGGGATCCAGCAATCCCCGTTCGACAAGATGCTGGGCGAGAACCTCGAGGACGGCTTGCGGCGTCGAATCGGCATTGGCCTTGGCGCTCAGGGAGGCCAACATTTCAAGCCGTCCCCCGCCGCCGCGGACCGCTATGCGAAACCCGCGTCACCGCGCATCCGCCACGGCATTGCGAAGATGCGCCTCGTTCACGGTGACGGGCGTCTTTTGCAGCATCCGCACAATGTATCTCTGCTGTTCCTCCTGCTCGCGCTTCTGGCGCAAGGATGCGGATATCGCGGCTTTGACCTCGCTCAGAGGGCGCATTCCCGCCGGTTTGGTATCGAGCAAACGGACGATGTGCCAGCCTTGGGGGGTGCGGAAAGGTTCGCTGACCCCGCCGCGCAACATGCCGGCGATCCGTGTGCGAACCTCCGGCAAAATCTGGCTGTCGGCCAACCAGCCCATATCGCCGCCCTTATCGGCGCTGGTTTCGTGCTGGGAATTTTTCCGCGCCAGTTCTTCAAATTTTCCGGCCCGGGCCTGGACGGCGAGTTGATCGATTTTCTTGCGCGCGGCGGGCGCATTCTTGTCCCCCGCTGGAGAGGCGATAAAAATCTGAGCCAGACGGTATTGACGCGGCACCAGGAATTTGTCGCGATTAAGCTCGTAGGTGGCGCGGATGTCCTGATCGGAGGGATAGGTGCCCGGTACACGCACCACCGAAGCAAGATAGGTCTTCACAAGGATCGCGTTGCTTGCGGTATCGATCTGTTTGGAAATCTCAGGCCTTTGTTGCCATTTCTTGAGGATCGCCTCCTTCAGAATCGCCTTGCGGATGACTTCCAGCTGGATAAGACGGCTCATCAGTTGCGGATCGGCCATAGCTTGCCGCCGCGTTTGCGGGTCCAGGGTTTGGAGATAATTGCGCGCCTCCGCGGCCGTCAGCTGGGTTCCTCCCAGTTGCGCGATCGTCTCTTTGGGTGCGGCCGCCCATGCCGGGCCGCACAACCCCAGAACCAAAACCGCCATGAGCCGGGCGACACGGCGTTTCATCTCTTGTTTCATGTCATACCTATTGCGGCGCGGGGCGGGCTATCCGGCTGGCGCGCAGCTTGTCTTCATAGTCCTGCACGACATTCTCATATTCGACGCGTTTCAGTTTTGTGACAGGTTCACCCGCAGCCAGCACATCCAGCAGGCGCTTGTTCTGGTAGATATCCAGCAATTCCTGGCCCAGCTGATACAGCTTGGCGTTTTTCTCCTCCGCCAGCCGATTTTGCTCTCGCAGCGCCGCCAAGGCAGCCTCAAAGCGCTTGGCGTCCGCATCGCGCGCCTGGGCGGTGCCGGAAACCTCTTTATAGGCCGTCTCCCATTTTTCTTGATTTTGTTTTTGCGTCTCGGCGGCGCGTTGCAGCGCCTCGCGGCCGGATGCCGTCTGACCGCGCAGGAATTTCAATTCCTTTTCGGCGGCCTCGGCTTTTTGGGTGGCCGCCAGACGCTCGCGCTCCAGCTGCGACTGCTTGGCCAGCATGGCGGCATTTTCGTCTTCCAGTTGACGCAGCCTGACGGTCGCCTGGCGCAAGGCCCCACGCAGCCGCGCTTGGGGATCGTCATCGGATTGCGCCAGGGCGCCGCCGCCGGCAGCCATGCTCAGCACAAGCCCCACCGCAAGGACATGACCAATCCGCTTAGAAGCGCGCATTCAGATCCACCTGCACCACATCCACGCTATAGGGAAGACTAGTCACCTCGCTGGTGCTGAACCAACGGGCCGTCAGATCGACATTGCGGGCCAAGCCCAAAGATCCGCCGATCACATAACCCTTGGCGTTTGTGCCGCCCAGATGAAAGTCGGATTCGGTAAAGGCGTCGGGCACTGCATCGGAATCCAGATGGCGATAGCTGAAGCTGGCATTCCATTGCCAGCGTTCGCGAATTTCGGGATAGCCGACCATCAACCGCGCCTGATAGCCGAGGCCGCCGCCGTCGAACACGCCGGGCGTTGAACCGATATTGGGGCCGATATTGTTGACCGGATTGGATGCAAGAATCCGGCGGTTGCTGAAGGCCAGATTCTTCACCACATCGCCGTCCACAATGACATGGATCGAGCCGAAAACCGCATCCATGCGCGCATTGAGATCCAGATCGTGGAACTGAGAAGCCAAGCCGTAATATTGAAACACAGGCGGCGTGGTGAGATTGGAGACCAGATTGCGGATCGCAAACAGTGTGTTGCCCTGCTGCATAAAGCCGGGCCGGCTATTGTCGCTATCGCAGGGATCGGCGGCGACATTGGCCACGCAGGGGCTGGAAAGCACGCCCTCTATATTCGTGAAATGATAATAGGCCGCGGCCAGCTTGAAATTGAGGTTGCGCGAGGCCTGCCAGTCCATGCCCAGCTGGCCGGCATAAAGCCATTTGTCGCGGCTGCGGCCCTTCGTCACCGTATTGTCGGGAAAATGAAAGGCGGTGTTTTCGATCGGAAAGGCGCCGCCGGTGGCGGAAAGCGAAAGCCCAGGCAATACCTCGCCGCGCAGGCGCGCCGCCACGCCGTCAAAGTTGATGTCTTCGTCCCAAACCAGTTCGGTGGAAAGCCAGGGATTGGCGAAGCGCCCCACCCACAGCTCAAACCAATCAACGGGACGGTAGTTCAGAAAGGCCCGATCCAAGAGGAAGTTCACCTTGTTCAGGGTGGTGCCCAAGGTCTGGTTGGTGGTGGTGGGCGTGGTGGTATTGCCGCTCGCAAGCCGCACGCCCGCCAGCAATCCGTCCGCGACATCGATATTGAGCCCCAACCGCGCGCGGATGCGCATGCGTTCGCGGTTCTGCGTAGTGTTCAGGATCGGCGGCGGCGTTCCCGCCGCGTTGTTCAGGTCGAACGGCGCGCCCGCATTCAGTGCGACAAAATTCGGAAAAGCGTCGGAGTTGCGGCTGTCGAACAGGTTCCACTCATAGCGGGCGCGAAAATCTCCCGACAGATGAAAGCGCTTGGTCCAGGCCGGAACGGCATTGGGGGCAGCCCAATTCTGTTCGCGCGCTTCACGCAAGACCTCCTGCTTGACCTCATCGCGTATCTCATTCCTTACGATCTGCGGCACATAGGGCACCCGCACACTCGGGGCGGCTACGGGCGCGGCCCCGGGAGCGGACGAAAGCGCGGGAACAGCGGCCTGGGCGCTGCGCGCGGCGATCGCGGCCTCGTCCTGCGCCTGGCGGATCAATGCTCCGGCGCGTTCTTGGGTCAGCACGCCTTCTTGGACCAGTTGCTGAATGAGGTTGACGACCGTGGAATTGGCTTGCGCCGGCACGCTGGCCGCCGGCGCGGGTGCCGCGCTTTGCGCCGATAGCGGTGCGGACCAAGTCAGGCCTGCCGTGCAAAGAAGCGCCGAAAGCAGCGCGCGACCCGTGTGTTTTTGCCTATCCCGAGCAACCATATCTCTTACCCAATCTCATCGCATAGTGTCGTTGTGGTCAGCCCAATCCGGCCCGCGCCCCGATACGCACCACAACCGGCTGCGGCATATCTTTGGGCGGCGCTTCAGGCAGCGCCTGCATGGCGCCGATCACCTGCTCGATACGGCTGTCTGTGTTGCTGTTACCGCTGGTGCGCAGGATCTGCACGCGTTGAATTTTGCCGCCATCCGAAAGCCAAACCTTGATGGTGGCGCGGAACTTTTCGGATCCCAGCTTTTCGTCGTCACGCAGCGATCTGCTGATGCGGTCCTGCATTAAAACCGCATAGTGACCGAAACGCGTACCGCCACCGCCGCCACTGAGGAAATCCGCGCCACCGACCTTACCGCCCAATCCGAAGGCATCGCTTCCGGGACCGGCCTGGGCATCCAAGGCCAAGGGGCCCGGCGGCGGCGCGTCTTGCGGCGCTTCCGGCGGCTTGTCCACCGGCGGTTCGATCTTTTGTTCTTCCACCATCTTCGGCGGCTCCGGCGGCGGCTCAACCTTGGGCGGCGGCGGCGGAATCATTCTGATCGCAACGGTTTCGATCACCCGCTTGCGCGGAGAGTCGCCGGTAACGACGCGCAGGATGCCGTAACCTGCCGCCAGAAAGACCAGCACAGCCACCGCCGGAACGATGTACTTGCGTCCCTCGCCGTCCGGCTTTTTTTTGCGGCCGGCGCTCATTTCACAAGCCTCTGGGTGACAAGGCCCAATTGGGTGATGTCCAGGCGGCCCATCAGGGCCAAGACGTCCACCACCACGCGATATTGCACCGCGCCGTCGCCTTTGATCATATACGGGGTTTGCGGATCGATGGCCTTTTGCTGTTTCAGTCTCAGCTCCAGATCGTCCATCGTCACCGGATAGGCGTCGAGATAGATCTTGCCGTCATTGGTGATGGTGATGGCCTTGGTCTTGGGCTTGGCCAAGCTGGGCGCGTCGCTGGCCTTGGGCAGATCGACTTTGATGCCCTGGACCGAAGCCGTGGTCATGATGATGAAGATGACCAACAGAACATAGGCCAGATCGAGCATCGGGGTGATGTTGATGTCGTCATAGGCCTTGCCGCCTGAATCCGCTTTCATGGAGGCTACTCCGCTGCAAGACTGGGGGTTCTACCGCGCGGCGGATAGGTCTCCGCCAATCGCGTGACGAATTCGTCGGTAAAGACATGCATCTCGGTGGTCATGTCTTTGATGCGGGTGACAAGATAATTGTAGCCAAACAAGGCCGGGATCGCGACGCCGAGACCGGCGACCGTCGCCACCAGCGCCGCCGCGATACCCGGGGCAATGGCATTGATGTTCACATCGCCGCTGGCGGCGATGGCGGCAAAGGTGATCATCACACCGATGACGGTGCCGAGCAGTCCCAGGAACGGGCCGCCCGATATGGCGATGGTCAAAAGCACCAGCTGGGAATTCAGCTTTTGATTTTCATAGGCGGAAATGCGGTCGAGCTTGGCGCGGATGGTGGCGACAGCCTCCGCGGACAAGGCCGGCACGCCGCCATGGCTGCGCAGCGCCAGTTCCGAAACCCCCGCCTCGTTGATCCGGTAGAGCACCGATTGATCCAAATCCGGAGCCTGCTCGCTGCCCAGAAGCCGCTGCAGCTTGCCCATATCGGTGCCCGCCTGCTCGAACAGCGCCAGAAACCGGGCATTGTCGCGCGCGACACGGTTGACGTAGCGCGTCTTGTTGATCATCACGATGACGCTGACCAGCGCCATCACGGCCAGAATGGCGATCACCACCCAACCGTCCACCGTCACCGAGCGCAGGATCACCCCGAAATAGCCGCCGCTCAGACCGGCATTTTCTTCACCCTCGCCATAGCTGAGGACTTGGCTGTCGGGGCCCTGGATTGCGGTGGCGGCCGCGATAAAGCCGGGACTGCGCACCGTCTTGGAAATGGCGACCTCGTCCATGTCGCCGATGAAACTGGCTGGGGTTCCGATAGGAGGCGTGCCGGACGCCGAAGCGCTGTCGCCGCCCAAGGACGCCGCGCCGCCATTCAAGGCCGGCAACGGCGAAGCAAGTGTGGTCACCGCTTTTCCATCGACATAAAGAATTGCCTGATTGGAAAAGGTGACCGCGATGTGATGCCAATTGGGCGAAAGCGCCTCGGCCGGACCGTCGCGGGTTTCCGTGCCGTTATTGGTGACCGCGACATAGAGCTTGCCTTGGTCCAAGCCGATGATCACGGCATTGGCGCCGTCGCGCCGGACATAGAGCGCGCCGGTGGCCGCGCCCGCCGGCTTGACCCAGGCGGACCATGTCATGGCGCCGCCCTGCGCGACCGCCAGCGACGGCGACGCCGGAATGCCAACAATGGTGTTGCCGTCAAATTGCGCGCCGCGGCCGATCAGCGCCGTATCGATGGATTTGACCGGCGCAAGGCCGTCATTGTTGTTGGCGGTTTCGTCGCGCGGCGGCGCATTGCGGGCGGCAAAATGATAGACCAGCCCAGTGCCCGCATCATAAGTGCCGGCCGGATCGGCGCCCACGGGCGCGTTCTTGTTGTTGTAATAGAGGTAGAATTCGGTGGGGCCGCCCTGGGCGGGAAGCACATCCACCCAGACAAAGGCGATGCCCAGCAGATTGTCGTACGATTCGATATGGAATTTCAGCGGCGTCTTGTCGTCGCCCGCCACAAAGCGCAGATCGCTGCCATCTTCCTTGGCATCGGTGAACTTGAAATTGCCGTCATGCAACCTGACCAGCACTGGCAGGCGGCCAGCGCTGTCGATCTGTCCGGCAGCAACGGTGATCTTGGTGCGATAGGCCCAGTCGCCGTTCCACCAGGCTGCCGCCTGACCTGGCGCCAGAACCAAAGCCGTCAGAACGGCGCAAAACAGCCACCGTATGAAGAAACGTCCGCGGTATGATGAGATCATGGTCTAGAGCCCCGCCGAAAAACGAAAATGAAGTCTGGGATCGCCCGCTTTGGTGGCGCTGCCGTCAACCAGCGGGAATGCGACATCAAGAGAACCCGTCAGCACATTCAAAAGACCGAAGCGCGTTCCAAAGCCCGCGGATGCCAGCGCGAACCTATCCTTCTCGCCCGGAAGCGGGTTGTTCACCCAAAGCGCGGCGCTGTCATAAAAGGCCGAAAAGCGCCAATCCTTGACGAACGGATAGCTTTCCGAATCCAGCGCCGGGCTTCGTACTTCCAGAATGGATTGCAACCCATTGTCGGCCAGACGTTCGGCTTCCAGATAGCCGCGCACCGTGTTGACGCCGCCGGCGCTCATCTGCTCACTGCTGAGCAGAGACCCGTCGGCGATCTGTCCTTCGAACCGGCCGAACAATTGCATGCCCCAAGGCAGAGGCTGAGTCCGGCTTAGCGCCGCCTTGGCGTAGAAATACTGCCTTTGCGCGTCGAACCGTTGAAAATCCAGCTTGCGGCTATCGCTGCCAATGCCCGGTATCGCCATATTGAGCGAGGTGTTGATCTGGGTGAGGATTGCCCCGTCGTTCCATGTGGGCGCGTAGGAAATCGACAGGGGATAATACAGAACCGGCGCATCCGCGGGCGTGCCCGAGGTTATGACATTCTGGCTCAGATCCTTGCGGTCGATGCCCAACGTCAAGGAGTGATAGAAATCATCCCGCCCCGGGAAATTGACGATCGCCCGTCCGCCGACAATGGTGCCTTTTCCGATCACATCGGTGGTGGGAAGAGCCGCCACCGCGCTGTCGGACTTCACGCCATAGACCAGAAAGCTCCAATTGCTGCGCGGGTTGCGGACAAGATAGCTGCCGGAGAACACCTGCGCATCGTCGGGATTTCTGGGCGCGACCTGATAGGTGAAGCTGGCGCTATGGCCCAATTGCCAGAGATTGTCATAGCTGACCGTCGCGGAGGTTCTAAGATCGGTGGTCTGCTGATTGTGCTGGTTGTTGATTTCAATGGAGGCATGCAGCGGCAGCTTGTCTTCGACCTGCAGATCCACGTCCACCGTGCCGGGCGCGGCGCCGGCTTTCAGCCGCGGCGTCACCTTCATATCGGCCTGCTGATTGAGCGCGACGATATCCTTTTGGACCGCGTTCAGATTGGGCACCGTGCCTTCCGCCAGCGACGGCGCAATCTTCTTGATCTCCTCCAGGGAGTGATATTTGGAATCCACCACCCGGAGCCGGCCGACGGGATTTTCGACGATCTGGAAATGAATGATCTTGTTTTCCACGCCCTGGCGGGGGATCGACACTTGAACGGTTTGATAGCCGCGCTCGCGATAAAGCCGTTCCAACGCATCGCGCGCCCGATCAACATCGGCGGCGACCCGATTCTCCCCCAGAAAGGGATAAACCGCCGCTTCCAGCTCCTCGGCGGTCAGCACCGTGTTGCCGTCGATGACATATTCCAGGATATCGAACCGCGGCTCGGGCGCGGGAGCGGCATTGGTGCGAGGCGCGGGGTTTTCCTGTGCAAAGGCGGGAGAACCGGACATGACAGCCATGGCCGCACCCAGCCCGGCGGCCGCAAACACAGCCAACCGCCGCATCATAGCCAATGCGTGGACCAAAGCCCCTCCAACGCCGAGAGCTATTGGCTCTGCAGCCTGATTCCTTCAGATTTGTTCACTTGCGCGACGCAACCGACGATCGCAGGCGCTTGGGACTCTTAACCGTCGTCGGTGACACTTCTGTGTCGGGCGCCGCACAATTGTAGATCAGCGCGGGGCGGGTAAGAGCGGGCTGGTAAAGGTGTTTTTGGGTCTTTGCGGCACTGCGGAAACGCCAAAAGCGTTGCCCATCATTTGGCGGGCGGCCGCATCGTTGAAAGTGCCCACAACATTGGAGGCTGACCGCGCGGTAATCGGAGCTTCCGGCGATGGCGCATTGCGCTGATACTCCACAGCCCGGCGCAACGTCTCATTGACGCAATTGATGTGGGACGTGCTGTCTTGGCCGATGCGGACCTCGACACAGGGCATGGTGGAGCCGGCGGTGTCCTGCGCCTGTGCGGCAGCGGCGGAAACAACAAGCGAACCAAGAAGATATGCGAAAAGGCGCATGGCGTTTCTCCTAACCTCTTGTCAACGGCCCATAAAGCCAAGTGATCCACAAACCGGCGCTGAGAAACGCACCAAACGGCACCCGCTGCATCAGGTCCAGCCTGTGTCCGCGCCAGGACTGGATCAGCACCCCAGCCAGTCCCAGAACCGACGCAAGCACCAAGACGGTGGGCAGGCCCCACCAGGAGACCCAGGCGCCGGCTGCGGCAAACAGCTTGGCGTCGCCCAATCCCATGCCCTCACGCTTGCGCAACACCCTATATGTAAAACGCAGAACCCTAACAAATAGATATCCCGCCACGGCCCCCAAGCCATAATCGGTGAGAGAAGATGGATCCAAGAAAGCGTTGACCAAAAGTCCCGCCGCGATCAGCGGCAAGGTCAGGATATCGGGCAATATAAAGTATCGCAGATCTGTCGCCGCCAGCGCCAAAAGCATCCATCCCAGGCCGCAACTGGCCCACAATGCCGGGCCCGAAAAAAGGCTGGCCGACCAGATGGCCACCGCCAGCGCGGCCAGCTCCATGACAGGATAAAAGAGGCCAACCGCGCCGCCGCAATGGCGGCACTTCCCGCCAAGGCCGATCCAACTGAGAATCGGAACAAGGTCGCGCGGGCCCAAAACAGCGCCGCAGTCCGCGCAAGCCGAACGGCCGGTCAGGACCGAAACCGGGCGCTCATGGCGCGTAACCACCACCCCCAGAAAACTGCCGATGAAGGGCGCGAGCAAGCAGGCCCATATCCAAGCCGGCACCGGTGCTCCCCCAGCAAGACCAAGACTGCTGGTTACACGCAGACGGGGCTTTTCGCAAAAACACCATTTTAAGCCGCTCCGTATCCGGACCGTCATATTGGCGGGATATGGGGCACCCCTAGCAATGGAAATCGGCAATTTCGGCGTCCGGCGAAACTAACGTCTGGCTCGAAAAGGGGATGTATTTGGAACAACGTATTCTGGTGACCGGCGGCGCGGGCTTTATCGGTTCGTTCCTGTGCGAGGCCTTGCTGTCCCGCGGCCATGACGTGTTGTGCGTGGACAATTTCTTCACCAGCAGCCGCCACAATGTCGAGCATCTTTTGGATCACAAGCGCTTCGAACTGATGCGCCATGACGTGACCTTTCCGCTCTATGTGGAAGTGGACCAGATTTACAATCTCGCCTGCCCGGCCTCGCCCATCCACTATCAGCGTGATCCGGTCCAGACCACCAAGACCTCCGTCCATGGCGCCATCAACATGCTAGGCCTGGCCAAGCGGGTGAAAGCAAAAATCCTTCAGGCTTCCACCAGTGAAGTGTATGGCGATCCCGTCGAGCATCCCCAGACCGAAGCCTATTGGGGCAATGTCAATCCGATCGGGACACGCGCCTGTTACGACGAAGGCAAGCGCTGCGCCGAGACTTTATTCTTCGATTATCACCGTCAGCACAGAATGCGCATCAAGATTGCGCGCATTTTCAACACTTATGGCCCGCGCATGCATCCCAATGACGGGCGGGTGGTTTCCAATTTCATCGTCCAGGCGCTGAAAGGCGAACCCATCACCATTTACGGCGACGGCAGTCAGACACGCTCCTTCTGCTATGTGGACGATCTGGTGGATGGATTGATCCGCCTGATGGAATCGCCGGACGGCGAAACCGGTCCCATCAATCTGGGCAATCCGGCGGAAAACACCATTCTGGAACTGGCCGAGAAGATCATCGCCATGACGGGCTCAAAATCCCGGCTGGAGATGCGTCCCTTGCCGCAGGACGATCCCAGGCAGCGCAATCCCGATATCAGCAAGGCCAGAAGCCTGCTCGAATGGGAACCGAAAGTCCCGCTGGAAGATGGCCTGAAAAAAACCATCGCCCATTTCGCGAAAGACATCGGCCGCCTCGGTATTTGATTGGGCGCGGCTCGCGCCGCGAGCATAGCTTCCGGAAATTTAAGAGGCATTCAAAAGCGCCGCGCTGCGGCGCTTTTGAATGGTGGGCGGTATAGGGCCAGGGCCCCGCGCCGCAAAGCGGCGCCAATAAAAGAATCGATCCCGGCCGCCCACCATTCTCACCACGGGCCCAGGCTGGCTGCATTTCCAAAAGAACGAAAGATCGGTGGCATTCTCACCTAGTGGTGAGAATGGTGGGCGGTATAGGGATCGAACCTATGGCCCCTACCATGTCAAGGTAGTGCTCTCCCGCTGAGCTAACCGCCCCACCGGCTGGAAAGACGGCCTCTATAGCGTCGGGGTGCGGGTACGGCAAGGGACGGGCACCGATCCGCCGGAACCGGCCCCGTTCTCCTGCCCACGCCACAAAATCCCTCCGGCGCAGTGGTTCAATCTGGTCCCAACTTGCTCTAAGCGGCGGCGAGCATACGGTCCACTTCGGCGACGATCTCGCGCAGGTGGAATGGCTTGGAAAGGACCTTGGCCTGCTTGGGGGCGCCTGATGCCGGGTGCAGGGCCACCGCCGCGAAACCGGTGATAAACATGATCTTCAAGGCGGTGTTGCGTTCCGCCGCGCGCTTGGCCAGTTCGATCCCGTCCATGCCCGGCATCACGATATCGGTCAAAAGCAGGTCGAAATTGGAGCCCTGGATGCATTGCCAGGCATCGCCGCCATCGCCGAAATCGGTCACGGCATGGCCGGCCTTGACCAGCGCCGCCGCAAGGAATTTGCGCAGAGATTCATCGTCTTCCGCCAGAAGGATATGCGCCATGCCGCCCGCCTGCCCGCCCCTATAAAAGCCTATACAGGGCAAAGCTGTAAACTGCGGTTAACGCCACAGCTTGCCAGCCCCCCGCAGCGATGCAACCTTAAGGGGCGGTAACGAGTCTTCTTTCCATGGACCAAGCCCCAGAATCCGGCCGCGCATACGCCCCCTACCGCCTGGACCGCCCGGCGCGCCAGACCGTGCCGTTTCTGTTTGCCTCGCCACATTCCGGGCGCAGCTATCCCGCCAGCCTGCTGGAGAAAAGCCGGCTGGACGCCGTCAGCCTGCGCCGTTCGGAAGATGCCTTTGTCGACGAGCTGTTCGCGGGGGTGGTGGGTTTGGGCGCGCCCTTGCTGGCGGCGCAATTTCCCCGCGCCTTCCTGGACGTCAATCGCAGCATGTCGGAATTGGACGCAGGCATGTTCGACGCGCCGCTGGGCCTGCCGGTGGACGCGCCCAGTCCGCGGGTCACGGCGGGACTGGGCGTCATTCCGCGCATTGTGCGCGATGGCGCGGAAATCTATCGCGGCAAGTTGAACAGCAGCGAAGCCGATGCGCGGCTGAATCAATTGTACAAGCCTTATCACCGCGCCTTGGAGGCGCTGATGGCACAAACCCGCAAGCGCTTTGGCCTTGCGGTGCTGATCGATTGCCATTCCATGCCGTCCGCGCTTTCGGTGCCCGACATCGTCCTGGGCGACCGGTATGGCGCATCCGCCGCGCCGCAATTGACGGCGCGGGCGGAAGCCTCCTTCACCCGCGAAGGTTTTTCGGTGGCACGCAACACCCCTTACGCCGGCGGCCATACCACAGCGCTCTATGGCCGCGTCGCATCGGGATGTCATGCACTGCAGATCGAAATCAACCGCGCGCTGTATCTGGACGAAGACAAGATCACCAAAAGACCGTCTTTTGAGCCAGTGCGCATCCGCCTGACGCGGGCGTTGCAAGGACTGACGGCTATCCCGCTCTCACAGCTCGGCCGCCCCGACGCCCTCCCCGAAGCCGCGGAATAGACTCTCCAAATTTTGCCTTAGGGATTTTGGTCGCCGGGCAGGAGCGTCCGCGTTTTGTCGGGCATCTCGATTTTGCCCCAGAGATTTCGGTCCGTGGCCAGGCGCGAGGAGCGATGTGGGCTTAAAGCCCATGAGCGACGAGCAACGCCGCCACGGACCGAAAGATCGGGGCAAAAAAAATGGCCGCTCCGAAGAGCGGCCAAGTTCAGGGAGGAAACGCCCAGGAAGGGCGGCGGCATATCGCTATACCGCGCTGCAACAATATGACGAATTTCCGGTTTGTCCGCAAGGCACAAAATATAATAGTTCCAGACAAAACGCCGCAGAAAAGCTGGAAAAATTGTAATTTTGTGCCTGAATTTCCGTCCAACTGCTGCCTTCCCCGGCATATATGCGTCGCAGCAATAGGATATCATCGTTAACGGTGCAGTTTCATCACACTGTCGTAGCGGCGCAACAAAAGATTCGCGCAAAGCAGCTATCCCCCCGCTTAGTAAGGCTGGAGACACCCGATGGCCGATGTTGCGTGGTTTGAGAATGCCCTGGGCAGCTTCTCTCCAACCCGTGCCGCTGCCCCGCCCCGAACCGCGACCGACACCGCCCGCTTTCGCCGCCACCGCACCATCTTCATCTCCGACACCCATCTGGGCACGCGCGGCTGCAAGGCCGAAGCCTTGGCCGACTTCCTGGCACACAATGATTGCGCCACGCTGTTTTTGGTCGGCGACATTGTCGATGGCTGGAAACTGAAGCGCCGTTGGTATTGGACGGAGGCGCAAAGCCAAGTGGTGGCGGAGATCCTGCGAAAGGTGGACGCCGGCACCCGAGTGATCTTCGTTCCCGGCAACCATGATGAATTTGCCCGCGACTATGCGGGCCGCCTCTTTGCCGGCGTCGAAATTGTCAACGAAGCGATCCACGAAACTGCGGACGGCAAGAAGCTGTGGGTTCTGCACGGCGACCGATTCGATGGCGTGATTGCGTGCGCCAAATGGCTGGCGCATCTGGGCGACTGGGCTTATGGCATGGCGCTGCGTTGGAACGATGTGCTGTTTGCCGTGCGCAAAAAACTCGGCTTGCCCTATTGGTCGCTGTCGGCCTGGCTCAAGCACAAGGTCAAAAACGCGGTGGAATATATCTCCCGTTTTGAAGAAATCATGGCGCAACAGGCGCATATGCGCGGCGTGGATGGGGTGGTGTGCGGCCATATCCACCATGCGGAAATCCGCCAGATCGGCGATGTCCTTTACCTCAATGACGGAGACTGGGTTGAAAGCTGCAGTGCCCTTGTCGAAGATGCCCATGGGAATATGGAGATTCTTCACTGGGCAGACCCTTCGCAGAGACGAATCACCAGAAGCCAGGGCGGCCTTCCGGCTGGTCTTGCCGCCATTCCCAAAGCCGCGGCTGTACCCGCGTAGAACCAAGCGGTTGGAGCCGGGCGTCATACCCGGCATGGCGGCCCATTTGAAGATTCTGATCGTCACCGACGCCTGGTCGCCCCAGGTCAATGGCGTGGTGCGCACACTGGAGACGTTGGGCAAGGACCTGGTTGCCCTGGGCCATACGGTGCGCACCATCACGCCCTTGGGGCGGCGCACCTTCCCCTTGCCGACCTATCCGGAAATCCGTCTGGCCCTGTTTCAGCATCGCGCCTTGACACGCGAGATTCGGGAATTCGCACCGGACGCAGTGCATATCGCCACCGAAGGTTCGCTGGGACTGACGGCGCGGCGCATTTGCCTGAAGCATGGCATCGCCTTCACCACCGCCTTCCACACCAGGTTCGCCGAATATATCCATGCCCGTTTCCGCTTTGTGCCGGAACGCTTGATTTGGCGCTGGTTGCGCTGGTTTCACCATCCCGCGACCGCCGTGATGGTGGCGACCCAGACGCTGAAGCGTGAACTGGGCGAGCATGGCTTCAAGCATCTGCGCATCTGGTCGCGCGGCGTGGATATCGAGAAATTCCATCCCGTCGCGGACGCACGCCTGCCCTATGAGGGGCCGATCTGGCTCTATGTCGGACGCGTGGCGGTGGAGAAAAACATCGAGGCTTTTCTGGCGCTGGATATCCCCGGGACCAAGCTGGTGGTGGGTGACGGGCCGGCCAAGAGCGCGCTTTCGCAAAAATACCCCCAGGTGAAATTCCTGGGCGCCCTGAGCGGGGCCGCACTCACCCGCGCCTATGCTGGCAGCGATGTTTTCGTCTTTCCCAGCCGGACCGACACCTTCGGCCTGGTCCTGTTGGAGGCGCTGGCCTGCGGTCTGACGGTAGCGGCCTATCCGGTGGAAGGCCCCCGCGACGTGGTCGGCCCTGACGTTCCCTATGGGGCCGATGTGGCGGTGTTGAACGAGGATCTGCGGGCGGCCTGCCTGGGCGCCCTGGAGCTGGCCAGCCACCCGCGCGGCACCACCCCCAGGGCCTTTGCCGAAAGCCATTCGTGGAGGGCCTGCACCCTCCAATTCCTGCACAATATCGCGGTCGAGCCGGACTCGGGCCAGACGGCCCGCCTTCCCTAACCCCTTTTCCAGGCAGGGCTTATCGAACGGTCCGCGCTAGGTTAGAAGAATCGGGCAAGTTTTTGGTCTCCCCGCCCTTATGCCAGCGTCCAACCGCCTGACGGCCCGCGAATATGCGTTCCTTGGCCTGGCGCTTCTTTTCTGGGCGGGCTTTGTCATCGTGCTGGGCAAGGACACCAGCTGGGACTTCCGCAACTATCACTGGTACGCGCCCTATGCCTTGCTGAACAACCGCATGGCGATGGATGTCGCGGTGGCGCACCAGGGTAGCTGGTACAATCCCTATCTCGACGTGCCCTTCTATTGGCTGGCCACCCATACCCGCGCCTGGATCGCTTTGGGCGTGTTGGGGGCGGTTCAAGGGGCCAATGTGATCCCGCTTTATCTGATAGCGCGCGCGGGCCTGCGCGTGCATGTGCCGCCGTCCGATATCAAGATGATGGCAGGCGCCTTGTCGTTGCTCGGCATGGTCGGGGCGCTGACCCTGACGGAGTTCGGCACCACTTATTACGACAATGTGATGAGCGTGCTCATTCTGTCGGGACTGGCCATCCTGGTGGTCAAGCGCGACGCGCTGCGCGAAGGCCCGCTGGGCAAGGCCGCTGGAATTTCGGCGATTGCGGGCCTGATCACCGGCATGGCGATGGGCCTGAAGCTGCCCGAAATGCCATTCTGTGTCGGCTTCGCCGCCGCGCTGGTGGCGCTGGGCGGCAGTTGGAAACATCAGATGACCCGGCTGTTGGCGGGTGGGGCTGCCGGCGTGGTCGGCTTTCTGATCTTCAGCGGTCCCTGGATGCTGCACATGTACCAGCTGACGGGCAATCCGCTGTTTCCTTATTTCAACAATTACTGGCAATCGCCCCTGGCGCTGCCGGCGCCCTATCGCGACCTGCGCTTTGTGCCGACCGATTTCTGGCGGCAGCTTTTTTTCCCGATCCTGTTCACGCTGGATTGGCATGTCGCCGACGATCTGGGCTACCAGGATATCCGCGTCATGCTGGCCTATCTGCTGGTGATCCCGGCGGGTATCGTTTGGCTGCTCAGGCGCGAAAGCCGCGATCCGCTGCTGGACAAGCGCGTCATCGCCATTTTGTTCGCCTTCGCCGCCCTTAGCTATTTCCAGTGGCTGCGCACCTTCGCAATCTACCGTTACATCATCCTGTACGAAATGCTGGCGCCGCTTCTGATCATCGGGGCGGTTGGGCTGTTTCCTTGGTCGCGGCGCAAGCGCTATCTGGCGCTGGCAGCCATCTGCACCGCCTGCCTGCTCACGGCACGCAGTGATTTTCTGGAACGGGCGCCGGTGGAGGATCCTTACGTTCGGGCCGCTCTGCCCCCTATTCCCCGGCCCGACAAAACCATGGTGGTGATGACCGGGGACGCACCTTTGGGATTCATCGCCACCACCCTGCCGCCGCAAATACCGGTTCTCAGAATCGACGGTTGGTTTGTGCAGCCGCGAGACGGCACCAAATTGACCAATGACATGAAGCGCCGGGTGATGAACCATCTGACCTCCGACGGCGATCTGTATCTGATCGCCGATGCCGGGGACATGGACCGTGCCGACAATGCCCTCAGTGACTATGGCTTGGCCCTACGCTGGCCCGAGTGCCAGCAATTCGATACAAACCTGATTGGCCTCTATCAATGGTGCCCAGTGGCAAGGAAACCATGAACGTCGCGGTCCTGATCCCCTGCTACAATGAAGAAGCCG
Source organism: Rhizomicrobium sp. (assembly GCA_035251935.1). Classification (GTDB taxonomy): domain Bacteria; phylum Pseudomonadota; class Alphaproteobacteria; order Micropepsales; family Micropepsaceae; genus Rhizomicrobium. The sequence continues at coordinate 34,426 of DATFDR010000041.1, read as the reverse complement.
CCATTGCCAAGGTGGTGGGGGATTTCCGGGCCGCCCTGCCCCAGGCCGTCATTTACGTCTATGACAACAATTCCAAGGACAAAACGGTTTCTCGCGCGCGCGAGGCGGGCGCGGTGGTGCGCACCGAAACACGCCAAGGCAAGGGCAATGTGGTGCGCCGCATGTTCGCCGACATCGAGGCCGATATCTATGTCCTGGTGGATGGCGATGATACCTACGATGCCGGCGCCAGCCCGCACATGATTTCCAGAATGATCGTAGAGGGCGCGGATCTGCTGACGGCGCGGCGTGCGCATATCGACGCCGGCGCGTATCGGCCTGGTCACTTGTTGGGCAACCGCATGCTGACCGGCCTGACCGCGCTGCTGTTTAATGTTCATCTCTCGGACATGCTGAGCGGCTACCGCGTTTTCTCCCGCCGTTTCGTCAAGTCTTTCCCTTTCACGGCCGAAGGATTTGCCATCGAAACAGAGCTGACCGTCCATGCCGTGCGGCTGATGATGCCGATGACGGAGATGGACACCCGCTACAAGGAGCGGCCGGTGGGCTCGGTCAGCAAGCTCAACACCTGGCGCGACGGGTTTCGCATTCTTGGCACCATCGGCTATCTGGTACGCGAGGAACGGCCTCTGATTTTCTTTTCCACCATTGCGGCCGCCTTTGTCGGCGTCTCCTTGTTGATCGGCGCGCCTGTCGTGTCGGAATTCTTCCACACCGGGCAGGTGCCGCGATTGCCCACCGCAGTGCTGGCGACGGGCCTGATGGTGATTGCATTCCTGTCCCTGACCTGCGGTCTTATTTTGGATACGGTGACGCGGGGGCGCTGGGAGGCCAAACGCATGGCCTATCTCGCGATGCCTGGTCCGCAAGCCCTTGATGACGGGCCGGTTTCCGCCAGGGCGGAAAAACCGCACGACTGGCCGGCGCGCGATGCAAGGCGCGGCCAGCACGCCCAGTGAGAAAATTGCTGGGTTTTCTTTCGCGTCTTTCCATCCTGCGTTTCGCGGTGATCGGCGCGCTGGGAGTGCCGGTGGACTGGTGCGTCTTGCAGTTGATGGTGCATTGGGGTTACGGGCCCTATGCCGGACGTATCCTGTCCTGGTTCTGCGCGGCAACCTTCACCTGGGCGGGCAATCGTTATTTCACCTTCGCAGGCGCCCGGGCACATGGAATCCTGGCGACGGCGCAGGAATGGCTGCGATTCCTGGCCGCGAATGCCGTGGGCGGTCTGGTCAATGTCGGTCTCTATTCCGTGTTGGTGCGGTTTGCGCCGCCGCCGTTCAATGACCTGACCATCGCGCTGGTGCTGGGCGTGTTGCTGGGCTTGGTGTTCAACTTCACCCTGTCCAAGAAATTGGTGTTTCAGAATGCCGGCAAGCGCGACGCCGGGCAAAACGTGCCATTTCAAGGGCCATGATGAAAATCATCGCCATCACCGGTGGCGGTACGAGAATCGGCCGGGCGATGCTCTATGCCTGAACAAAAAGGGTGCGGAGATCACCCGCGCCCTTGTCGTTTACGGCAGCGCCGAAGGTTAGCGCCGGGCCACCAGATACCAGAGATGCGCCACCATCGCCTCCCTGGCCGGTTCCTTCACCTTGTTGAAAGCGGCTTGAGCATCGGCTTTCTGACCGGCGGCGAAATAGGCATGGCCCAGACGTATCTGGCCGTTGGCGGGATCCTTTAGCGGCTTCTTGAGGCCGGCCTGAATGGTCGCAATCGCGCCCTTGGCATTGCCGCGGCCGATCTGATCCTCGCCCAGCTTGACCAAAGCATCGCCTTGCGGCTGAGCATTGGCGGCGGCCAGGGTCTTGGCCTCATTGGCGGCATTGGCGGCGGCCTGGGTCTTGGTCAGAGCCAAGAGACGGGCGCTGCGGTCGTCGGTCAGAACCTTGGCGGCGACGCCTTTTTCCATCACGCTTTGCGCTTCGGCGGCATTGCCGAGCTGCAACGCCAGTTGCGCCAGCAGAATATAGTCATCCTTGGTGACGATATTGCCGGTCAGTAGCTTGATGCGGTTGATATCCAGCGAGTTGTGATCGGTCATGCCTTGTGAGCGTTCGCTGAGACGCAGCAGGCTCTTCCAATGTTCCGGCTTGCCGCCGCGGGAAACCAGACTTTCCAGCGCGGTGCGCTGGGTGGCGTCGTCGCCCACGTCATAGGCGCAACGTATCAAGACCTCCAAGATGGTGTCGCCGGGATTGGAGAAGTTGTTCTTGATGTAGCGAACACAGCCTGCCTTGTCGCCGGACAAATAATAGGATTGAGCGATGATCTGCATGGCGGTGGCGTCGAAGGCATTGTATTTGCGCAAGACATCCGCGCTGGCGATCACTTCCTTGTAATTGCGCGCGTTATAGTCCTTGAGGAACTTGGCCTTGGCGCCCGCAGCACCGCCGATCGAGGCATCGCCCGAAGCCACGGCGATATAATTCTTCATCTTGCCGATGATGTCATTGTCCTCGGCGGTCCGGCCCGGCTGGGCTTCGGCCTCGTTGACCTTGGCCATGGCGGCCTTGAAGTTGCCCGCGGCAGCCAGACTCTGGGCTTCCTTCAGGGCGGTGCCGACCTTGAAGCTGACCGCCGCCTGGGCGGGCGCGGCCAACGCCACGGCAACCGCGCCCAAGGCCGCGGTACCCAAAAACATCGCCGTCAGGGCGGCACGCACACCAGGCACAGTCATAACAAGACCTCTTTCACATTCATCCAAAAAAGGGAAAGCGTGCGGGGATGCCGCACGCTTTACCGACGGCCATGTCCCTCACGGCCTAATTATACTGGTCAATCCCGGTGAAGCCAATATGGGTGGCGCCCAGGCGCTGGGCATCCGCCAGCACCATGGCAACCGCATCGTATTTGGCCAACCGGTTGGGATTGACGTGGATTTCGTCCTGCTGGTCGTTCGGCTTTTTGCCGATGTCGGCGAAATAGGAGGCCATGGTGGCGCGGCTGATGGCCGTGCCGTTCCAGGTGATGGTGCCGTCAAAGTCCACCCCCAGTTCCACCGTCTGCGGCGGGACCAGCGGCGGATTGTTAGGCCCGGCCGGCATGTCCAGCTTCACCGCATGGGTCTGGATCGGAAGGGTGATGATCAAAAGCGTCAGCAGAACCAACATCACGTCGATCAACGGCGTGGTGTTCATTTCCACCATCACATCGCCTTCAGCTGTTGATGTACTCATTGCCATGGCGAACTACCTCAATAAGAATCTACTTCCAGAGCATGGGGCTCGGTGATGAACCCCACTTTCTGGATGCCCGCCAGCTGGCAGGCCAGGATCACGCGGCCAATCGCCTCGAAACGCACATTCTTGTCGCCGCGAATATGCACCTCCGGCAACGCCTTGCCGCCCGCTTGCGCGGTGGTCAGCGCGTCGACGAAATTCTTGCGCATCGTGGCGGCGTCCACCGGAACGTTGTTGTAATAGATCGTCTCGTCGGTGGTGACTGCGATCACGATATTTTCCGGCTTCGTCTGGGTGACGATGTTGCGGTAAGTCGGCAACGTAAGGGGCACCGTCTTCAAGATCACCGGAATGGTGACCAGGAAGATGATGAGCATCACCAACATCACGTCCACCAACGGGGTGGTGTTAATCGTGACGTTTAATTCCGCTTCATCTTCTTCGACGGCGTGCTGGACGTCGACTGCCATGGTTCTATCTCCGGTTCCTGTCTCGGCAGGAACTACTTGCTCTTGCTGATGAGATAGGCCTGCAGGTCGCCGGCAAAGGCGCGCAGTTTTTCGGTGATGACCTTGTTGCGGCGGACCAGATAGTTGTACAGCAACACGGCGGGAACCGCGACGAACAGACCGATGGCGGTCATGATCAGCGCCTCACCGACCGGACCGGCGACCTTATCGATCGAGGCCTGACCGGCGACACCGATGCCGATCAGCGCGTTCAAGATACCCATGACGGTGCCGAGCAGACCGACAAAGGGCGAAACCGAGCCGACCGACCCCAGGAAGGCGATGCCGCCCTGCAGGCGGGCATTGGCGTCTTCCAGCTGACGGGTGAGCGTCATGCCGATCCAGTCGCTGAGGCCGACCAGGGTGGTGCCGCCTTGGGAAGCCTTGAGGCCCGCTTCGGCAATGCCGCGGAACACCGAGGTCTTGGGCAGCTTGTCCACGCCTTCATTCAGGGTGGCGGAAGTCCAGAATTTCTTTTCGACCTGGACCGCCTGGCTCAGGATGCGCTGCTGCTCGATCCACTTGGTGAAGAAGATGTACCAGGTGCCGGCCGACATGATGGCCAGCGAGATCAGAATCACCTTGGAGATCCAGTCGCCTTCTTCCCAGATATGACCCAGCGAATATTGGTTGGGGATGGGCGCATCGCTAGGGGCAGCGGCAGGCGCGGCCGCTGGAGCGGGCGCCGCAGCGGCGTCGGCAGCCGGGGCCGCAGGTTGCTCGGCGGCAGGCGCGGCGGCCTGCGCGTAAACCGGAGCAATAGCGCTCAGGCTGGTCATGGCGACGATGGCGGCGGCGATCGTCAGTTTCTTGAAGTTCATTTTCTCTTGCTCCGTGAAATCAGATGAATTGAGGTGATGGGTGATTACTTGGCGTCACTGAGGTCCCACTTAATGCTGAGGCGGGCCGAGGCGGTTGTCGGCTGGCCCTGGCTCGTCGGGGGCCGCCATTTATATTGCCGCTGCACTTGCTCGCAGGAGGCGGCATCAAGGCGTTCAAAGCCGCTGGTCTTCACCACCGAGCATTCGGTAACAGAACCTTCGGTGCTGATCTTCACTTCGATCAGAGTGGTCCCCGATTCACCCAGGCGCCGCGAAATCTCGGGATAAGGCAGCTTGGTGCGCGTGCGCGCGATCGGAGCCAATACCACATCGGAAATGCGCGGCGCGGTCGGCGGCGGCGGCGCCGGCGGCGGCTTGGCCACGGTGGTGACCGGCGGCGGCGGCGCGCTGGCGACCTGAAAGTCCGGCACGATGGCGACGGGCGGCGGCGGTTTCACCAGATCCGGCGGCGGCGGCGGCGGCGGCTTGGGAATCTCTTTCGGGGTGTCGACGGTGGCTTTGATTTCGGAGAGCTGTTTCAGCAACTCTCCCTGGTTGAGGGCCGCGACAAGGCCGAAGATCACGCCGACATGGATACCAATGACAATGGCGATGCTGGTCGCCCTGCTGGTAACACTCTTGTCGCCGACATGCAGGTGATTTGGACGTTCCATGCGCTCCACTCAAAGACAGAAACCCGGCAACACTGCCCGGTCCAACCGATTGTTCGAAACCAAGCCTAACCCAACGCTGCGCCGTATCCTGGCGCTTACGGGGGGCTGTTAAAGCAATCGCTTATCCTCTTTGCAAGAGGTATCAACCGCGTCTCAGAGCCCGGAAAACACCACAGTTTGCATCACACGATGGCGCATTCTGTTGCCGTGATAGCGGAGGCGTCTGTTGCGCTTGCACACTTCGCATATGCAGCATTGCACAAATTGTCAGGTAAACCTTGGCGCAGCCGATGGAAATCGGATTTGCCATTGCGCGGCATGCGTTTTTCACACGCGAAAGACTTCACCAAAATCACCAACGGTTCTGCGTTGGTGAGTTCCCTTGCGACATCTTCGCTTTTCTGCCGACCTTATTCCGGCACCCAAAATTCGTGATGATGAATTGGTAAAAACGGCGCCATTTGAGGATTCTTCCATGCAGTATCTCCACACCATGGTGCGGGTATCCGACCTGAAGGCGTCGCTCCATTTCTATTGCGACCTACTCGGACTGGTGGAGGTGGGGCGCATGGAAAACGAGAAAGGCCGATTTACGTTGGTTTTTTTGGCCACACCCCAGGATGCGCACCGCATCGCCGCCGGGGGGCCGCAAAGCCCTGTGATCGAACTCACCTACAACTGGGACGAACAGGGGTATGGCGGCGGACGCAACTTCGGACATTTGGCCTACCGCGTGTCCGACATCTATGCGCTGTGTGAAAAGCTGATGGCGGGGGGCGTTACCATCAACCGGCCGCCGCGTGACGGCCATATGGCCTTCATCCGCTCACCAGACGGCATTTCCATCGAGCTGCTGCAGGACGGCCATTTGGAACCAAAAGAGCCTTGGGCTTCGATGCCCAACACCGGCAGCTGGTAAAGCATCTCAGATGTTATGATCTGACCCAATGAGGCTAAGTAAGTGCGAGGACTTTTGCGGCCTGAACAGGGTGAGGCCCGGTTCGCGCTTGCGCGAACGAAATGGTCCGGTGGACCATTTCGAGGGCCGAACGCGCGGAGCTAAAGCGACGCGCCGGGCAAGCTGCTACATATCGATGAAGATAACAGCGATTGTATCCGGGGCCGCTCACTGCTTTCGCAGGTCCACTGGACCTGCTCACGCGCTGACGCGCGCCGCTCGCTCTCAAATACGGCCCAGGACCGTAATCATGCCCACCTGCGTGGTTGAGCCATTGTTGCCGCGAATCCAGTCGTAATGCACGCCCAAATGCCAGGTGTCGGTCGAGGCCCCCAAACCCAGGCCCGCGATGACATTGCCGCTGTCGGGATCGGGGCCCACAAAGGTCAGGGTATTGCCGGCTGTGGCGCGGCCGCCGGTGGATTGGAAAGCCGCCTTGAGCTTTACCGCTTCCTGCAGCAGATCCACGCGATAGCCCAACCGCGCCTCGGGCGTCAGGTCGAAGTCCCAAATTTTGACCGTGCCTTTGATGTCGGCGCCGATGGCGGTGCGCAGCGAGGTGGCGAAAAAGGGCGCCACATCCAAATTGAATCCGGCGCCGCCATTGGCTTCCTGATAGCCTTCCTCGCGCAGGGTCAATCCGTCCAGACTGACATGCGGATCGATCCGCAAACCGCCATAGCGCAGCATGACGCCGGTATTGGCGCCCAAAGCCAGCATGGCGGCCGGACGGCGGCTGGTGGCAGTGCGGGAAATCGCACCGACGCTGATATTGCGCGTGGCGTTCAGATCGCCATAGCCGGCGCTGATCTGGGTATCGAGGAAGATCTTCTTGCCGCGCCATTGGGAATAGCCTGTCAGCATGTACCACTGGGTATTGGTGCGCGTGGAACGCGGCAGCTGCTGGGTGACATCGCCGGTATAAAAAGTGAAAGCACCGCCGTACCAGCCATTGCGCGCGCTGCCGCCGTCCAGGCCCAGAACAAACCCAAAGCCATGATCCTTGTAGGAGGTCAACGTGCCGTCGGCGGCGACCCGGCCCTTGTTGTTGATCTGGCCCGTGAATTCCTCGCCCCATAGCGTCATGTCGCCCGGCTCATGGGAGAAGCTGCGCAACAATCTCTGGCGCGCCGCCACTGGGCCGCTGGCTTGGTCGGTGAGCAGGATCGCGACCTCGCGCGTGCCGCCGGACACGTCCGGGGCGAATTGCGAAAAGACCTGCTGCGCCTGTTGCTGGGATGCCGCCACATTGATACCGCTGCTGGGCACGCCGGGCGTGTTGTAGACCGTCATGCTGGTGGCGATTGACGCGCCAAGTTCGTTATCGTTGGCCAATGCCCGTGCGGTAAAGGGAAACTGGCTCTTGGCTTGGCCCGACAGGTTCAAGCCCGGAGATTTGTCTGCATTGAAAGCGTCGGGGGAGCGCGGCAACAGGTGCAGCTGCAAAAGCTGATAGCTGGAGTCGTTGGGATCGGTGACGATGCTAAGCGGTTGCACCTTGCTCTCAGCCGGGGTTTCAAACAGGAACGGGATATTCTGTCCCAGGATTCCATTCTGGGTGGCAAGGGTGGTATCGGTGATCGTGTTGGCCCGGATCAGAGTAATGTCCTGGACGGTTGGATTGGCGATACTGGAGGCGGTGAGCCCCGAAGAAATATAGGTGCCGAACTGCAGCGCCAGGGTGGCGCCGGAAATGTTGGCGCTATTGGCCTGCACCACCGGATTGAAGTTGTTGAGATTGGTCTGGGAAATTGACAAGCCCAGCGTGCCGTTGGGGGCGACATTGAACGTGGAGGCCTGCAACGGGAAGTTGGTGTTGGCAAGGAACAGCTGCCCGTTGGAATCCACCTGGACGGCCAAGGCCCCGGAGGTGGAAGAACGGGCCCCGGAACTGATGACGGCATTGACATGGCCGTAACCGCCCACATGCAACTGGTGACCGGTGCCCGCACCGAAATCGATCAGCGCTGGGGTGGTCAGGGGTGAAAAACCCGCCGTCTCGGCGACAATGCTCCCTGCCACGATCGCATAATTGGTCGCGGTGTTGGGGGCGGTGCCTGGCATAGCAGAGATGATGTTGGGATTGACTGCGCCACCGGCGCCGGTATTGCCGACATTCAATATGTTGCCATTGCCGGAGGCATGCAGCCGGACATTGCCCAGGATGCGGCCGCCATTGTTGATCGTGACGCCACCCGTGTTGCCAGCCAACAGGTCGATGGCGTCGGCGACGGAACCGGCCACCGCCCCGTTCTCGGGGAACAGCACCGTGTTGGCGGCCTGGATCTTGCCGGCATTGTTGATGGTCTTGAGGCTGCCGCTCTGGTCCACGATAGCCTGGGACACAAGATTGAAGGGCGAGGTCGAAGTGGCGATATTCTTGGTCGGCGCAATCGTGCTGGTGGTCACGGAGGCGATGATGCTGGCGCCGCGGCCGACATTAATTACCGACACAGTGGCATCCTTTGCCACGAAGACGCCGAAGGCGCTGCCCTGGCCGATGCCCGTCACCAGCGCGCTGATTTTACCGTCGGTGCTGTTGCTGGCATTGATGGTTTGCGACTTCACATCCAGGCGCGGGATGGTGGCAAAGGCGCCGACATACAGAGCGGTGGCTTTGGTGATGCCGTTGCCGGTGACGGTGGGTGAATTCGTGTTGGCTTGCACCGCGATCGTGCCGGTATTCAAAAGCCCGCCGCCCGTTGTGGAACATGAGCCCACAGCAGCGCTGAGGCAGGTGAAATCGGTCGAGGAAACGCCTTGGATGACGACGGCCGCGGCACTCAAGTCGGGATCGGTCGGCTGTGCGGTGATGCTGCCGCGATTGATGAAAGAATAGCCGGGATCGATGGCATCGATATCGGCGGTGACCGGGCCCAGGATCACGGGGCCGCGGGGCCCCGTCAGGCTGCTGGTGGCCGACTTGGCGGGGTCGATCAAAACGGTCGGGTTGGAAACCCCGCCAAGGATCATCACGCCATTGGAGGCAATCTGCGCCTGACTCTGGTTGCTGGAGGTGCCGGGACCATTGTTGAGGAAACCGCCATCGATGCTGCCGCCGATGATCACCGCGCTGCCGGCTTCCGGATTGCCGCCCCTACTGTTGAAGGTCTGGCTCCCGATCAGCGCAATCGCGCCGGCATTGACGAACGAGCCGCCGGACGAGGTCGGGCAGGTAAAGCCCGAAGGCCGCGCGGTATCGCTGGCGCAGGAATGAATGCCGCCCAGGGTCTGGACGCCGATCAGCCCGGCGCCCACGCCCGATAGGCCGGAGGTAATGACCAGATTGCCGTTCAACCGGCCTTCCAGATCCACCATGATGCTGTTGGACTGGGTAGAATTGACGCTGGAACTTTGAAGGATGCTGCCGCCCAGCAGGATATTGCCAGTCACTTTGGTGTCTTGCTGCAGCAAAAAGGCCGCCGATGTATCGCCTTGAACGATCATGGCGGAGGATCTGGCGGCGGCGGTGACACCGGTCAATGTGGCCGCGGTCAGGTCGGTCAGGGCGATGGGACCGTAAAATGTATTGCCGCCTTCGATGATAATGCCGCGCTTGTTGGCACCGGTGCCGCCCATATTGATATTGCCGGTCGAGGTAAAGCCCGAAGACAAGATATTGCCCGCTTTGGTGTCGATCGACACGCCGATGGCATCGTTGGTGTCGGCATTGGCGATGGAGCCGCGGTTGATGACGCTGTGATTGGAATTGAGAGTGACCGCGGGGGCACTGGCGGTGGTGATGCCGACACCGCCGGTTGCGTCAATAACGATGTTGCCATTGGTAGCGGTGGCCAGCGGCGTGTTGGTGCTGGTGGTGACCGTGATGTCGGCGCGGGCGGGAATGGTGGCCAGAGCCGCCGCCAGCAGGGCAGCCGCAGCGGCGGAAAGCATCAAACGGTGCTTGATCAACTCAGCCTCTTAAAAAAAATCGCCGTTGGCGGCGCCGCCAGTCTCGGCATTGTCTCGTCGCCAGGCCGCTCCTGGACCTTAAGGCCGGCACATCTGCGTGCCGCCACGCACCCGTTTTACCCTTCGCCCGAACGGTCCTCCCCCGGATGGGGCCGGGTGGGCGCTCCTGCAGCGCCTTTGTACCCGGCTATCGTCCCGGTTCAACAGCAATTTTCGCTCCACCGTGGGTTTGCGGCCAAATTTGCCCGTCTTAATCGGGTGTTAGCGCCCTGGCGCGCAAAATCTCCCATGAAAAAGCCTTAACCCGCAAAACCAAACGCCATGACCAAAGCCCGGCATACCGGCTTCGCCAGGCTCACCCAGAAGGATGTGAGCGCCAGTATCGCGCGCCACGAGATGCTCTATTCCGGCCGGATCGGCGGCGCCCGCGCCGTATTCGCCTTTTGCGACCTTTCCGGCCTGGACCTGGCGGGGCGCAATCTGGCCGATGCCGATTTCACCGGCGCGGTCCTGGAAGAGACCAATTTCGAAGGCGCCAAGCTGGATTCGGCCAGCTTCTTCGGCGCCGACCTGCGCCGCTCCAACCTGTCGGGGGCCTCCTTGCGCCGCGCCGACATGCGGGGCGCTTCCATGCGCGGCGCCAATATGATCGGAACCGATCTGTATGAAGCCGATCTGCGCGAGGGCACCATCGCGGAAAAGGACCGATACGGAAACCTCAGGGTGCTGCAACACGATCTGGGGCCCTGCGAACTGCCCGCCGCCATGATGAACTCCGCCAATCTGGAACGCGCCAAGATGACCGGCGCGATCGCGGTGCAGGCCGATTTCACCGATGCCATCATGAAGGGTTGCCGCTTGACCCGCGCCAATCTGCGCCAGGCGCGGCTGACCGGCGCCAATCTGGAAAATGCCGATCTGTCGGGCTGCAATCTGACCGGCGCCGATCTTGCCGGCTGTATCCTGGTCGGAGCCAAGATGGATTTCGCCACCACCCATGGCGCCGACCTGAGCAAGACTTTGACCGAGGCCGTTCCCCTCAATCCGGAAGAGATCACCTCGATCGAGAACATGCTGGCCAGCCATTCGCGCTGGGCCGAAACCGACGGTCGCGAAGGGCGGCCCGCCGATCTGACCGGCAAGGATTTGCGCCACATCGCCAAGCTTTCGCATTGGAGATTGACCGCGCTGATCGCGCCGGGCGCGCTGCTCTATGGCGCCAATCTGGAAGGCACCTCCTTGCAGGGATCCAATCTGGCGAATTGCGATTTGCGTTCGGCCAAACTGGGCGGCGCGGATCTGCGCGGCGTCAATCTTTCCGGCGCGCAGCTCAATCATGCCGATCTGCGCGACGCCAAGTTGGGACCTTTGATGATTGCGGGCGGCCGGCTTCTGCCCGCGCGCCTGGACAATGCCCTGGCGCGCTATGCCGACTTGCGCGGCGCCGATCTACGCCGCGCGCGGCTGTCCGGTTGCGATCTGTGCTATGCCAATCTCGCCGACGCCGACATCCGCGACAGCGAAATGCACGGCGCAGATTTCTCGGGCGCCAAGTTGCCGGGACGCTTCGCCGACGCCTTGGCGGCATCGATCTGATTGTCCGCTTTGCGCCAAGAGCGGACATTTCCGTTTGCGCCAGCTACGAGCAATTGCAGCATATCCTACCACCGACGGGGGATATAGCGATTGCCAGAATACTTGAAACTTTTTGCCAGCTACATCACGGTGCAGACCTCTATAGAGGCCGGAAGTTGAGCAGGGCAACCTTTCCGTCCACCGGCGGTCCGATACGCCATTCGGTTTTGGCCTTCTCGAATTCGACCTCATAAATGTCCGCGCCGGCTGGCCCCACCCCTTTGAAAGTGAGCGTTTTCAACGCGCCCCAGCCTTTGGCCATGGACTGCAACGCCGCCATTTGCGGGCGCATGGCGTTGGCAAGGGCCGGCAACAGTTCCTCGAAAGGCGGTTGGCCATTCTGGATGCCCGCAATAATCCGGCGCAGAGCCGCCTCGGCTTCGGCACTCGGTTTGTTGCTCTTGATCCGGTCGGCCAGCGCCGACACGCGGCTGTCGATTTCGGCCTGGGTGGTTCGCTTGGCTTCGGTTGCGGCGCCATTCTGGTTGACCGTTAGCGCCGTAACGGCGCCGGCGGCATCGCGCGTAAAAGCGACCTTGGATTCCAGCGGCGCCAGAACAAACTCGGTCTGGCTCAGCGCAAGCATCCGATGCGCGGGCGAAGGCCTTTCCTGCGACAGCGGGGTATTCTCGAACGATAATTCATTGCCCTGCCGCGCCACGGTGATGACCGAGTTTGCCGTCTGAAACTTGCCGACATAGGCATCGAGTTGCGTGGACGATAGCGTCGCCACGGCGGACTTCGCGCCGGTGTTATAGTAGTATTGACCCGCCAGCTCAGCCGCCAGCCGGAAGGACGGGCCGTTTGCATAGTTGGACAAGGCGACGACCAAAAGCCTATCCTGCGGATAGCGGGCAATAAATGTGGCAAAGCCGTTGATACCGCCGCCGTGCGAAACAAGGTCATGGCCATAGGCTTTGTCGATGCCCCAGCCGAAGCCATACTTGTTGCCGTAATCTGTGAATTGCTGTTTCAGGGATGCCGCGTTCAGCGCCTTGTCGGTGTAAAGCGCCTGGTCCCAAATCAGAAGATCGCCCACCGTCGAATAGAGCGAGCCGGCCGCATAGGGCAATGTCATGGACAGATAAGCGGCGTTCTGCCAGCCCTTGCCCTTGGGCTGATAACCCGAAGCGCGGCGCGCAATGATCGTTGTGCTGGAATCGTAGCCGGAATTGCGCATGCCCAGAACGTCGAAAATATGCTTCTGCACATATTCGGCATAGGCCAGTCCTGAAGCTTTCTCGATGATATAACCCAGAAGTACGTAGCCGCTATTGTCGTAGCGGAATTGCGTGCCCGGCTCAAACTGCAGCGGCTTATCGCGCGTAAGCTTGATGATTCCTTCCGGCGTCAGGTCGTTAAAGGCCTGGTTTTCGAAGAAGCCCGGAATATCCGTGTAGCTGGGGATGCCTGACATGTGCGTCAGCAGATGTTTGATTGTCACCTTGGCCCAACTTGCCGGTGCATCCGTGTAGTATTTCGAGATCGAGTCGTCGATGGAAAGCTTGCCCTGTTCAGCCAGTTGAAGAATCGCCGCGGCGGTGAACTGTTTGGTGATAGAGCCAAGCCGGAATTTTGTATCCAACGTGTTGGCGACATTCCATTCGCGATCGGCAAGACCATAGGCTTTCTGGAACAGAATCTTGCCGTCCTTGGCCGCCAGCACGGTGCCGCTGAAAGCATCAGCCTTGATATAGGGTTGGATCAGCGCATCAGCCTCACGGGCATAATTCTCAAGTGCCTTAGGGGCTGGCTGCGCACCGGCCGCCGATGTCAGCGCTGCAACAATCAGGGAGGCAGAAAGTACTTTCCTCATGCGTTTCTCCTAAGAAATCTGTCATGCAAAATGTTTTCTTGCTCACTTAAGCTGGCCCCTATCTTACAAGGGATAAAACCCCAGCATAACGATCTTTCCATATGCGGGTGAACTGATACGCCATTCGATTCTGGCGCTCGCAAATTGGACCTCGTAAATATGGCCGCCCCTAAGTGCCTCGCACAGCTACATACTGATGAATTGTCACTGCTCCCGGCATCACGGTGCCAAATTGTGGAATCGATCAAGCAGCCACAGGCCAAAGGAGCCATCCACCCGTCCGCTTTTGCCCGATCAGGCGGCTAGGACGGCGCTTCTGGCGCGGATGAACTGCGCCAAACGCGACAACGACACCTTGGCTTCGTTGCGGCCGGATTCGACCTGAAAAAGATGACCCATGCCGTCATAAATCTCCACACTGACCGGCACGGCCGCGTCCGCGGCGCGGTCTCCCAGCTTGGATGCATCGTCGCGCAGAATTTCATGGGCGCCGGCATGCACCATGACGGGCGGGAATCCGGCCAGGGATGCGAAAGCCGGCGAGGCATAGGCGTCGCCCGGATTTGACTTGCGCAGATAGTGGCGCGCGGAAAGAAACAAGCTTTCCCATTCCAGCACCGTATCGGCCTTGCGGTTGCTCAGAAGCGACAATCCCGACAAGGACAGATCGGCCCAGGGCGACAGCGCCACCACCCCGCCCGGCATGTCCAAGCCTGCATTGCGGACCGCCAATCCCACCGCGAAGGCAAGCCCCCCACCTGCCTCGTCCCCCGCCAAAATGATGGAGGAACCCGCCACGCCCTTGGCGAGCAGCGCGCGATAGGCATCGATGCCGTCCCGCACCGCGGCGGGAAAAAAACACTCCGGCGCCAGGCGGTATTTGACACTGAAAGCGGCGACCCCGCTGGCTTCCACCAGCTTGGCGATCAAGGGCCGGTGGCTCTCCGGCGACCCCGCGACAAACCCGCCGCCGTGAAAATACAGGATGGTGCGGCCGGTTTGATGGATGCCGACCCATTCACCGGCAATGGCGCCCAGTTTGGCCGATGTGCATGCCATGGCCGCGGGCGCGCCGAAGCGCGCGAAGGAAGCGGCATAGCGCGCCCGCAAATCCTCCACGGAAAGCAGTTTGCCCTGGGATTGTGGCCAGAACGCCATGACGCGCCGAAGCAGGGTTTCGGTGCGCAAGCTAGCAAAAAAACGAGATGCTCTAAAGAGAGGCACCTGCCCATGGCGCGGCGCGCCTTGGGCAGGTGCTGAACGCATTGGAGCGCTCTTAAGCGGCGGCCTTGTTGCCTTCGATGGTGGTCAGAGCCGGCGCGTTGATGGTGATCCGGCGGGGTTTCTTTTCCTCCGGCACAATGCGCTCAAGGTCGACATGGAGCAGGCCATTCTCCAACCGGGCAGACTTGACCTCGACATGTTCGGCGAGCTGAAAGCTGCGCTCGAAAGCACGGCCCGCAATGCCTTGATGGAGAAGCGAGGCAGCCGGCCTGTCGCTTTCCTCGCGCTTGCCGGTGACGGTCAAAACGCGATCCTTCACGTCAACCGCAAGCTCCTTGTCGGCAAAGCCGGCGACGGCGAGCGTGACGCGGTAGTTATTCTCGTCGCTGCGCTCGATATTGTAGGGCGGATAACCCTGCTCGGACGCGGACTCGAGCAAACCGAGCAGGCGGTCAAACCCGACGGTGGAACGGAAAAAGGGCGAATAGTCGATACGCATGAGACAACCTCCAAAAAGCGTTGCAACGGACCCGCCAGACCATCTGCGCGGGACACGGGAACCGGCCCCAAGGGCGCCGGACAAACGCTATTTGGGGTCGAAAAACGCGCCTTCAAGACCCTTTCAGGGGCTTGAAAATAGGGCTTAAGTGCCTAGTGTCCCGATTCCGAAATTCGCTTTACCTCTGTATCGGGCTCTGGGCGAATTTCGGAATCGAGGGACACTAGTAAATTATTGATTCTAGTGTCGCTTTGGTTTCGAAGTTCGCACGGAGCCCGATATCAATTATGTGGCGAACTTCGAAACCACGACACTAGGCAAGCGCCTGATTCCTCAAAAAATGATCCACGCCGCAACGCTCTTTGAACCGGTGTCCCTCAAGGCGGTAGGCGCCAGCTTGCGCGCCGCTCGGTTCCCCGCCGCCCCCGATGTCGCCGACAAAGGCGTGTGCGTCCTTTTGAACGGCCAGACCGAATTCATCGAAAAATATTTCGAGGTGATCGACGAATTGCGCGGCCGCGGCTTTGCCGTGGCCACCATGGACTGGCGCGGCCAGGGCGGTTCCACCCGCATGACCCAGGACAGCCGCAAAAGTTTCATCGGCGACTTCAGCGAATATGACGAGGACCTGGAGACGCTGATGAACGGGATCGTTCAGCCCATGCTGGCGGAAGGACAAAAGCCGGTCGCCCTGGCCCATTCCATGGGGGCGCACAATCTTTTGCGCCGCCTGACGCGGCGGCCCGGCGAATGGCGGGCCTGCGTCCTCTGCGCGCCCATGATCGCCATCTCATTTCGCGGTCAGCGTGAATTCCTGGTGCGGGCGATCACGGGCTATCATATGTGGCGCGGCAAGCGCGCCGATTGGGTGTGGGGCATGGAGGGACGCGATCCCCACAAAGTCTCTTTCGCGACCCAATTGGTGACCTCCGACCCGCAACGCTTTGAGCGCACCCAGATGTTGTTGCGCGACCAACCGGATTTGCGGCTGGCGGGCGCGACCTGGGGCTGGCTGGCGGCGGCGTTGCGGTCCATGGACTGGCTGCGCCAGCCGGGACGTGCGCAAAGTATCACCACGCCGCTGCTGGTGGTGGGAGCCGGTAAAGACCGGATTTGCCAGACGCCGCAAATTCGAGCTTTTGCAGGGCGGCTGGCCAAGGCCAGCTATGTGGAAATCAAAGAGGCGGAGCATGAGATCTTGATGGAGCGCAATCCGATCCGCACGCAATTCTGGTCTGCCTTCGACGCCTTCATGCAGCAGCACGCATAAAAACGTCCCGGCTTGCGCCGGGACGCCAATGTTCAGTGTCAATGTTCAGTGTCAGATTTTGCCTATTGCGCCGGAGCGGCGCCGGTCTGTTGATCCTGAGCCGGGGCCGTATCGCTGGCTGATGGCGTAGAGGACTGCAACGGCTGGGGGGTAGTGCTGGCCTGACCCTGCACCGGCATATCAGCCGCCATTGTCGCGTTCGGCGCCACCGCTACACCCGACTGGATATTGTTGGTCGCGATGTCCGAAGGCGACGGGGTAGGCGCCACCGGCTCCGCGATCACTGGGGCCGGCGGCTGAACGGTTGATTGGGTAGCGTCCGCGGCCAAACGCACCGAAGCGGCATCCTTGCCAACCGAAGGCGTCGCCCTACGCGGGGCCGATGCGGTTTGCGAAGGCTGGCTTGAGACGCTCTTGGCCTGCACCGGCGCCGGCGCCGGTGTCGGTGCCATTTCGGTGGCGGCCGGCATGCTGGCGGGCGTATTGGCGTCCGGCGTGACCGCGGCGGGGAGCGGCGCTGGCGGCGCGGCGGGCGCCGGCAGATTGGCGGCCATGGTCACCGGTTTGGGAGGTTGGGACGATATCGACGTGTACAACGCAGTCCCGGCAGCACCGATCATCAAGGCCACGGCCAAGGCACCCACGATCTTGGGCGTGTTGTTGGGTTCGATGTCTTCGGGATGGATGGTGTGGAAATTTTCCAACCCTGTGGCATTGCCCACGGGCTGATGGTGCAGAGCGATGGGATCATCGCAAACCGGTGCATTGAAATCTCGCAGAGACATGCGTTCCTCCTGAAGGAATGAATGGGACTTCGGTAGGAGAACGTGATCTGGGCGCGACGGTTTCGTGGCCTTCAAACAAAGGCAAATTGCGGCAAGATTGGACGCAGCTGCCGCAATGCTTGCCGCGCAAGCTCAATATTTCAGCAGCTTTATGGCTTCTTCGTGGACGCGTCTGTCACCGCAAGCCAGAATGGTCTTGCCATCGCGGCAATCGCCGCCATCCCAGGCGGAAATGACGCCGCCGGCGCCCTCCACCAGGGGAATCAGCGCCGCGATATCCCAAGGCTTGAACCCGGCCTCGATGATGACATCGACAAAACCCAGCGTCAGCGCCGCGAACAGATAGCAGTCGCCGCTATAGCGCGTCATGCGTGCCGCCTTGCTGACGCGCTGGAAAGCAGCGGCCTGCGCTTGGGTGAAATAGGCAAAGGGGTCGGTGACGCAGAGAATGGCGTCTTTCAGTTCGGCGCATTCGCGCACTTTCAAAGCGGTACGTTTTTCGCCTTCCAACAAAAAAGACCGCCCATTCACGCCCAAAAATCTTTCGCCCAGCACCGGCTGATCCAGAATGCCCAGCACCGGCACATTTTCATGTTCTAGGGCGATCAGCGAACCCCATTCATGTCGCCCGGTGATGAAGGCGCGCGTTCCGTCCACCGGATCGAGCACCCAGCGCCAAGGCCCGCCGGGCTTTTCGCCATACTCTTCACCCAGAATGGCATCGTCGGCGCGTTCGCGCTCGAGGATAGCGCGAATGGCGCGCTCGGCGCCCCTGTCGGCTTCGGTCACCGGATCGAAGGCATGCATGCCCGGCTTGTGCGTCACTTCGATCCGCTGACGGAAATAGGGCCGGATCACCGCGCCGCTGGCATCGGCCAGGCGGTTGGCAAAGGCGATCAGTTTTTCATCGACGGTCACGGTGATTCCCTTTATGCCCACAATAGCGCGCGATCAGTCCTCAACCCAGCCGCGTCAGCCTACACCCTGGCCGTCGTCCAGCCGCACACCGCCAGCAGGACGAAAAAGCCCAAGACATAAGCGACGGGCACATGCCAGCCGTCTGCCACCCAGCGCACCGCCGAACGCCCTTCGGGAAACAGGTTGGTCAGCGCCACGCCCGCCGACGAGCCGAACCACAGACACGAACCGCCCACCCCCACAGCATAGGCCAACAGCGCCCAGTCATAGCCGCCCTGCTCCAACGCCAGCGCCGTCAGCGGAATATTGTCGAACACCGCCGCGATGATTCCGATACCGAAGGTGCTTTGCCAACTCGGCTCCGGCAGCGAGCCCACCGGCATCAGCGACGCCGCCGCCACCAGCGCGATCAGGAACACCGCGCCAGTCGCGGCAGGCGGCAGCACCGACCAGTCCGGCTTTCGCACCATCGCGGTCAACAGGATGACGGCCCAGAGGCCCAGCCCCAGTGCTGGAATGGCATGCTCAAGCTGCGGCGCGAAACCGCTGACACCGATATTGGTGCCCAGGAGGGCCAGCAGCATCGCGATCACGATGCCCAGTCGCGCCCAATGGATGGGCAGGGCCTGTCCCTCGTGCGGCTGGATGGGCGCGTAGCGGTGCTGCTGCCACGCAGCCGCAACACCGAATACGGCGAAAGCGGCACCCGCCCCAATAAAAGCAGGGGCCACCACCAGCGGAGAGATGCCCGCGATCCAGATCATAGTCGTTGTGGTGTCGCCGATCACGCTACCCGCGCCTCCGGCATTTGCAGCCGCCACGATCGCCGCCAGAAATCCGATCCCAACCTTGCCGCGATAGGCATGGCGCGCCACAACTCCCCCCACCACTGCCCCCGCGATATTGTCGAGAAAGGTGGACAACAAAAAAATAAGAGCCAACAGACACAGCCCGCCGGTCCAGTTGCGCGGCAGCAGGCCTGGCATGACTTCGGGTGCGTTGGAAAGTTCAAATTGGTTGGCCAATACAGCGAACCCAAGCAGCAATAGAAACAGGTTCACCAGCAGCACCCATTCGTGGGAGAAATGCGTGACAAGACCGGGCAGTCCATCAGAACCCGCCAATTTATAAGCAAGAACTGCCGCCAAGCCGCCCAGGGAGATCCACAGCGCTGCGCGGTGAAAAATCGCCACGCCCGCCAAAGTCAGCCCAAAAAGATAGAATTCGAACGGTATGCCCGGCATCGGCGATTTTCCTTGAGCCGCACTTATTCTGGCATAAACACCGGCTCATGGCACTTTTGGATTATCCGCCAGCTAGAGCGAAAACCGCGCGGCTAAGCGTCCATTTCCTGCTTGGCGCGCTTGCGCAGATGCGGCAGCAGCGCGCGCTTGCGCAAGCGGATGCTTTGGGGCGTCACTTCCACCAGCTCATCGTCCTGGATATAGGCCATGGCCTGTTCCAGGGTCATCGGCACGATGGGCGTCAGGCGCACCGCCTCGTCCTTGGAGGTGGTGCGGATGTTGGTCAGCTGCTTGGCCTTGGTGGGGTTGACGTCCAGATCGTTGTCCTTGGCGTTCTGACCGATGATCATGCCCTCATACACTTTGGTGCCCGGGGTCACGAACAGCTTGCCGCGCTCTTCCAGATACCAAAGGCCATAGGCCACCGCTTCGCCATTTTCCGTGGAAATCAACACACCGTTGACACGGCCGCCGACATTGCCCTTGTGCGGGGCATAGTCCAGGAACATGCGGTTCATCACGCCGGTGCCGCGCGTGTCGGTGAGGAATTCGCCGTGATAGCCGATCAAGCCGCGCGCCGGGCCGTGAAAGACGATACGCGTCTTGCCCGCGCCGGTGGGACGCATGTCCACCATTTCACCCTTGCGGCCCGAGATCTTCTCGATCACCACCCCGGTATAGGCGTCGTCCACGTCCACCGTGACTTCCTCGATCGGCTCAAGCTTTTGGCCATTCTCGGTCTTGAACAACACGCGCGGGCGCGAGATGGAAAGCTCAAAGCCTTCACGGCGCATGGATTCGATCAGCACGCCCAACTGCAGCTCGCCGCGGCCCGCGACCTCGAAATTGCCTTCGCCGGTTTCTTGCACCTTCAGCGCGACATTGCCTTCGGCTTCGCGCATCAACCGGTCGCGGATCACGCGGCTTTGCACCTTGTCGCCCTCGCGGCCCGCCAGCGGCGAGTCGTTGACCGAAATGGTCATCGCCAAGGTCGGCGGATCGATCGGGTGAGCGGGAATGGGTTGGTCGACCGTCAAGTCACACAGCGTGTCGGCGACGGTGGCAGTTTCCAGCCCGGCGATGGCGACGATATCACCGGCCTCGGCACGCTCCACCGGCACCCGCGCCAAGCCGCGGAAGGCCAGCAATTTGGTGACGCGGGCTTTCTCGATCACCTCGCCGTCGCGGTTCAGAACCTTGATGTTGCGGTTGGTGGTGATGACGCCGGATTCAATGCGGCCCGTCAGAATGCGGCCCAGGAAATTGTCGGCCTCCAGCGTGGTCACCAGCATCTTGAACGGATTGTCCTCGCCCGCCAGCGCTTGGGGCTTGGGCGGCGGCACGTCTTCGACGATGCGGCGGAACAAGGGCGACAGGTCCTTGCGCTCGTCTTCCAATTCGTTGACCGCCCAGCCGTTGCGGCCCGAGGCATAGAGATGGTGGAAGTCGAGCTGGCTGTCATTGGCTTCCAAGGCCAGGAACAGGTCGAAGATCGATTCCAGCGTCTCCTTGGGCTGGGCGTCGGAGCGGTCGATCTTGTTGATCACCACGATGGGCTTGAGGCCCAATTTCAGCGCCTTGGACAGCACGAATTTGGTCTGGGGCATGACGCTTTCGGCGGCGTCCACCAACAGCACCACACCATCCACCATGGAGAGGATGCGCTCCACCTCGCCGCCGAAATCGGCATGGCCAGGCGTGTCCACCGTATTGATCCGGACCCCATTCCATTCCACCGAAGTGCATTTGGCCAGGATGGTGATGCCGCGTTCCCGCTCCTGATCGTTGGAGTCCATGGCCCGCTCCGCCATTTGCTGGTTTTCGCGCACCGACCCCGACTGCTTCAGCAGCTGATCAACAAGCGTGGTTTTGCCATGGTCGACATGGGCAATAATGGCAATGTTGCGGATTTCCATGGGACCAGAATCGAGCAAGAGGGACGGGGAGTTGCGGGGCTTATAGACACAGGCCCTGCTGCGGAGCAACATCACCAGGGCCCGGTTGTCGCGAAATTGCCAAGATTAACGCGATCTAAGAGCATTTTCCGGTACTTGTGCACCGCCAGAAAGGCGGTTTCTGGCACATTTGTGAGAGGGTTTTGGCCTATAACCCGCCCATGGAGAGCCGATATTCCGGGTCTAGCCGTTTTCCGGATTGCCCGGCAAAGCACCAGCATTCGCGGGAACCGGTACGTATTCCGCGCAATGCGCGGACTTCAATGTATATACTTTGAACCTGTCAGGCTTTTGACAGGCTGGCCCTGTCAGGATCGTGTCGCATGAATGTTCAGATGCCCCCGCTCAAGACCCCGCCGACACGGGACCGGGGCGACGCTCACTTCGGAATCAACCGCATCTATGTGATTGGCGGTGCGGCACTGGCATTGGCGCTGGGCGGATTCTGGTATTTCACCCATAACGCCGCCCCGCCGCCGCGCCGCATGACGGCAGCACCTGTCAAGGTGGCGGTGGTCGAACAACGCAACATGGCCGTGATCGAACGCACCATCGGCACCGTGATGGCCAATTCCACCGTTTCGGTGAACGCCCGCGTCACCGGCCAGCTTACGCGCGCCTTCTTTAAGGAAGGCCAGATGGTCAAAACCGGCGACTTGCTGTTCCAGATCGATCCGCGCCCCTATCAGGCGACCTATGACAATGCCACGGCCGCGATGGCCTCGGCCAAAGCCAAATTCGACCGCTACACCAGACTGAAAAGCCAGAACGCAATCTCGCCCCAGGATGTGGATGACGCCCAGGCCAGCTACCTGGAAAACCGGGCCACCGCGGAAAGCGCGCGCCTCAATCTGGAATTCACCCAGATTCGCTCGCCGGTGAACGGCAAGACCGGCCCGATCCTGATCCAGCCGGGCAACATGGTGGCGTCCTCTTCCAGCGCCAATGCCAGCACCACGCCGCTGGTCACCATCAACGAAATCCAGCCGGTGAAGATCTCTCTTTCGCTGCCGCAATCGGACCTGCCGCGCATTCAGGAAATGGCGCGCACCAAGGGGTTGACCATCACCATGAACATGCGTGACGTGGGCGGCGGCGACAATCTGACCGCCAAGGTGGATTTCATTTCCAATGCCGTCACCGGCAATACCGGCACGATCGAATTGCGCGCCACCCATCCCAATGCCGACATGGCGCTGGTCCCCGGCCAGTTGGTGGATGTGGTGGTGGCCTTGTCGGAAATTCCCAATGCCACGGTGATTCCGCGTGAAGCGGTGAACACCGGCCCAGACGGACAGTTCGTCTATCTGGTCAAGGACGGCACCGCGCAACAGGTGCCGGTACGCGTTCTGTTCGACGACACCGTCAGTGACGCGGTGCAAGGCGATCTGAAGGCAGGCGACCGGGTGATCACCGATGGTCAGCTGCGCGTGATTCCCGGCGCCAAGGTCAATGTCACCGGCACCAAGAAAGCCGCCGGCGGCAAGGCCCAGACGGCCAGCGGCGGCCGCAAGGCGCCGCAGGCCCAAGACCGTGACGGCTGACCAAAAGGGTTCGGTAGACTGAGATGAATCTGTCGAAAACCTTTATCGAACGTCCCGTGATGACCACGCTGGTCATGGCGGCGTTGGTGATTTTCGGCGCCTTTGGCTATTCCAGCCTGCCGGTTTCCGACCTGCCCAATATCGACTTTCCCACCATCCAGGTGAATGCGTCGCTGCCGGGCGCCGATCCCGACACCATGGCCTCTTCGGTGGCCTCGCCGCTGGAAAATCAGCTCTCGACTATCCAGGGCATCGACCAGATGACCTCGTCGAGCCGGCAAGGCTCCACCAGCATCCAGTTGCAGTTCAACCTGTCGCGCGATCTGGATGGCGCCGCCCAAGACGTGCAGGCTGCTATCTCGGCCGCCACCCGCCAATTGCCCAAGGCGATGCCGCAGCCGCCCACCTTCCGCAAGGTGAACCCGGCCGACCTGCCCATCTTGTTCCTGGCGATGCGTTCCAAGACGCTCAAGCCGTCGCAGGTCAACGAGTATGCCGAGACGCTGCTGGCCCGTCAGCTTTCCACCATTGAAGGCGTCGCCCAGGTGGGCGTGTTCGGCAATGCCAAATATGCAGTGCGCATCCAGGTGGACCCATCGGCCCTGGCAACCCGTCAGATCGGCATCGACAAGCTGACCGCCGCTGTCGCCGACGCCAATGTCAATATGGCGACCGGCGCGCTCAACGGACCCACCCGCTCGACCATCATCCATACCGGCGGACAGCTCAACAACGCCGCCGAATTCGAAAACCAGATCGTCGCCTATGAAAAGGGCGCGCCCGTCCGGCTGAAAGACGTCGCCCAGGTCATTGACGGCCAAGAAAACCCCTATGCCCGCAGTTGGTACAAGGGCGACCAAGCCATCATGCTGGCGATCTTCCGTCAGCCCGGCTCCAACACGGTCGGCGTGATCGACAATATCCGCAAAGTCCTGCCGCAATTCCAGGCCAACCTGCCGCCCTCGGTGACTCTGGATGTGGTGTTCGACCGCAGCCAGATCATCCGCGCCTCCATCAATGATGTGCAGCACACGCTGTTGATCGCCGGCGCGCTGGTGGTGGGGGTGATCTTCATCTTCCTGCGCCGTGTCACCGCGACCATCATTCCGTCGCTGGCCCTGCCCATCGCCATCATCGGCACCTTTGCCGGCATGGCGGCCTTCGGTTTCAATCTGGATAATCTTTCGCTGATGGCGCTGACGCTTTCGGTGGGCTTTGTGGTCGACGACGCCATCGTGATGCTGGAAAACATCGTCCGGCATATCGAAAAGGGCATGAAGCCCTACGAAGCGGCGCTCAAAGGCTCCAGCGAGATCGGCTTCACCATTCTGTCCATGACCATCAGCCTGGCGGCGGTGTTCATCCCTATCGTCTTCATGGGCGGCATTGTGGGCCGGCTGCTGTACGAATTCGCTGTCACCATTATCTTGGCGATCCTGTTCTCCGGTATCATTTCCGTCACGCTCACGCCCATGCTGTGCGCCCGCATCCTCAAGGCCGAGCAGGGCCAGCAGCACAATGCCTTTTATCGCTGGAGCGAAAACACCTTCAACAGCGTGCAGAGTTTTTACGACCGCACCTTGCGTTGGAGCCTAGAGCACCGCCCCGTCATCCTGGGGGTGTTCTTCGCCAGCCTGGCCGCCAGCATACTGTTGATGCAAGTGATGAAGCAGGACTTCCTGCCCAGCGACGATACCGGACGCCTGCAAGGCGCCGTCCAGGCCGCCAACGGCACCTCCTTCACCCAGATGGCGCGTTACATGCAGGACGTGATCCGCATCGTGGAGCAGGATCCCGACGTCGACGGCGTGTTGGCGAACATGGAAGGCTCCAACGGCGCGGCCGGCACCAACAATGGCCGCCTGATGATGATTTCGCTCAAGCCCCAGAGCGAGCGCGATTCCACGCCTGAAGAAGTCATCGCCCGCCTGCGTCCCAAGGTATCACGCATTGCCGGCGTCAGTGTCTTCCTGACCAACCCGCCCGCGATCCGGCTGGGCGCGCGCGGCTCCCGCTCCAACTATCAGTACACGCTGCAGGGCTTGGACCTGGGGCAGTTGGAGGAATATTCCGAAAAACTGATGGCGAATCTGAAGTCCCGGCCCGGCTTTGTCGATGTGACCTCGGACTATGAAGCCGCGATGCCGTCGGTGCAGGTCACAATTGACCGTGACCGGGCGGCGGCCTTCGGCGTCTCGGCACTGCAGATCGAACAGGCTTTGGGCTCGGCCTTTGGCGGCCAGCGCATTTCCCAGATCAACACGTCTTCCAATCAATATGAAGTGATCATGGAGTTGATGCCGCGCTTCCAGCACGATGCCAGCGCGCTCGACCGGCTTTATGTCACCGGCGCCAACGGCATGCTGGTGCCACTAACCGCCGTCACCGACACCACCACCAGCACGGTGCCGATCTCGGTCAACCATGCCGGCCAGATTCCCGCCATCACGATTTCCTTCGACCTGGCACCGGGCCGCGCGCTGTCCGACGCCGTCACCGGCATCCGCGAAGCCGGCGAAGCCATCGACATGCCCGACAGCATCCAAGGCAATTTCCAGGGCACCGCGGCGGCGTTCGAGGATTCCACCAAGAATATGGGCATGCTGCTGGTGATCGCGATGGTGGTGGTCTACATCATCCTGGGCATCCTGTATGAGAGCTTCATCCATCCTTTGACCATTCTGTCGGGCCTACCCAGCGCGGCGGTGGGGGCGCTGATCACGCTGTACATCGCGCATCTTCTGTTCATGGCGGGCATCACCCACAGCGATATGTCGCTGACGCTCTATGCCTTTGTCGGCATGATCATGCTGATCGGCATCGTGAAGAAAAATGCCATCATGATGATCGACTTCGCCCTCCACCGGCAGCGGTCCGATGCGAGCTTGTCGCCGGAACAGGCGATCTACGAGGCCGCCATCACCCGTTTCCGTCCCATCATGATGACCACCATGGCGGCCCTGATGGGCACCCTGCCCATCGCGCTGGGCGGAGGCGCGGGCGCGGAAAGCCGCCGTCCGCTGGGCCTTGCGGTGACAGGCGGCCTGCTTCTGTCGCAGCTTCTCACCCTCTACATCACACCGGTGATCTATTCCTATCTGGACCGTTTCAGCACGCGGCTGAGAAGCCGCAAGGCCCGCCCCGCCGGGCCGCATGTGGCGCCGGCGGAATAGCTAACTAGCGGTCTACCGGCGCGCCCACCGCCCGGGGCCGCAGCCTGTCGAACGGACTGCTCAGCAGCAATCCAGCGGCAAAACCACCCAAATGCGCCTGCCAGGCGATCAGCCCGTCTTCCCCGCCCATCCCCAACCCTGTCAGGCCAGTCAAAAGATTAAGGGCGGCCCAAAGCGCGGTGAAGATCAGAATCTGGCGGGAAAAAATCGGCGCCAGGGGCGTTTCTCCCGGCAGCGCCCAAGGCGCCTGGCCCGGCAGCATGCGCAGCGCCGCCGCCATTAAACCGGATATCGCCCCCGATGCGCCGACCACCGGCACCGGGCTGGCCCAGTTGAAAGCCAGATAGGTGGCCGCGCCGATCACGCCGCAAACGGCGAAGAAAGCAAGAAACAACGCGCCGCCAAAACGGCGGGCGACAATGGGACCAAACGCCAGCAGCCAGAAGCAATTGATGACCAGGTGGGTCCAATCATTGTGCAGCCCCATATAGGAGATGAACGGCACCGCCCGTTCCCAGAGCGTGCCTGGATTGGCCATGTGGCTTTCCAGGAACGCGCGGCTGTAGCGCAAGGGGAAGAGCCCGAATTCATAGACGATGGTGTGTGGCTGATCGCCTGGCCTGGTCACCCGCGCCAGGTGCAGGGCTGCCAGCGCCGCCATCAGCCACAAAACCACGGACGGCGCGCGAAAGATCGGCTGGCGCGGAGGATGGGATTGCAGAAAAGCCATAAGTCTATCTAGAGCAAGTTGGGACCAGATGGAATCAGCTTGCTCTGGCAGCTCCCGTCCCTTTTTCTTGCGCAGGTTTTTTGCGTTTTGGGGCGTGAAAGGCTATTTCCGCACCCATGTCCGCCCTGCCGATCGATCTGGAAGCCTTTCACGCCGCGCCCGTGACGCGCGAGCCGTTCGCTTTCGCCATGGTGCCGCATTTCGTCAAGCGTGAGGCGATGGCGGCGATCAATGCCGACTATCCCTTGGTTCGCCATCCCGGTTCCTTCCCGCTTCCCACGCTTCGCTATGGGCCCGCCTTTGCGGCCTTCATCGCCGCCATGCAGGGTCCGGAATTCACCCGCGCGGTGGAACAAAAACTGGGCGTGGACCTGAAAGGCCGGCCCACCATGGTGACGGCGCGGGGCGTTTCGGCGGCGCGCGACGGCCAGATCCACACGGACTCACGCACCAAGATCATCACCGTGCTGATCTATATGAACAATGCCTGGGAAGCCAAAAGCGGGCGGCTGCGCCTGCTGCGCTCACCTGACAATCTGGAGGATGTGATCGCGGAAGTGCCGCCTGACGAAGGCACCATGTTGATCTTCAAGAATGAGCCCCATGCCTGGCATGGCTTTCACGCGTTTGAAGGCCCGCGCCGGGTGATCCAGCTCAATTGGGTAACCGATATGGGCGTTGTCAGGCGCGAGCAATTGCGCCACCGCGTCAGCGCGTTTTTCAAAAGGCTGCGTGGGCGAGGAGTGACATCCGAAAGGATGTGAGCATGTCTTGTGGACATGCGAAAACGGCGAGCGCCCGAAGCGTAAGCGCAGGGCCGGCAGTCAGCCTGCCAAGTAGTCGTGCCACACCCCGCTTATATCTCGGACACGGTAGCCGGTGGCGGTTTTCTCCAGATCGGCGGATTCCAGCGGCACTTTCCCGAAGCCGCCCGGAATATCGAGCATATAGGTGGGCATTTCCAAACCGGACAGTCGTTCCCGCAATTGCCGCATCAGAGAAAGCCCTTCCTCTATGCTCAGGCGAAAATGCGACGTCCCCGACGCCAGATCGGGATGATGCAGATAATAAGGCTTGATGCGGTTATCGACAAAAGCGCGCATCAAATTGGCGAGCGCGTCGGCGGTGTCATTCACGCCCTTCAACAACACCGATTGGCTGACCAAGGCGATTCCGCCATCCACCAAACGGGCGATCGCGGTTTGCGCTTGACGGGAGAATTCCCGTTCGTGATTGGCGTGAATCGCAACCCAAGTGGCGGCGCCTGGGGCATGCAAGGCCGCCACCAGATCGTCCGTCACGCGCTCCGGGTCGGTGAGCGGGACCCGGCTGTGCCAGCGGACGATCCGCACATGCGCCGTCGCCGCCAGCCGGCTGGCGATCTCCGCCACCCGCCGCGGCGACAGAATGAAGGGATCGCCGCCGGTCAGGATCACTTCGCGTATCTCGGGATGGGCGGCGATATAAGAGAGCGCCGCTTCAAATTCGTCTTTTGACAAACTATTGTCATGGCCCGGCCCGATCGTTTCGCGCCGGAAACAGAAGCGGCAATAAACCGGGCAAGCCGCCACCACCTTGAACAGGGCCCGGCCGGGATGACGATGCACGATGCCGGCGACGGGGGAATGGGCCGCGTCCCCGATGGGATCGGCCAGCTCCTGCGGCAGGGTCACCAATTCTTCCAAAGACGGCAGGAATTGGCGCGCGATCGGATCGCTGGGATCGGCGGGGTCCATCAGCGACAGCAGGTGCGGCGACACCGCCACCGCATAGCGCCGGGCCACATCTTCGAGAGTCATCGCTTATGCACTTTGAAGTTGGGAAGGAACATGGTGAGCAACCCGATGGCTGTAACTATTCTTTCAGGTTGGGTCATCTGTGTCATGGCGCGCGAACCCTAAGCCATGACGGGATTTTCACCACCCAAATTCCTGCAATGCCGTCATGCCTGCAGGCGCAAGAAACTCAGGAAAGCGGCGTCCACAGCACCGCGTCCACATTCGGTGCGCCCGCCGCCAGCATCACAAGCCGGTCAAAGCCCAGGGCCACGCCACTGGCCGGCGGCATATGCGCCAGTGCGGCCAGAAAATCTTCATCCAAAGGGTAACACTGGCCATAGACCCGTTCCTTTTTGGCCATCTCGATTTCAAAGCGGGCGCGCTGCTGCCTTGGATCGGTCAACTCGCCAAAGCCGTTGGCCAGCTCCACCCCGCAGACATACAGCTCAAACCGCTCCGCCACCCGGCTGTCCCGCGGGCTGACGCGCGCCAGCGCCGCTTCGCAGACCGGATACTCATAAAGCACGCAGGGCCGGTCCAAGCCTAGGCGCGGCTCCACCCGCAAGGTGAGAATCTTGCTGAACATGTCCGACCAATCATCGTCATCGGCGACGTCAATGCCGGCCCGGCGCGCCCGCGACCGCAAGGCAGCGGCATCGCCCGCGCCCTGGGGCGACAGGGTGGCGAGCAGATCGATCCCAGCAAAATGGGTAAAGGCCCCGGCTACCGTCAGCCGGTCGGCCGGGGCGCGCGGATCGCAGGTGACGCCGCGATGCTGAAACAGCTTGGTCTGTGCCACATCCCCCGCCAATCGCAACAGCGCCAGACCGTCGGCGATCACCGCGTCATAGTCCTGGTGCGCCCGGTACCATTCCAGCATGGTGAATTCGGGAGCATGCAGGCGGGAGCGCTCGCGATTGCGAAACACCCGGGCGAAATCGAAAATCCGCATCTCCCCCGCCGCGAGCAATTTCTTGGCGGCGAATTCCGGCGAGGTATGCAGATAGCGCGTATGGCTGACGCCATCCGATCCGGTCAGACGGGTCTCAAAGGCATGCAGATGGGTCTCATTGCCGGGCGAAACGGCCAACGCACCGCATTCCACCTCGGTGAAGCCTTGCGCTTCAAAATATTCCCGGATGGCGGTCTTTAACCGTCCCCGCGTCAGCAGCAAAGGACGCCGGTCGGCATGGTTTTGGGCATCCCACCAAGCCATTTGCGCGGACCTAGCCTCCCTGCTAAAGACCCCCGCAAATCCGCAGATTTGAGAGGTTTCCCGTGGTTTCGGTTATCGCCAGCTCCGTGCGCAAAGGCAATGTCCTGGAGAAGGAGGGCAAGCTCTATTTGGTCATCACCGCCGAGAATATCCATCCCGGCAAAGGCACGCCCGTGACCCATCTGGAAATGCGCCGCATCAGCGACGGGGTGAAGACCGTGGAGCGGCTGCGCACCACCGACAGCGTGGAAAAAGCCTTCGTCGAACACCAGACCTTCAACTATCTGTATCAGGACGGTGAACAATATGTGTTCATGCAGCCGCAGACCTTCGACCAGCTGCATGTCGGCTCTGACGTGGTGGGCGATGCCGCCCCCTATCTGACCGAGAATATGGACGTTCAGCTGCAGCTGTTCGAAGGCAATGCCATCTCTATCGAAATCCCCCAGCGCGCCACCTTTGAAATCGTGGACACCGAGCCGGTGGTGAAGGGCCAGACCGCTTCGGGCTCGTTCAAGCCGGCGATGCTGTCCAACGGCGTCAAGACCATGGTGCCCACCCACATCACCGTCGGCACCCGCGTGGTGGTGATGACAGCGGATGGCGCTTACGTCGAGCGGGCCAAGGACTGACTTGCCCGCATCGGCGTCAGAACTGGATTTGGCGGCGCTTCAAGGCACTTGGAAACAAGTAGCGTTTGAGGAAGACGGCAATGCGGACGCCCCTGACGCCTATGGTGACCCGTCAGGATCGCTGACCACCTTTCGCGGCAATCACTTTTCTGTGCGCGATAGTACCGGACGGCTACTACTGGAAGGGACGTTTGCACTGGACGCGTCCTGCACACCCAAGACGATCGATTGGACCGATAGCATAGGTATCGATGCAGGGAAGACTTTGGCTGCAATATACGAACTGGAAGGCGACCATTTTCTTTTCATCGCGGCCGATGCCGGCGCCCCAAGGCCTGTGACTTTCCAGACTCTTCCGGGCCAAACCATGCGCAGTTTTATGCGGCAGACCTGACCGTCCGCGTCCCGCGCGCGGCTGATTTTCCTAAACACCATAGCCATAGAGAGAGAACTCGCATTAGGTTTGTGCGCTTTTCTGTTGGGGAACGCTCATGGCCAAACGCATCGATCCCAAGGATATTCCCGCGCAAGTCGGCACGTTTTATCCGCCGCCCTATGACCAGCCCTGCCGGGCGCGGGAGCGCCGCAAACTGGGGGATGCGGCGGGCCTCACCCAATTCGGTATCAATCTGCTGCGGCTCAAGCCGGGCGTTTGGTCCAGCCAGCGCCATTGGCACACCGAGGAGGATGAGTTTGTCTATGTCATTTCCGGCGAAGTGGTTCTGGTCACCGATTCCGGCGAAGAAATTCTGAAAGCCGGCGACTGCGCCGGTTTCAAGGCGGGCGACAAAGACGGCCATCATCTGCAGAACCGCAGCAATACCGACGCCCTGTTGTTGGAAGTCGGTACGCGCTTGGCCACCGATGGCGGAGAATATTCCGACATCGACATGGCGTTCCAAATGGGCGGAACCGCCATGTATACCCGCAAGGACGGCACTCCCTACACCGATATCAGGCGGCGCGGACCCGACGACGACTAAGTTCAATCAATGCGGAAATTGATTTCCACCAGCACGCCTTCGGGATCGGGCACGAACAACTGCTTCAGCCGCCCACCCGGCACCACACGTTCGCGAAAGCGCACCCCCGCCGCGCTGAGCTTGTCGCGCATGGCATCGAAATCATCGCCCTGAAAGGCAACATGATCGAAGGCGCCGGTGCCGCGATCGGGATCGGGATCGGGCAAAACGGCCTCCCGTCCCCAGGCGCCGCCATTGTCAGCCGCCTCGATCAGATGAATGACGGGAACGCCACCCAGATAGAGCCAATACCCGCGAAAGGGAAAATTGGGCCGCTCGCCCTCAGTCAGCCCCATCAACTCGACATAGAAGTCGCGGGTGCGCTTGAGGTTTGCACAACGGATGGTGACATGTTCCAGCGCTTGAACAGGCATTCCGGCACCGCAAAAAAGAGGGGCTTGAGGCCCGATTCCGCTCCACTTTAACCCAGCCCAGGGTGCGTGCTAGCGTCCCGGCGCCCCTCTCGAGGACGACCCATGAAAAAACAGATTCTGATCGGCTTTTTGGCCGCGTTCTGCGCCAGTCCTGCTTTTGCCGCGCTGAAACCCGGAGACACCGCGCCCGACTTCACCGCCCCCGGCTCGCTGGGCGGCAAGGATTTCAAATTCAATCTCAAGGACGCGCTCAAGAAAGGCCCGGTGGTGGTCTATTTCTATCCTTCCGCCTTTACCGGCGGCTGCGACTTGGAAGCCCATACCTTTGCCGAACAATCCGAGAAATTCGCCGCCGCGGGCGCTTCCATCTTGGGGGTCTCGGCCGACAGCCTGGAGCGGCTGCACAAATTCTCCGCCGATCCAGCCTTCTGCGCCGGGAAATTCCCCGTCGCTTCGGACGCGGACACCAAGATTGCGGCCTCCTACAATCTGGCCGTCAACCAGCCAAAGCCGGGCGCCAAGGACAACAAGCAGAACGATCTCACCCACGCCATCATTGAGCGCGTCACCTATGTGATCGGCAAGGATGGCAAGGTCCTGGCGACTCTGTCATCCAAGCTCGACGGTTTGTCCCCCGATCAGCATGTCGAAAAATCCTTGGCGATCGTGAGCCGCGCGAAATAGCGCTTCATCCGTTTTCCAGACAAAAGACCCGGCATTTCCCATGCCGGGTCTTTTTTTGGCATGCCGTGTTTGGCGGCATGGCCCGTCGCAATCGGTCACAGATCCGTGATGCCGCGTTGCCACAATTTGGAAAAATTGAAGCGATTTCAATGATTTATAGTGACTGAAATATCACGCCTCCGTGGCAATGATACGTCTTTGTGACAGGTCCTGATCTTGGTTTAGTTCGCCCAGGCCGGGCGGCGAATGCCGGTTCAGGCCGCCACCGGCGAAAGCCGGACAGGGACAAAACAAGACAGAATAAGGGTTGGGGCTTTCTTTGCCGAAACATCACTGCCTGCACTTGGCTGCAGCCGCCACCATTGTGGCGCAACTGTTGGTCATGCCCGCCCAGGCGGCCCCCAATCACCCGGCAGCCAATCTCAGCCAGGACGTGGCCAGCTATCTGGGATTTGGCCCCGATCAAGTCAACAATCCCACCGATCCCCAAGAGGTCCCCGCACCTGCTACGCTGGAACTTTCCCCACGCGAGCTCATGCTGACGCCCGCGCCCATCGTGGAGGTTCACCCGCCCAGCCTGCCGGCCAGGGCCAAGCCACGCGTGGAAATTCCGCTGCGCAAGCTGTTTTGCGTGGAGTATGCCCGCATGCGTTCCGGCCTGGCGGTGTTTGGCGACGCCAAGCATTGGTGGAAAAAGGCCCGCAACCTCTACACCCGCCTATCGCATCCGGCGGAAGACGCCGTGATGGTGTTTTCCGGATCCAAACGGCTGAAGCGCGGTCACGTCGCGGTGGTGACCGACATCGTTTCGCCGCGTGAAATCATCGTGGACCAGGCCAATTGGCAGAACAAAGGCGAGATCGACCACGCCACCCCGGTCCTGGACGTCAGCCGCAACAATGACTGGAGCCTGGTGCGGGTGTGGCATATCCCCTCCGGCAGCTTCGGCAGCCGGGTCTATCCGGTCAGCGGCTTCATCGCCAAAGAGCTAACCCGCCAGGCCTTGAACGACTAAGTTGGGCCAGGGTGGCCGCTGTTTCGGTCATCACCCCGACCCTGAACCGCCACGACCTGCTCAGGGCACAGCGCCAAGCGCAACTGGTTGTGCGAGCGCGCAAAACAAAAACCCCGGCCAGCGATTTCTCGCGAGCCGGGGTTTTTTTGAATTGTTCGGGCGGGTTCTCTCCCCGTGCGCGGACGCGCACAAAGGGTTGACTTCTGTCCTTGGCAGACCTGGCAGCGCTCTACTCTCCCGCGGCTTGAGCCGCAGTACCATGGACGCAGAAGGCTTTGACGGCCGAGTTCGGAATGGGATCGGGTAGAATTCCTTCGCTATGACCACCAGGTCGGCAAAGGACAGAAATCAAGTCGCGCGTTGTCACGCGGACTGCACGAGACGAATACGACACGGCGACCGAAGTTTGTTGTTTTGTGGTGTTGTATGCCTGGCTTTGTTTCCAGACATGGAACGGTGCTGCTTGCGATCAAGCCAATCGAGCAATTAGTACCAGTAAGCTCAACGCATTGCTGCGCTTACACACCTGGCCTATCGACGGGGTAGTCTTCCCCGGCTCTCAAGCGAAACCTGGTTTTGAGGTGAGTTTCCCGCTTAGATGCTTTCAGCGGTTATCTCGTCCGTATTTAGCTACTCGGCTATGCCACTGGCGTGACAACCGATCCACCAGAGATACGTTCTTTCCGGTCCTCTCGTACTAGGAAAAAGTCCTCTCAAGTTTCGAACACCCACGGCAGATAGGGACCGAACTGTCTCACGACGTTCTAAACCCAGCTCACGTACCACTTTAAATGGCGAACAGCCATACCCTTGGGACCGGCTACAGCCCCAGGATGTGATGAGCCGACATCGA
>DATFDR010000040.1:0-71528 GCA_035251935.1 Rhizomicrobium sp. | reverse complement strand
ATGCAATTTCTCCACTGTCAGCGTGTCTTCGTCGCCGCTGAAGTTTTTTCAATGCGGCGCGCTCCGCCTTCCCGGCCGCCATGTGATGACCCCCCAAGGCCGATAAATCCGATTTTTATGCCGTCCTCCATCCGCGGGCCGGGGAGAAACCAGATGCGCCGCCTCTGTCCGGCACCCCGAATCATCTTCCGGTTGTGAGCCAAAGGCAGAAACGGGACACTCCGGCGACCTCAACCACAGATTGTGTTTCCGTGAAAGACGTTAACGGCCTATTTACGGGTCTGACCACATTCTTACCACGTTCGTTAATCGTTCCTCTGGACTCCACCGCTAGGGGTGTGAAACCTCAACGATACAAGCCAAGCCCCTCAAATATTTGGGTTTTTGGTTTGACGGGACATTCTATCCCATGTTATCCCATGCTGTCCCAAGGGTCGTTGTGACCCGCCTGACCGTGCGTCCCTGACGGCCGCGCGAAAGGCCTTCGGGGCCAGGGGGTATCAGGCGCGATGACCGGGTTGGTCCAGCCGTTCATTTCGACGGTGCCAGGCTCGCTCGACAGCAAGGGGCGGGTCTGTATCCCCGCCACCCATCGCCATCTGTTGGTCGCCCAGAACACCAGCGGCGTCTTCATTTGCCCCAGCTTCATCGATCCGGCGCTGGATGCTTTCGGCCAGGACCTGCTCGACCGCATCAATGCGCGGCTTGCGAACCAGGATCCGTTTTTCTCCGCCAGCTTCGACGATGAAGCCACCGCTCTGATCGCGCGCACCCAGTCGCTGCCGATTGACGAGAATGGCCGCGTGCGCATTCCCGATGCGATGATCGCGCATGCCGGCCTCAAGGACAAAATCGTCTTTGTCGGCAAGGCGCAGAAATTCCAGATCTGGGATGCCGACCGCTATGCGCCCATCGAAGCCGAAGCGCTGGCGCGGGTGAAGGCCAAGATGGAACGCGCCCGCAACGGGGAGGCGTCATGAGCCACCTTCCCGTGATGCTGACGGACGTTCTGGAAATGCTCGCGCCCCGCGACGGCGCGCAGTATGTCGACGGCACCTTCGGCGGCGGCGGCTACACCAGCGCCATTCTGGAAGCCGCCGATTGCCGCGTTCTGGGCATCGACCGCGATCCCGATGCTATCGCGCGCGGCCAGGCGCTGGTGGAGCGTTTCGGCGGCCGCCTCACTTTGGTGCAGGGCGAATTTTCCCGCATGGAAGAATTCACCCAAGCCAGCGACGGCGTGGTGCTGGATTTGGGCGTCTCGTCCTTTCAGTTCGATCAGCCGGCGCGTGGATTTTCCTTCCGCGAAGATGGGCCGCTGGACATGCGCATGAGCCTTGCGGGGGAAAGCGCCGCCGATGTCGTCAACAGCGCCGACGAACGCACGCTGACTCAAATCATTTCCCGCTATGGCGAGGAGAACAATGCCCGCCGCATCGCCCGCGCCATCATCGCCGCGCGTCCCGTCACCGGCACCGCGCAACTGGCAGCCATTGTATCCGAGGCGCAAGGCCCCGCCGCGCTGCGCCATGCCATTCATCCCGCCACCCGCACCTTCCAGGCGCTGCGTATCCATGTGAATGACGAGCTGGGCGAATTGGAACGCGGACTTGACGCGGCGCTGAACATCTTGAAGCCGCACGGCCGGTTGGTGGTGGTGTCCTTCCACAGTCTGGAAGACCGCATCGTCAAGCGGTTCTTGAGCGAGCGCTCCACCACGGCGCCGCGCGCCTCGCGTCATGCGCCTGCCGGCACCCCGGCGCGCGCGGCATCCTTCAAGCTTCTCACCAACCGCCCGCGCACCCCGTCGGCGGAAGAACTGGCATCTAACCCAAGAGCCCGGTCCGCCAAACTGCGGGCCGGCATCAAACTGGCGGCTTAGGAGGCACCATGGTTCGCATCCTCAATTTCTTCTGCGTGGCGTTGATGGGGCTTTCGATCCTGGCGCTCTATCATGTGTCGGAAAAGACCCGTGTCGCCCATGTTCAGCTCAACCGGGTTGCCACCCAGATCGCGCGCGAAAAGGCCCATATCGGCGTGTTGGAAACCGAATGGCAGCATGTGGCCTCGCCCGAGCGCATTCAGCAATTGGCCCAGTCCAAGCTGGGCATGGCCGATACCGCATCGGTTCAATTGAGTTCCTTGGAACAGATGCCGCGCCGCGGCGCCGGTGAGGACGGGGGTCCGAACGCGCCGCTGAACAATCTGCCGGTGCACAAGGCCAGCGCCCAGATTCCGGCCATCGGCCCCGATTCCGGCATGTGAGGATATGAGCGAGGGTCCCACGGTCTTTCAGCGTCGCATTGTCATCGGAGCGTTCCTGTGTGTGGCCGCTTTCGCGCTGGTGGGAGTTCGTCTGGTTCATGTCACGCTTCTGAAAACTTTGGAAAGCGGCCGCGCGGCGACGGCATTGAGCGCGCGCGCCGATCTGACCGACCGCAACGGCGAGCTTTTGGCGCGCGACTTGCCGGTGAAAGACCTCTATGCCCGCCCGCGCGTCTTTTGGGACAAGCGCGAAGCCGCGCGCGATTTGGCGCGCGTCACCGGCGCCAGCCAGAGCAGGCTGCTGAACGGCTTCAACAATGCCAAAAGCCCCTATGTGCTGGTGGCGCGCCAGATTTCGCCCGATGTCGAAGCCAAGGTGATGAGCCTGGGCCTGCCGGGGCTTGAGTTCGAGCTGGGCGGCAAGCGCTACTATCCCAACGGTCGCAGTGCCGCCCAGATCGTGGGCGTCACCGATCCCGATGGCAAAGGCGTGTCGGGCCTGGAGCTGGGCCTGCAGGACGCGTTGCGCAATACCGGCGGGAGCAAGGTCGCGACCTCGATCGACAATCGCGTGCAATTCATTGTCGGCGATGAACTCGCCAAGGCGCGCGCGAAATTCCGCGCCCATGCCGCCGGCGCTATCGTGATGGACGTCAACAGCGGCGAGATACTGGCGATGGTGTCGTTGCCCGATTTCGATCCCAACCAGCGCCGTCTGCTGCAGGGCGACTCCCAGCGAAACATCATGGCGCAGGACATCTACGAGCTCGGATCGATCTTCAAGATCTTCACTTTCACCTTGGGCTTGGAAAACCGTACCGTCCACGAAGACGAGCTGTTTGCCATTCCCGCCGGCTTCAAAGTCGGCAAGCACAAGATCAACGAGGCCCACCACATGCCGGCTTTCATGGCGGCGCGCGATGTGCTGGCGCAGTCCTCCAACATCGGCACCTCCCAGATCGCGCTGCGCTCCGGCGGCGAGCGCCAGCGCGCCTTCTTGCGCAGCATGGGGCTTTTGACGCCCCTGACCACCGACCTGCCGGAAAAAGCCTATCCCCTCTATCCCCGCAAACAATGGGGCGCGATCGAAACCGCCACGGTCGGCTTCGGTCACGGCATCTCCGTCAGCCCGCTCAGCTTCACCGCCGCGCTGGCCTCGGTGGTCAATGGCGGCCGCCGCATCACGCCCACCTTCGTGCGCCAGGAACCGGATACCGACCGGCGCGGCGAACAGGTGATCAAACCTCAGACCAGCGAAAGAATGCGCGCATTGCTGCGCTATGTCGTGACCGACGGAACCGGGCGTTCCGCGGAGGCGATCGGCTACGATGTCGGGGGCAAGACCGGGTCCGCCGAAATGCCCGGTCCGCGCGGCGGCTATATTCGTAACGCTTTGCGCACGTCCTTTGCCGCCGTTTTTCCGGCGCACAATCCGCGCTATGCCGTGATGGTTCTGATGGATCAGCCCAAGGCCACCAAGGATACTTTCGGTTTCGCAACGGCGGGTTACACCGCCGCGCCGCAGGCCGGCCGCATTATCCAGCGTATCGCGCCCCTCTTGGGGGTGCCCAACAACGCCCCGCCAATCCCTTTGATGCCGACACAGCTGGCGGCGACCCAAGTGGCGGCCACCCATATGGCGTCGGGCGAGTAACCTCGTAATGACGCCACAATCCGATTCCATACTGCCGCCTCTCACCCCCAAAACCGGGGCGGGATATGTGGCCAATTTGGGCGTGAAAGATTTTACCGGGCTGACGAGCGATAGCCGAAAGGTGAAGCCTGGTTATCTGTTTGCGGCTTTGAGCGGCACCAGGACCGATGGCGCGAAATTTGTGAAGGACGCCGTGGCGCGCGGCGCCGTGGCGGTGTTGGGGGCGCCTGCGCTCGCCTCCGATGTGACCGCCTTGGGTGCGCGTTTCATTCCAGCGGAAAATCCCCGCGCCGATCTTGCCCGCTATGCCGCCGCCTTCTATGGCGGCCAGCCCGATATCGTCGCCGCGATCACCGGCACCAAGGGCAAGTCTTCCATTGTTGCGTTCCTGCGTGAAATCTGGACGGCGCTGGGTAGTCCCGCCGCCAGCCTGGGAACCGTGGGGGTCACAGGACCGAGCGGCACCGTGCCTTTGTCCCACACCACGCCCGATCCGGTGGAGATTCACCAATTGCTGGCAGGGCTGAAACAAGAAGGCGTGGAGCACCTCGCCATCGAAGCGTCCAGCCATGGGCTGGATCAGCACCGCTTGGACGGCGTTAGGATTTCCGGTTGCGGCTTCACCAACATCACCCGCGATCATATGGATTATCACGCCACCTTCGAGGACTACCTAGCCGCCAAGCTCAGGCTGTTCACCGAACTGGTGCAAGACGGCGGTGTCGCGGTGGTCAATGCCGATGCCGCCCATGCCGAACGATTCATCGATGCCGCCAAGGCGCGCGGACTGAAACTGATCACCGTCGGCCGCAAGGGCGACACCATCCGCCTGGACCGCCGGGAGGATCGTGGCGGCGCCCAGGCCCTGACGCTGCATTACAAGGGGAAAATTTTCTATATCGAGCTGCCGCAGGCCGGTGAGTTCCAAGCGTCCAATGCGCTGGTCGCGGCGGGTCTGGCGATCGGCCTCCTGGATGAGAAGGGGCGCGCGGACGCGGCAAAGGTGTTCGCGGCGCTGGAGGATCTGAAGGGTGCGCCCGGCCGGATGGAAAAGGTGGCTTTTGCCGCCGGCGGTGCGCCGATCTATGTCGATTATGCCCACACGCCCGACTCGCTGGAAAAAATCCTGGAAGCCCTTCGGCCGCATACCGCAAACCGTTTGCATGTGGTGTTCGGCTGCGGTGGCGACCGAGACAAGGGCAAACGCCCTTTGATGGGCGCCATCGCGGTCAAGCTGGCGGATCATGTGATCGTCACCGACGACAATCCCCGCACCGAAGACGCCGCGACCATCCGCAGTGAAATCCTTGCCGTCGCCCAAGGTGCGCAAGAGATCGGCGACCGTGCCCAGGCCATCTGTACGGCGGTGGCTGCTTTGAAGGCGGGCGATGTTTTGGTGATCGCAGGCAAGGGTCACGAGATCGGTCAGTATGTCCAAGGCGAGGTCCATCCCTTCTCGGACCGCGAACAGGCGCTTGCTGCTGCCCTGGCGATGGGAGGGCGCGCGGTATGACATTGTGGACCCACCTGGAAGCGCAAGCCGCCACCTTGGGCAAGGCCAGCAGCGCCTTTGCCGTGAAAGGCATCTCCATCGACACCCGGACCCTGAAGGAAGGCGATTTGTTCGTGGCGCTGCAAGGCAACCGCGATGGGCACGATTTCGTGAAGGCCGCGTTCGACGCCAAGGCCGGCGCGGCACTGGTGGCGCGCACGCCACCAGGCGCCCATGGCCCGCTTCTGACCGTGGGACACACCCAGCGCGGTTTGGAGGATTTGGCGCGCGCCGCCCGCGCCCGCAGCAATGCCAAGATTTTGGCGGTCACCGGCAGCGCGGGAAAAACCACCACCAAGGAGATTTTGCGCTTGGCTTGCCATGCGCTCGGTCCAACCCATGCCTCGGCCGCGTCCCACAACAATCATTGGGGCGTGCCGCTGAGTCTGGCATTGCTGCCGCGCGACGCCGAATACGGCATTTTCGAAGTGGGCATGAATCATTTCGGCGAACTGCGCAATCTGGTGTCTTTTGTGAAGCCGCATGTGGCGTTGATCACCACCATCGCGCCGGCGCATCTGGAATTCTTCGGCAATTGCGAATCCATTGCCGACGCCAAGTCGGAAATCTTCGAAGGCCTTTTGCCCGGCGGCGCGGCCTTGATCCCGTCCGACAGCCCTTATGCCGAGCGTCTCATCGCCCGCGCCCGCCAGGCGCATGTCTCCCGCATCGTCACTTTTGGAACCAATGGCGAGGCCCGGTTGATCGCTTGCAAGCCGGACGGCAAAGGCATCCGCATCCAAGCCGATATCCTAGGGCGCGCGGTGGATTGCCGTGTCGGCGCACCCGGCGCCCATATCGCCTTGAATGTGGTGGGCGCGCTCGCGGCGGTGGCTTTGCTGGACGGCGATGTGCTCAACGCCGCCGCGGCCTTGAAGAATTTTTTGGCACTCAAGGGCCGGGGGGCGCGCCTGACGGCCGGCGGCATTCATGTGATTGACGAAAGCTACAACGCCAATCCGGGCTCGATGGCGGCGGCGTTGGAGATGCTGGGCGCCGCCCAGGGCCGCAAGATCGCGGTCCTGGGCGATATGTTGGAAATGGGCGAGGGCGGCATTGCCCACCATGCCGGTCTGGCGGTGCCGATCGAGGACAACCGAGTCGATTTGGTGTTCGCCAGCGGCAGTCAGATGAAAGCTTTGTGGGACGCGCTGCCGGCTTCGCGGCGCGGCGCCTATGCCGAGAACGCCGCCGGACTTGCGCCCAAAGTGATGGCTGCGGTGAAGGCTGGCGATACGGTGCTGGTGAAAGGCTCCAATGGCGCGAAAATGTCGGTGATCATCGAAGCGCTCAAGGGGAAGGCGGCCTGATGCTTTATTATCTGTCGCTTCTCACCCACACGGAAGAGTTGGCCTTCTTCCGCCTGTTCAAATATCTCTCCTTCCG
Organism: Rhizomicrobium sp.; assembly: GCA_035251935.1. Taxonomy (GTDB): domain Bacteria; phylum Pseudomonadota; class Alphaproteobacteria; order Micropepsales; family Micropepsaceae; genus Rhizomicrobium. The sequence continues at coordinate 64,671 of DATFDR010000040.1, read as the reverse complement.
CGCGCTGGCGGCGGTGGTGACGGCGCTGATGTTCGCCTTCTTGCTTAACCCCATGCTGATCCGCTGGCTGAAGGTCAAGCAGGGCAAGGGCCAGCCCATCCGTTCCGACGGTCCGCAGCGTCATATCGTTGAAAAAGCGGGTACGCCGACCATGGGCGGGCTGTTGATCCTCCTGCCCTGGATCTGTTCGACCTTGCTATGGGCCAGTCCCTCCAACCGCTATGTCTGGATCGCGCTGTTGGTGACCGTCAGCTATGGCTTGCTGGGCTTTCTGGACGACTATTATAAGGTGACCAAGCGCACCGCGGACGGACTGTCCAGCCGCATGCGGTTGCTGATTGAGTTTGCCGTGGCGGCGCTCGCCACTTGGCTGATCATGGGCTTTGAACCTCCTGGTCTGTCTGGCGCGCTGGCCATTCCTTTCATCAAGACCGCCTTTCTGCCCCTTGGCATCTTTTTCTTGGCGGTTGGCATCTTCGTGATCGCTGGCGCGGCCAATGCCGTGAACTTCACCGACGGGTTGGACGGCCTGGCCATTATGCCGGTGATGATCGCCGCCGCGACCTTCATCCTGATCGTCTATCTGGTCGGCAATGAGAGATTTTCGGCCTATCTGCAAATTCCCTATATCGAATATTCCGGCGAACTGGTGGTGTTCCTGGCGGCGTTGGTCGGCGCTGGCCTGGGCTTTCTTTGGTACAACGCCCCGCCCGCCGCCATTTTCATGGGCGATACCGGTTCTCTGCCTTTGGGCGGCGCGCTCGGCGTGGTCGCTGTCGCGGTCAAGCATGAGATCGTGCTGGGGATCGTCGGCGGGCTTTTTGTGGTGGAGACCGTGTCGGTGATGGTGCAGGTGATCTCTTTCAAGCTCACCGGCAAACGTGTGTTCCGCATGGCGCCGATCCATCATCACTATGAGCAACTGGGCTGGACCGAACCCACCATCGTGATCCGTTTTTGGATCGTGGCGGTGGTGCTGGCGCTGCTCGGCCTTGCGACCTTGAAACTGCGGTGAGGCGATGATCCCCAGCCGCGCCTTCGCCAACAAGACGGTTGCCATTTTTGGACTGGCCCGAACCGGTTTGGGCGCGGTGCGCGCGCTTGTGGCTGGCGGCACACGGGTGATCGCCTGGGATGACAACAGCACGGCGCGCGACCTGGGCGGCCAGGAAGGCGCCGAACTGATGCCTTGGCGCGAATGGCCGTGGGAGAAAATTGCCGCGCTGGTCTTGTCGCCGGGCGTGCCGCTTACCCATCCAAGGCCCCATGGCGTGGTGGAGCATGCCAACCAGGCCAGGGTTCCGGTGATCGGCGATGTCGAACTCTTCGCGCATGAGATCCGGCCGCAATCCGATTCCCCCGGCCGGGCACCGGTCATTGCCATCACCGGCACCAACGGCAAATCCACCACCACGGCTTTGATCGGTCATATCCTGGGCCAATGCGGCTTCCACGCCCAGATCGGCGGCAATATCGGCAAGTCGGTGCTGGAATTGTCGCCGCCTGCGGCCAAGATCGTTTATGTGCTGGAGATGTCCAGTTTCCAGATCGACCTGGCGCCGGGACTAAAACCCGATGTCGGCGTGCTCTCCAACCTGTCGCCCGATCATATCGACCGTCACGGCACCATGGAGAATTATGCGGCGATCAAGGCGCGGCTGATGAAGCAAACCGCGCGCGACGGCCAAGTGCTGGTCGGGGTGGACGATGGCTATTCCTCGGGAATTTTTACGCAATTGTCGGCCGGTGGCGGCGCGCTGGCGCATCCTGTGTCGGTCGGAAAAGTGTTGGGCCGGGGCATTTTCGTGGTGGACGGCGCTTTATACGATGCGATGGGCCCACGCGCCGTCAAGGTGATGGAGATGGCTGCCGCCACCCACCTTCCGGGGGCGCACAATTGGCAGAACGCGGCCTTGGCTTATGGCGCGGTCAGACCCTTCATCGCCGATACCAAGGCGATCGCCGCCGCCATCGCCAGTTTCCCCGGCTTGGCGCATCGCATGGAAGATGTCGGCCATATCGGCAAGGCTACCTTCATCAACGATTCCAAAGCCACCAATGCCGACGCCACGGCCCGCGCCTTGGCGGTTTATCCCGATATTTTCTGGATCGCGGGCGGCAAGCCCAAGGAGGGCGGGATCGATAGCTTGGCGGCTTTCTTTCCGCGCATCCGCAAGGCCTATCTGATCGGCGAGGCGGCGCCGCAATTTGCCCGCACCCTGGACGGCAAGGCGCAATATGAGGTGTCCGGCGCGCTGGATGCCGCGGTGAACAGCGCCGCCGCGGATGCGGCGGCATCGAACGCATCTGCGCCGGTGGTGCTGTTGTCGCCAGCCTGCGCTTCTTACGATCAGTTCCAGGATTTCGAGCAGCGCGGCGATGCCTTCCGCAATCTGGTCGCGAAATTGCCGCGCGATCCCCAAGCAAAGGCCGCCCGATGAATCGCGCCAACAAAAGCGGCTTTGCCGATTGGTGGTTCACCGTGGACCGTGTCGCGCTCTTTTGCATGCTGAGTCTGGCCGGCATCGGACTGATGCTGGCCTTTGCCGCCAGCCCCGCCATCACCGGGGGGCCGATGACGGGGGGCGATTTCCGCTACACGGTGCGGCAGGTCACCTTCGCCTCCGCCGCCATCGCTATTCTGTTCGGCGTATCGCTGCTCAATCTGCGTCAGATCCGGATAGTGGGGGCGGTGAGTTTTGCCGGGGCCTTGATCGGATCCTTCCTGGTCCTGTTCGTGGGCGCCGATGTGCTGGGGGCGCGGCGCGAGCTGGATTTCGGCGCGCTTTCGCTGCAGCCCTCGGAGTTTCTCAAGCCCGGTTTTGCGATTCTGGCCGCCGCCGTGCTGGCGGATCGTCAGCCTTTGGCAATCCCCAAACCGGTGGTGACATTCCTTTTGCTGTTGCCCGCCTTGCTGATCCTGGTGCGTCAGCCGGATGTGGGCCAGACCGGGTTGTTGCTGTGCCTATGGGGCGGGATGCTGTTTTTCTGGGGCATGTCGTTTGTTTGGGTGGGCGCAGGGTTGGGGATCGCCGGCGTGTTGGGCTTCGTGGCCTACCAAGTCTTTCCCCATGTGCATCGCCGTGTGGATCAGTTTCTGGGCCATTCCGATACCGGCTATCAGGCCGGCTTGGCGTTGAAGGCTTTCGCGCATGGCGGTCTGACCGGCGTCGGCCCCGGGGCGGGGACCGTCAAGTACCGCATTCCTGACGTCCATTCCGATTTCATCTATGCGGTGGCGGGCGAGGAATTCGGTTTTCTGCTCTGCGGCCTGATCGCCTTGCTATTCTGTGTTCTGACGGTCCGGTTGCTGTTGCGCGCGGCCGCCGCGCGCGAGCCTTTCGCGCAATTGGCGGGGGCAGGACTGGCGCTGGTAACTGCGGTTCAGGCCTTCATCAATATGGGCGTGGCGGTGTCCTTGTTGCCCGCCAAGGGCATGACCCTGCCGTTCATCTCCTATGGCGGCTCTTCGCTTTTCGCCGTGGCGGTGACCATGGGATTTGCGCTTGCCGTGACAAGACAGCGGCCGCAAATCCGTCATTCCACCCGCGAAGACCCCGGTTTTTTCATGGGCAGCGTGGCATGAGCCAAGCGTCGAATGTCATTGTCCTATCGGCCGGTGGCACCGGTGGACATCTTTTTCCGGCCCAGGCCTTGGCGGGTGCTTTGGCGCGGCGGGGCCGCGATATCGTGGTGATGACCGACAGCCGCTTTGCCAACTATGCCACCGCCTTTCCGGGCGCGAAAATTCACGCCGTTCCCTCGTCACCGCTCAATGCCATAGTCGCGCCCTTCAAGATCGCTGCCGGTATCGGGATCGCCTTGGTCAAGTTGCTGACGCTCAAGCCCGCCGCCGTTGTGGGCTTTGGCGGTTATCCCAGCGTCCCGGTGATGTTGGCCGCCGGTCTGGCGCGCCTTCCCACCGCGATCATTGAACAAAACGCCGTGGTGGGCCGCGCCAACCGGCTGGTGATGAACAAGGTCCAGATGGTGGCTGCGGCCTTTCCCATTGCCCGATTCGCGCCCGCCGACTCATCCAAGATCGTGCTAACCGGCAATCCCTTGCGTCCTGAAGTCGAAGCGCTATGGGCGGCGCCCTATTGCATGCCGCAAGCCGCCGGCCCCTTGCGTCTCTTGGTGTTTGGCGGCAGCCAGGGCGCGCGCGCCTTGAGCGAGATCGTGCCCGCAGCGCTGACGCGGTTGCCGCATGACATCAAGATGCGGCTCTGGGTGGTGCAGCAATGCCGCCCGGAAGACATAGAGACGGTGCGCGAGATCTATGGCAATGCCGAAATCCGCGCCGAGCTGCAAAGTTTTTTCTCGGATCTGCCCAAGCGCATGGCGCAAAGCCATTTGGTGATCGCCCGCTCCGGCGCCGGCACCGTGGCCGAACTGATGGCGATCGGCCGCCCCGCCATCCTGGTGCCGCTACCCGGCGCGCTGGACGACAATCAAACCCCCAATGCCGATATTTTGGCGCGTGCTGGGGCCGGATGGCGTGTGGCCCAGGCCGATCTGACCCCGGATTTTTTGGCCAAGATGCTGATGCGCATTTTTGCTGATCCGGTGGACTTGGCCCGGCGCGCTGCTGCCGCCCACGCTTTGGCCACGCCCCAGGCGGCGGAGAAATTGGCCGATGCGGTGGAAAATCTTGCCCGCGTTTCTTCCGATAAGAGAGCCGCCTGATGGCCACGCCGACTCCTCCTATTCAGGTTACCACCCGTGTTCCCCTGGATATTGGCGCCATCCATTTCATCGGTATTGGCGGCATCGGCATGAGCGGCATCGCCGAGATCATGCATAATCTGGGCTATAAGGTTCAGGGCAGCGACGCGGCCGAGAATGCCAACGTCAAGCGTTTGCGCGGCATGGGCATCACCGTGCATGTCGGGCACAATGCCGACAATCTGAAAGACGCCCATGCCGTGGTTTATTCCTCGGCGGTAAAGCCCGGCAATGTCGAGTTCGACGCGGCCCGTGCCTTGTCGCTGCCCTTGGTGCGCCGCGCCGAAATGTTGGCCGAGATCATGCGGCTAAGATCCTGTATCGCCATCGCGGGCACCAATGGCAAAACCACCACCACGACCATGGTCGCCGCGTTGCTCGACGCCGGCGGCATGGATCCCACCGTGGTCAATGGCGGCATCATCAACGCCTATGGCACCAATGCGCGTCTGGGCGCGGGCGAATGGGTGGTGGTGGAAGCCGACGAAAGCGACGGCACCTTCCTGCGTCTGCCTGCTACCGTCGCGGTCGTCACCAACGAAGACCCCGACCATCTGGATTTCTACGGCACCTTCGACAATATGCGCGACGCATTTCAGCGCTTTGTCGAAAATGTGCCGTTCTACGGTTTTGCGGTGTTGTGCATCGACCATCCCGAAGTGCAGGCGATGGTGGGCCGCATCACCGACCGGCGCATGATTACCTATGGTTTCAGCCCCCAGGCCGACGCCCGCGCCGTGAATGTGCGTTTCTCGGAAGGCGCGTCGCATTTCGACTGCGTCTTCACCGACCGCCGCAAGGGTGCGGAAACGCGTCTGGAGGGGATGCGTCTTCCCATGCCCGGTGAGCACAATGTCCAGAACGCCATGGCCGCGATTGTGGTGGCGCGGCAGTTGGGCGTGAAGGACGATGTGATAGCCAAGGCTTTGCGCGAATTTCGCGGCGTGGGCCGCCGCTTCACCAAGCTGGGCGAGGTGGGCGGCGCCGCCATTATCGACGACTACGCCCACAATCCTTTCAAGATCGCCGCCGCCGTGCGCGCCGCGCGCCAGGCTTATAAGGGGCCTATCGTGGCGGTGGTGCAGCCGCATCGCTACACAAGGTTGCGCGACACGTTCGAACAGTTCGCCACCTGCCTCAACGACGCCGATGTCGCTATCATCGCGCCGGTTTATGCTGCAGGCGAGAAACCCATCGCAGGCATCGACCGCGACAGCTATGCCGAAGCCCTGCGGGCGCACGGCCACCGCAATGTCATTACCATAGACGGCGAAGACGATCTGGCCGCCGCCGTGGCGCCTTATGTGAAGCCGGGCGCCGCCATCATTGGCACCGGCGCGGGCTCGATCACCCAATGGATGCACAACCTTCCTCATAAGCTGGAAGGCCTGACGTGATGATGACCGCAACTCATGGAAGTGGGCCATGCGATATGCTTCCGCCGGTGCGCGGCTCGATCACGCGGGACGCGCCGCTGAAGGATTTGGTGTGGTTCCGCGCCGGTGGGGCCGCCGAAATTCTGTTCCGACCCGCCGATGTCGAGGATCTGGCGTCCTTCCTGGCAGCGAAACCGCAAAACTTGCGGGTCTGCGTGATCGGGGTGGGCTCCAACCTTTTGGTGCGTGACGGCGGCATTCTTGGGGTGGTCGTCCGGCTGCCTTCTGCTTTCGGCAAAATCATCTGCGAAGGCACGCGGGTGCGCGCCGGCGCCGCCGCCTTGGATGGGGCGGTGGCGCGCGCCGCCGCCGATGCCGGGATCGCGGGCTTGGAATTCTTGCGCGGCGTGCCCGGCACCATGGGCGGGGCGCTCAGGATGAATGCCGGCTGCTATGGCAGCGAGATCAAGAATATCTTTGTCGAAGCCACTGCGATGGACGCAAAAGGCAATAAAATAAGGCTTTCCGCAACGGATATGGGTTTTGAATACCGCAAGGCCAAGGGCGCTGGAGAAGATCTGATTTTCGTCGAGGCAGTGCTGGAAGGACGCAAGGATGAGCCTGCCGCGATCCGCGCCCGCATGGAAGAACTGTCCGCCAACCGCGAAGCCAGCCAGCCGATCAAATCCAAGACCGGCGGCTCGACCTTCAAAAACCCGCCCGGCCACAAAGCCTGGCAGTTGGTCGATCAGGCCGGTTGCCGCGGCTTGAAAATCGGCGGCGCCCAGGTCAGCGAGAAGCATACCAATTTCCTGATCAATACCGGCGATGCCAGCGCCGCCGATCTGGAAGCCTTGGGCGAGGAAGTGCGCAAGCGTGTCCAGGACAAGTCCGGTGTCACGCTGGAATGGGAAATCAAGCGGGTGGGGATCGCATGACCTCTTTCCGCAGGATTGCCGTGTTGATGGGTGGAAAATCCGCCGAACGGGAAGTCTCTTTTTCCTCCGGCCGCGGCGTGGTGAAGGGGTTGCGTGAAGAAGGATTTGACCCGGTGGAAATCGATCCCGGCGGCAATCCCGGCCAGCAATTGTTCGAAGCGGGGCCGGACGCGGTATTCAATGCCTTGCATGGCCGCTTCGGCGAAGACGGCACGGTGCAGGGCCTGTTGGAATTGATGCGCATTCCCTACACCCATTCCGGTGTGTTGGCCTCGGCGCTCGCCATGCACAAGGAACGCACCAAGGATGTCTATCGCGCCGCCGGGCTGCCGGTGGTCAAATCCATCGTCGCTGACCGCCGCACCGTGGCCCGCGATCATCTGATGGAACCGCCGTATGTGATCAAACCGGTGAACGAGGGTTCATCGGTGGGCATCTACATCGTCCGCAAGGGCGACAACCGGCCCCCCGCCGAACTGGGCAGCGATAAATGGAATCTTTCCAATGAGATGATGGTGGAAGAATTCGTGCCGGGCCGCGAGCTGACAGTCTCGGTGATGGGAGACCGCGCCCTTGGAGTGACCGAGATCACCACCGAACTGGAATTCTACGATTACCAAGCCAAATACGCTCCCGGTGGCTCCATGCATATCCTGCCGGCGCAGATTCCCGCCAAGACCGCCCAGGAAGCGATGGAATTGGCGGTTGCGGCCCATAACGCCCTGGGCTGCCGGGGAGTCACGCGCACCGATTTCCGCTATGACGATACGGGGCCGAAGCCGCGCATGATTCTGTTGGAGACCAATACCCAGCCCGGCATGACGCCGACTTCGCTGGTCCCGGAGCAGGCCGCCCATATCGGCATGTCCTATGCAAAATTGTGCCGCTGGATCGTGGAGGACGCGTCATGCGATCGGTAAATGTGGAGCGCAAGAGCCGCGGCAAGACGCGCGCGCAAGCGCTTCGTTCCGGCGCCCGGGGAGGGCGTGAAATGCCGGCGGTGCAGCCGGGCAGCGCCCGCCGCGGCACGGACGCGGGCTTGATCACGCGGCTCAAGGCGCGGCTATCGCTGTTTGTGGCCCGCCCGATGATGGCGATGTGCGGATTGTTGCTCTTGCTGGTGCTGGTGGCGGCGCTTTTCGCCAGCGGCGTTATTGGGCGCAGCGTTCACGCTGTGGGACAAGCCATCGACTCAGGCGTCGCCGATGCCGGATTCGGCATTTCCGAAATCCATATTACCGGCAACCGCCGCACGCCCTATCGCCAGGTTCTGGAAGTCTTGGGCATGAAGCCGGGCCAATCCATCTTTAGCGCCGACTTGTGGGGCGCGCGCACGCGCTTGTCCCGTTTGGAATGGGTTGCGTCGGCCGAAATCCACCGCCGCTATCCCGATGCCATCTTTGTTAACCTGGTCGAAAAACGCCCCTTTGCCCTGTGGCAGGCGCCTGCCGATGCCAAAGGCGAAGCGCCCATCTTTGTCGTGGAACGCAGCGGCAAGCCGATCACCGGACAGGATCTGGAAAAGTTCCGCCGTCTGCCCAAGCTGGTGGGGGCGGGGGCGCCGGCGGCCGCCGCCGAGCTGGTGGACGCGGTGCAGGCTCATCGTGCCGTTGCCGCCCGCATCGCCGCCTATGCCCGCCAGTCGCAGCGCCGATGGAACCTGATCTTGGACGACGGGGTGGTGGTGCAATTGCCGGAAGAGGATTGGCGCAAGCAATTGGATGTGCTGGAGCGCCTGATCATCGACAAGGGCGTTCTGGAGCGGGATATCGTGCAAATCGATCTGCGCTCACCCACCCATTATTTTTTCCTTCTGAAAAGCGGCGAGAAGAAGGATGCTGTGCGGGGAAAAGAAACGTGAATCAGACGGTGCGCTTGCGCGTCAACAATGAAATCCCTGCCTACCGCACCGGCCTGGTGTCGGCGCTGGATGTGGGCACCTCCAAGATCGTTTGCGTCATCGGCCAGGCCGAGTCCGGCACGCTCAAGGTTCTGGGCAGCGCGCTTCGGGAATCCTCGGGCCTCAAGGCCGGTACCATCATCAGCCTGGAACAGGCCGAAGAATCCATCCGCGATTGCGTGGCGGCGGCCGAGAATATGGCCGATGCGCGCATCCAGAACGTGCTGATCGGGGTCAATTGCGGCCAGCCCGTCAGCGTCACCAGCCGCACCGTGATGTCGCTGGATGGCGCGCTGGTGTCGGACGACCATTTGCGCGCCCTATTGGCCGATGGCCGGGCCCGCGCCAAGCTGGATGGCCATGAGATCATCCAGTCCGCGCCCACCGCCTATGTGGTGGACGAGGCGCGGGGCGTGCAAAATCCCTCCGGCATGTTCTGTCAGCGGATCGGTGTCGCCATGCATGCCGTGGCGGTCAAGCCATCGCCCCTGCAAAATCTCAAGCTGGCGGTGGAGCGCTGCCACTTGAATGTCATCGGCACCCAGTTCGGCGCTTATGCCAGCGGTCTTGCCACCTTGACCGAAGACGAAAAACAAGTCGGCGCCACGGTGATCGACATGGGGGGCGGCACCACCTCCATTGCCGTGTTTTTGGAAGGCCATCTGGTGCATGTCGATGTGGTGCCGGTTGGCGGTTTCGCGGTCACCAACGATATCGCCCGCATGCTGGCGGCCCCCTTGGGCGCCGCGGAACGGGTCAAGACCCTGTATGGCGCCGCCATGGGCGAGATGGATGGCGGCGCCGATGTCGTCTCCATCGCCCAGATGGGCGAGGAAAATGAGGATGCCGCGCTGCGCCTGCCGCGCTCCATGCTGACCCGAATTATCCAGGCGCGGCTGGAAGAGATTTTCAACGAGGTCCAAACCCGGCTGAAGGCCTCCGGCTTCGATGTGGCGGCGGGTCGCCGCGCTGTGCTGACGGGCGGCGCCTGCCAATTGGCGGGCACACGCGAATTGGCGTCCCGCATTCTGAACAAGCAAGTGCGAATCGGGCGGCCCGCGGCTTTTTCCGGCTTGGCAGCGGCCTCCGCCGGTCCCGATTACGCCACGGCGATCGGCCTTTTGATGGCGGGCGCGACAATGCCGCCTGAACTTTTGAATCCCGATCTCGCCATGGCGCCCGCCAAATCCAAGGGCGAAAACTGGCTGGGAAGGTTGACCCGCAGGTGGCTCTAGTGATTCAACAATATAACAGCGAATCGGTTGGGAATTCTGGTGTGCCGCAAGATGATCGGAACAATCCAGGAGACGGCAGCGAGAGCCGCCCCGCAATGAGGAGAGTCGAGTATGGCGATCAACCTTAAAGTCCCCGAGACCAAAGAGTTACGCCCCCGGATCACGGTGTTGGGCGTGGGCGGCGCCGGCGGCAATGCCGTCAACAATATGATCGAGGCCGGTCTGGAAGGTGTCGACTTTGTCGTCGCCAATACCGATGCCCAGGCTTTGTCCCAGTCCAAGGCGTCCCGGCGTATCCAGCTTGGCGTCTCCACCACCGAAGGCCTGGGCGCGGGTGCACAGCCGGACGTCGGCCGGGCCGGGGCGGAAGAATCGATGCCCGAAATCATGGAACAGCTGCAGGGCTCGCATATGGTGTTCATCGCCGCCGGCATGGGCGGCGGCACCGGCACTGGGGCTGCCCCCGTCATCGCCCGCGCGGTGCGCGAGGCCGGTATCCTGACTGTCGGCGTGGTGACCAAGCCCTTTGCCCTGGAAGGGGACCGCCGCATGCGGGTGGCCGAGCGCGGCATCACCGATCTGCAGCAGTTCGTTCACACCCTGATTGTCATTCCCAACCAGAATCTGTTCCGCGTCGCCAATGACCGCACCACCATGGCCCAGGCTTTCGCCATGGCCGATGAGGTGTTGCATGCCGGCGTGCGCGGTGTCACCGACCTGATCGTGATGCCCGGTCTGATCAATCTGGATTTCGCCGACATCAAGGCGGTGATCAGCGAGATGGGCAAGGCGATGATGGGCACCGGCGAGGCCGAAGGCGAGGACCGCGCCATGCGCGCCGCCGACATGGCCATCTCCAACCCGCTGCTGGATGATGTGAGCATGAAGGGCGCCAAGGGTGTGTTGATCAACATCACCGGCGGTCCCGATTTGATGCTGTTCGAGGTCGAGCAGGCCGCCAACCGCGTCCGTGCCGAAGTGGATCCCGACGCCAACATCATCTTCGGCAACACCATCCTGGACGAGATGGAAGGCCGTATCCGTGTTTCGGTGGTCGCCACCGGTATCGACGCGGAATTGCTCAAAATGCCGACAGCCAGCGAGAAGGTGCGTACCCTGCATCCGCATCTCAACATCAAGCAGCCGGCGCGCATACCGCAACCGGCGCCGGTCGCGGCGGCCCAACCGCTCGCCAATCCGGTGCATGCCAGCGTCGAAGCCCTGGCCAATCACATGGGCGCCGAAAAAAGCGCCACCGAGGACTATATCCTGGGCGGCGTGGATGCCCCGGAAGTCGCAAGCGAGCCCGCATCTGCGGCCAGATATCCGGCCACCGAAAGCTACCGGCCTCTGGATCAACAGCCCTTGGCGTCGCGCACAGCGCCAGAAAAGCGGTCCGGTTGGGGCTTTTTCGGCCGTAAAAAAGCGACGCCCGATCTTCGGGCTGAGCCGGTGGTAGAGCCCAGAAGCCCCGAACCGCGGGCGGCTGCGCCCCGCGCCACCGCCCAGCCGATGCCGCCTTTGCCGCAAGCCGAGGGCGCGCCGCGCAACAATGCCGATGACCTGTTTCCCGACCACAAGCGGGACGAACAGTTTGAAATTCCTGCATTTTTGCGCCGCCAGTCGAACTGAAACGCAATACAGAAATCAGGAAGGGCGGGCGAAAGCCCGCCCTTTTTCTTTGGGCGAGCGCCTCGCGGCAGCGGCCTCGACATCACCACCTGGCATGGCTACAAATGAGAAGCATTCTCAAGAAAAACCTTTGTACCGATGCCGTTCCGCGCTTTTGCCCTGCTGCTCGCCGCCGTGTTTTTGGGGGCCCTTCCGGCCCGCGCCCAGACGGCGCCCGCCCAGACCACCCAGACAATATGGCGGCTGCTCGATTATATCGCGGTGGACTATCCGGGAGCGGTGCGTGGTGGCCAAGTCATCAGTCCCGCCGAGTATCAGGAGATGGTCGAATTCTCTAAGTCGGCCCGCGAGCGCATCGTCCTTCTTCCCAATACCCCCGCCAAACCGGGGCTAGAGCACAAAGCGGCCGCGCTGGAGCAGTTGATCGCCGGCAAAAATCCGCCCGAAGCGATCGCTTTGGCCGCCCGCGCCGTGGCGGCCGATCTGATCAAGGCTTATCCCGTACCGCTGGCGCCCAGCGCGGCGCCGGATCTGGCACGCGGACAGACCTTGTACGCGCAACATTGCGCCGCCTGTCACGGCGCCACCGGTGACGGCAAAGGTCCCGATGCAACCGGCATGGACCCGCCGCCTATCGCCTTCACCGATGAAAGCCGTGCCCGCGAGCGTAGCCTGTTCGCGCTCTATCAGGTGATCGAGCAGGGGCTGGATGGCACCGGCATGCGCAGTTTTGCCGACCTGCCGTCCGAAGATCGCTGGGCATTGGCTTTCTACAGCGGCTCGCTGGCCTATCCTGAGAACAACGAAGGCGAGAAAATCTGGAAAGCCGACGCGGCTTTGCGCGCCGGCATGACTCTGGAAAAGCTGGTCGGCACCACGCCCGCGGCGCTGGCCGCCATGCTGGGCGAGGACAAGACCCAAAAGCTTGTCGCCTATCTGCGCCGCCATCCCGAAGCGGTGACAGCGCAAGCTGCGGAAGGCGCGCTCACCGTCGCGCGCGGCCGCCTGAATCAGGCCTTGGCCGCCTATCAGCGTCAGGACCGCCGGGCCGCCACCGATCTTGCGCTGTCCGCCTATCTCGACGGTGTCGAGCCGGTCGAAGCCGTTTTGTCGGCCCGCGACCATGCCCTGATGGTCCGTATCGAGGGCACGATGGCCAATCTGCGCTCCGGCATCGCCAGGGGCGAGCCGATCCAAACCGTGCGCGGCCAGATCGCGGCGCTCGATGCTTTGTTCGCCCAGGCGGAAATCGCGCTGGCGCCCGGCGAAGCATCCAGCATGTCCAGTTTTGTTGCCGCCTTCACGATTTTGGTGCGTGAGGGTCTGGAAGCCCTTCTGATCGTCATCGCCATGGTCGCTTTTCTGGGAAAGGCGGATCGCCGCGATGTGCTGCCCTATGTCCATGGCGGCTGGGTGGCGGCGTTGGTGGCGGGCGCCGCGACCTGGGCGGCGGCGACCTGGCTGGTCAATATCAGCGGTGCCAGCCGGGAGTTGACCGAAGGCTTCGGCTCGCTGTTCGCCGCGCTGGTGCTGCTATGGGTGGGTATCTGGATGCACGGCAAGAGCAATGCCCAAGCCTGGCAGCGCTATATCCGCGAGACGCTCGGCCATGCCCTCAACAAGGGTTCGGCCTGGTTCCTGTTCGCTCTGGCCTTCCTTGTGGTGTACCGCGAAGTGTTCGAGACCATTCTTTTCTATGCGGCGATCTGGAGCCAGGGCAATGGCGGGGCGGTGCTGGCGGGGGCTGCTGCGGCCATCGCCGTGTTGGCGGTGATCGCTGTGGTGATGATGCGCTTCAGCAAGAGGCTGCCGGTCGGCAAGTTCTTTGCCTATAGTTCCTGGTTGATCGCGGTTCTGGCGGTGGTGCTGATCGGCAAGAGCATATCGGCGCTGCAGGAGGCGGGCACCATTTCCATCAATTTGCTGGCAGGCTTCCCGCGCTCCGAAATTCTGGGGCTCTATCCCACTCAGGAAGGCATCGCCGCCCAGCTGCTGATGGCGGTGCTGCTGGCAATCGGCTTTGCCTGGAACAGCCGCGCCAGCCGCATCGCAAATCAGGGCGCGAAATAGGCGAAACGGAATGGGTCGTTTGGGAACCGCGGTCGGTCCGGGCTAGACTGGTTCCATGATCCCTCGCCGCACTATCGCGCATCAGGTCAGCGCCGCCGGCACCGCGCTGCATTCCGGCGTGCCCGTCACGATGACTCTGTCACCGGCGGCGTCCGGTGCGGGCATTGTCTTCCGCCGCACCGATCTGAACACCGACATTCCGGCGCGATACGACCTGGTCAGCGAAACCCGGCTGGGTACGGTGATCGGGTCGGGCGGCGCCAAAGTGGGCGTGGTCGAACATCTGATGGCGGCAGCCGCGGGTCTGGAAATAGACGACCTGCTGGTGAGTCTGGATGGGCCGGAGCCGCCGATCCTGGACGGCGACGCGCTGTCTTATTTAGCGCTGCTGGAAAGCGCAGGGCTGGCCGAACAGGACCAGCCGCGCACCGTGCTGAAGGTGTTGAGGCCGATTATGGTGGAAAGCGGTGACGCCCGGGCCTCTCTGTTCCCCGACGAGGCCCTGTCTTATTCCTATGAACTCAGCTTTCCGGTGATCGGCGAGCAATTCTACGCCTTTGCCTTTAGCCGCGCCGGGTTCAAGGCCGAGATCGCGCCCGCCCGTACGTTTGGCTTTCTCAAGGAACTGGAGGCGCTCAACAAGATGAGCATGGCCAAAGGCGCATCCCTGGCCAATACCCTGGCGTTGGATGAAAGCGGCGTGATCAATCGCGAACGCCAGCGCTTTGCCGACGAATTCGTCCGGCACAAGATTCTGGATGCCATCGGCGATATGGCGCTGGCCGGCGCCCCGCTGATCGCCCGTTTTGAGGGCAAAAAATCCGGCCATGCCACCAACAATGCCTTGCTGCGGGCCCTTTTTTCGGATGCGCACAATTATCGGTACATCCAGGCCTGATGCAGCGGTGCGCGCCCCTTAAAAACTGGACACTTTCCTGAGGCGGCACTGCCGCTGTATATAAAAGTTCACACGGCGCAAAAGGGCTGCGGGCTCTTTACAAGCCATTGAAAATGCTTGATTTTGTGCGCCACAAGGATAACGGATGCTAGCGGTTCTTCGTCTCAAGCCTGTCGCGCGCACCATCCTGGCGGCATCGATGGCGGCTGTCTTGGCCGGCTGCTCCATTTTCGAGGGCAAGGACGACGCCACCAACAACGCCAACAAGGACGCCGCCGCGTACCAGGAACGTTCCGTCGAGCAAATCTATGCCGACGGCTGGCGGGCGATCCATTCGGGCGCCTGGGAGTTGTGCGCCGCGCAGTTCAACGAAGTGGACCGGCAGCATCCCTATTCGGTGTGGGCGCGCCGGGCGATGTTGATCAGCGCCTTCTGTTCCTATCAGGCCAATGCCTATCCCAACGCCATCGCCACCGCCGACCAGTATATCGCGCTGCATCCCGGCAGCCCCGAAGTGGCCTATGCCTTCTATATCAAGGCGATTTCCCTCTATGAGCAGATCGTGGACATCGGCCGCGACCAGTCCAACACCGAAGGCGCGCTGGTGGCGCTGCAAGATGTGGTGCAGCGGTTCCCCGATACCGAATATGCCCGCGACGCTACGCTCAAGATCGACCTGACCAATGACCATCTGGCGGGCAAGGAAATGGCGGTGGGCCGCTATTATCTCAAGCGCGGCGACTATATCGGCGCTATCAACCGGTTCCGCACCGTGGTGGACCAGTATCAGACCACGCCCCAGATCGCCGAAGCGCTGGAGCGGCTCTGCGAGTCCTATTATAGCCTGGGGCTGGACAGCGAGGCCCAGACGGCCGCCGCTGTGCTGGGGCGCAATTATCCCGGTTCGGGCTGGTACAAGAACGCCTACAACATCCTCAAGGGGCGCAATCTGAAGCCGGTGGAAGACAATCGCTCCTGGATCAGTCAGGCTTTCCGCCGCGTCTTTTAGATTCGGCAGGCAGGCGTGCTAGCAGCGCTGACCATCCGTGACATTGTCCTGATCGAGCAGGCGGCGCTGGAATTCGCGCCCGGCTTGAATGTGCTGACCGGCGAAACCGGGGCGGGCAAATCCATTCTGTTGGATTCGCTGGGTCTGGCGGTGGGCAATCGCGGACGCGCCAGTGTGCGGGCGGGCGCCGCCCAAGGTTCCGCCACCGCTTTGTTCGAGCCGGACAAGACTCACGCCGCCTGGGCGGTGTTGCGTGACCAAGACATGGAAGCGGACGGGGAAATCGTCTTGCGCCGCACCTTGGCCGGCGACGGCAAGAGCCGCGCCTTCATCAATGACCAGGCGGTAGGCGTGGGCCTGCTCAAGGATGTCGGTAGCCTGTTGCTGGAGGTCCATGGCCAACAGGATGACCGTGGCTTGTTCGACACCGCTACCCACCGCGTCTTGCTCGATGGCTTTGGCAGCTTAAATGGCGATGCTCAGACCGTGGCGGCGCTGTATGGCGAATGGGCCGCGGCGCGTAGCGCGCTGGAAGATTTGCAGGCGCTGGCGGAACGTGCCCAGGCCGAGGCCGATTTTGTCCGCGCCGCTGCCGGCGAATTGTCGGATTTTGCGCCCCAAGAGGGCGAAGAGGAAAAGCTGGCGGGCGAACGCGCCCTGATGATGAACGCAGCAAGGATCGTGGAGGAGGTATCCTCGGCGCTGGAGTCCCTGTCGGGCGAACGCGGCGCGGAAACCGGCCTGGTCCAGGCGCTCAAAAAACTCAGCCGTATGAATCCGCAAGCGCGCGCAATCGCCGCCCCCGCCGAAACTGCGCTGGAACAGGCCTATGCCCTGGCGGAAGAGGCGCGGCGGGAACTGGATTCGCTATTGTCGCGGCTGGACACGGACACCGGCGCGCTGGAACGCAGCGAAGAACGGCTGTTCGCGCTGCGCGCCCTGGCGCGCAAATATGGGGTGACGCCGGATCAATTGCCGGCCACCCGCGACGCCTATGCCGCCAAACAACAAGCCCTGATCAGCGGCGGCGACCAGATCAAACAGGCACAGGCCCGCGTGGCGGCGGCCCATCAGGCCTATCTCACCGCCGCGCGCAAATTGTCCAAATCGCGCGAAGGCGCGGCCCGGAAGTTGGAAGCCGCCGTGGCGGCCGAGCTCATGCCCCTGAAACTCGGCCATGCCAAGTTTCGCGTCGCGTTGGAGAAACTGGACGATGACAGAGGCACGGTATCCGGGCTGGAGCGCATCGCCTTTGAAGTGGCGACGGTGGAAGGCGCCGCTTTCGGCGGCTTGGCCAGAATCGCGTCCGGTGGTGAGCTGGCGCGTTTTTCCCTGGCCCTGAAAGTGGCGCTGGCCCAGGTCTCATCCCCCGCCGCCATGGTATTCGACGAAGTGGACCGCGGCGTGGGCGGGGCGGTGGCCGATGCGGTGGGCGAGCGCTTGCAGCGGTTGGCCGAGACCACGCAAGTTTTGCTGGTCACCCATTCGCCCCAGGTCGCGGCGCGTGCGGCGCGGCATTTCCGCATTTCCCGCATCAAGGACAAGACCAAAATCGAATTGCTGGATGATGACCAGCGGCTGGAAGAGATCGCCCGCATGCTGTCGGGCGCCAATGTGACCGCCGAGGCCCGCGCCGCCGCCAAGCGGCTGATGGCGGAAGCCGTGCCGGCGAAGAAAGCGCGTAAGCGGGCATGAGTGCCAAGGCGGTCGAAAAGCTGACCTCCATGGAGGCCGAGAAGGAACTCGACCGCCTGGCAAAAGAGATTGCCGCGCACGACCGCCGCTATCATGGCGAAGATGCCCCCACGATCAGCGATGCGGACTATGACGCTCTGCGCCGCCGCAATGCGCAAATCGAGGCCAGGTTTCCGTTGCTGGTGCGTGCCGACAGTCCCAGCCACCGGGTGGGCGCCCCGGCTGCGGCGAAATTCGCCAAGGTCACGCACCGCGTGCCGATGCTGTCGCTGGACAATGCCTTCAGCGATGAGGATGTGGCGGATTTTCTGGGAAGGGTGCGGCGCTTCCTGGGCTTGAAGGAAGATGAAACAATCGCCGTCACTGCCGAGCCCAAGATTGACGGGCTTTCCGCCAGTTTGCGTTATGAAAAGGGCGTCTTGGTGCAGGGCGCCACCCGCGGCGACGGAGCGGAGGGCGAGGACATCACCGCCAATCTCAGGACCATTTCCGGCATTCCGCTGCGATTGAACGACAAGCCGCCTGCCGTTCTGGAAGTACGCGGCGAGGTCTATATGACTCACAAGGCATTCGAGGCGCTGAACAAGCGCCAGGCCAAGGAAGGAAAGCCCACCTACGCCAATCCGCGCAATAGCGCCGCCGGTTCGGTGCGCCAGCTCGATCCCGGGATCACCGCCTCGCGGGCGCTGAATTTCTTTGCCTATAGCTGGGGCGAGGTGTCGGAGCTGCCCGCCAACAGCCAAAGCGGCGTGCTGGAAAAATTTGGCGCGTATGGCCTGCCGGTCAATCCGCTGACCCGGCGCTGCGAAAGCCTGGACCAGATTCTGAAATTCTACCGCGACATCGGAACCAAGCGCGCCAAGCTGGGCTATGACATTGACGGGGTGGTCTACAAGCTGGACCGGCTGGATTGGCAGGCGCGGCTTGGTTTTGTTTCGCGCAGCCCGCGCTGGGCGACAGCGCACAAATTCCCCGCCGAACAGGCCGAGACGGTGCTGGAAGACATTGAAATCCAGGTCGGCCGTACCGGCAAGCTGGCGCCGGTAGCTCGCCTCAAACCGGTGACGGTGGGCGGCGTGGTGGTGCAGAACGCCAGCTTGCACAATGAAGACGAGATCGCGCGGCTGGATGCGCGCATCGGCGATACGGTGGTGATCCAGCGCGCCGGGGATGTGATCCCGCAGATATTGCGTATCGTTGCGGAAAAGCGGCCCAAAGGCGCCAAGCCGTATAAGTTTCCCGAGACATGCCCGGTCTGCGGCAGCCATGCCGTGCGCGAGGTGGACGAAAAAACCGGCAAGATGGATGTGGACCGGCGCTGCACCGGCGGGCTGATCTGCGATGCCCAGGCGGTGGAGCGGCTCAAATATTTCGTCGCCCGCGATCAGTTCGACATAGAGGGACTGGGCGGCACCATGATCGAGCTGTTTCACGACAAGGGTCTGTTGAAAGAGCCCGCCGATATTTTTGCCCTCACCGACAAGCCCGCGAAGGTCAGCAAGGTGCTGGCCGCGCATCGCGCCAGCCTGAGCGAGGAACGCCGCGCGGCGGAAGGCAAAGGGCCGGTCAGAAAAGCCAAGACGGAAAAAGAACGCGAAGACAAGGTGGTCGAAAACCTGATGGCGGCCATCAAGCGCCGCCGTACCATCGGGTTGGACCGGCTGATCAACGCTTTGGGCATCCGCCATGTGGGGGAAACCACGGCGCGGCTGCTGGCGCGGCGTTACCTGACGCTGGACGCGTTCCTGAAGAACATGACAGCCGGCGATGCCTTGGAGGAATTGCAGCATATCGAAGGCATCGGCGGCGTGGTGGCGGAAGCGATCCATGATTTCTTCGACGAGCCGCACAATGTGAAGGCGCTGGGGCGGTTGCTGCAATGGCTGACGGTGACCGACATGGCGGCCCCCGCCAAATCCTCGCCCGTCTCGGGCAAGACGGTGGTCTTCACTGGCACGCTGGAAAAGATGACGCGGCAGGAAGCCAAGGCGCGCGCCGAATCTCTTGGCGCCAAAGTGTCGGGCTCGGTCTCGGCCAAGACCGATATCGTGGTGGCGGGACCGGGCGCGGGCAGCAAGCTGAAAGAGGCGCAGAAGCACAATGTCCAGGTGCTGGACGAGGATCAGTGGTTGAAATTGATCTCTTGATGTCATCCCCGGCGAGCGACGTGCGAAGCACGGAGCGAGGGAAGGGGACCCAGGCTGTTTCATATCACGCGGTGGTGAGGAGCCTGGGTTCCCGTCCGGCCGCTCGCTTGAGCTCGCGGCGTTCGCCTGCTTGCGCATGTCCACAGGACATGCTCACGCCCTACGGGCGCCGCAGGCTCACCCCCTCGCGCAGCAATGCTGCGCTCGGCCGGGGATGACAGTGAGTTCAAATCGCTCGCGTTGCCCGATCCAACCACTTGCGAACGTCTTCCTCCACCAGCGGTGCAATCACATCGCGCACCCGCGCGTGATAGAGGTTCAGCCAGCCGCGCTCGGCATCGGTAAGCAGTGAGGACTCCACCAGATTGAGGTCAATCGGCACCAGGGTGATGGTTTCGAACCCCATCATCGGACGTTCGCCGCCCAGATCCTCTGGCGCCGTCACCACCACCAGATTTTCGATGCGGATGCCAAAGGCGCCGGTCTTGTAGAAACCCGGCTCGTTGGAACAGACCATGCCGGGCTTTAAGGGCTGCATCACCGGCTTTTTGGAAATGTTCTGCGGGCCTTCATGCACCGACAGATACGATCCCACGCCATGGCCGGTGCCATGGTCGTAATCCAAACCCGCCTCCCACAGTGGCCGCCGCGCGAAACTGTCCAACTGCATGCCGATGGTGCCGTCGGGGAAACGCGCGGTGGCCAGGGCGATATGGCCTTTCAAGACCCGGGTGAAGCGGTCGCGCATCTCCGGCGTGGATTCCCCCACCATAATGGTGCGGGTGATGTCGGTGGTGCCGTCGGGATATTGCGCGCCGCTGTCCAATAGGAACATCTCGCCCGGCTTGATGGCGCGGTTGGTGGAGCGGGTGACGCGATAATGCACGATGGCGCCATTGCTGCCCGCGCCCGAAATCGTGTCGAAGGAGACATCGCTGAGCACCCCGGTGGCGCGGCGAAAGCCTTCCAGCGTTTCCGCCGCGTCAATCTCGGTCAGATCGCCGCCCGCCGCCTTGGTCTCGAACCAGGCCAAAAACCGCGCCAGCGCCGCGCCGTCGCGGATATGGGCTTTGCGCATGCCTTCGATTTCCAGCGGATTCTTGCAGGCCTTGGGCAACTGACAAGGATCGGCGGCGCGTTTTATTTTGGCGCCTGCCGCCTGCAGCCGGTCGAAGATCGCGCTGGCGGCGGTGGCGGGGTCCAGCAGCACGCTCTTGCTTTTCATCGCATCCAGCGCGGTGACGAAGTCCGCCGGCGGATGCATTTGCACGGCATTGCCCAGATGCGCCATCAATTCGGGGCTGCGCTTGGCGGGGTCCAAAAACAGATCGGCGCCGCCATCGTCATGCAGAATGGCGAAGGCGAGCGTGAACGGCGTATGCGGCACATCCGCGCCGCGCATGTTCAGCAGCCAGCAGACGGAATCGGCCAGGGTGAGGATCGCGGCCTCGGCGCCCGCCTTTTTCAAACCGTCGGCCAGCTTCAGCCGCTTGGCTTCGCTTTTTTCACCGGCAAGGTTCAAGGCGTGCGGCTTGGCCGGCGTTAACGGCGGGGCAGGCTGGTCCGTCCACACCGCGTCAATCGGATTGCTTTCCACCGCCACCAGACTGCCGCCGGCCTTTTCCACCGAGGCCTTCAGATGCGTTACCCCATGCTGGGTGTGCAGCCAGGGGTCGTAGCCAAGCTTGGCACCCTTCGGAAGATGATCGGGAATCCAGCCCTGCGGGCCTTCGGCGACAAGGTCGCGCGGTTCGAACAGCGCGGTGTCGGTCTGGTTTTTCACCTGAAGCGTATAGCGGCCATCGACAAAGATCGCCGCCTTGTCCTTCAACACCACCGCCGCGCCCGCCGAGCCGGTGAAGGCGGTCAGCCAGGCCAGCCGTTCGGCGTAAGCCGGAAGATATTCGCCCATATGCTGGTCGGCATGCGGCACCACAAAACCGTCCAGCCCGCGCTTGGCCAGTTCGGCGCGCAAGGCGGCAAGACGCGGCGCGCAGGTCGCGGAATCGGTCGTGTCGTCATAGCTCTGAAAGGGCTTGTCCATCGCCGCATGTTAGCGGGCGGGCTTTTCCAGCACCAGCGCGCTCCAGGGGCCGGCGCGCCGCGCGCCCACAAAGCGTAAGTTCCGGTAAAAGCTGGTGACCAGTTTTTCCTGGTTGGTCAGCAAGCCCGACAGCAGCAGCATCGCGCCCGGCGCCAGGCTGCGCAGGATGGACGGCGCCAATTGGGTCAGCGGCCCGGCCAATATGTTGGCGATCAAAAGATCATAGGGCGCGCTACCCGCCAGGATAGGATTGGTGAGGCCGTCGGCGGTGACGGCCCGCACCAAAGGGCCCACGCCATTGGCGCGGGCATTGTCGCGGGTCACGTCCACCGCGACCGGATCGATGTCGGACGCCAGCACCACCCGCTTCCACAATTTCGCCGCCCCGATGGCCAGCAACCCGGTGCCGGTGCCCAAATCCAGCACATTGCGAAACGACCGCGCGCGCGCCAGATCGCTCAAGGCCGCCAAACACAAAGCGGTGGTCTCGTGATGGCCGGTGCCGAAAGCCAGCCCCGCCTCGATCTTGATCGGGATCACGCCATGCGGCACCTGCCCCGCGTCATGCGCGCCATAGACGAAAAAGCGCCCCGCCCGCACCGGCGGCAGGCCTTGTTGCGACAGACGGGTCCAGTTCTGATCGGGCAGGGCCTCAACCGTCACATCCCGGCCCGCGACACGGGTCAGGTAGGCGGCATCGGGCCGGTCAGTATAAAGCGCCTCCACCACCGCCCCGTCGGCGAAGGGTTCTTCCACGATCAGCACCGCCTGGGGCGCGCTGCCCAGTTCCAGGGCGGCGGCGGCATCGGCCGCCTCGCTTTTGGTGAGCGCGACCCAGGCTTTCCAGAGCGGGGGATTTGTCATGGCGGGGGTATGCCGTGCTAGTGTCGTGGTTTCGAAGTTCGCCATATCATCGATATCAGGCTCTTGCGAACTTCGAAACCAAAACGACACTAGGAATCAATAAGTTGCTAGTGTCCTTACGATTCCGAAATTCGCTAGAACCCGATATAGGGATCATGCGAATTTCGGAATCGGGACACTAGCCTGGCCCCGTCAACGAACCGTCAACGACACATAAGGAAACGCCATGAAGACGCCGATCCTCGCCGCCGCGCTGTTGCTCATCACCGCCTCGACCGCTGCCGCCCAGACTTCAAACGGGGCTATTGTGGTTAGTGCCGAACAGGTCGAACAGATTCGCCAAAGCGCCCGCGCCACCCAGGCTGCGGCAAACCCGGCGCGGCCCAACGTGATGGTGCCCATCATCTCGGCGCCGTCCGCCACCCAGTCTTATGTGCTCAATCTGGAGCACCGCAATGCCAAGGCCAATGCGGCCCAGCATCCCGCCACCGCCGAGGCGATCATGGTGCTGGACGGGGCCGGCACCATCATCACCGGCGGAACGCTGGTGAACCCCAACCCGGCAGCCAACGGCAATATCTCCGGCAGCGACATTGCCAATGGCACGGCGCTGCATGCGGTGAAGGGCGACATCCTGTTCGTGCCCCAGCACACGCCGCATCAGATGATCCCCGATGCCGGCGGCGTCCTGGTGTTGGCGACTTTGCATGTGCCGCGCACGGCCGATCCGGTCCCGGCACAGGGACAAGCTCCCGCCACACCCAAGCTGGTGCATCTGGCGGCGGATTTGCCGGCCATGATGGCAAAGGCCAAAGCGGCGATCGCCACCTCGCCGCGCTTCTTCGGCAGCGATACCATCCTGGCGCTGCCGCCCTATCGCATGGGGCTGGAATACCGCTCGTCCAAGGCCATTGTCTCGGTGCACAAGGACCGCGGCGAGTTTATGGTTGTGCTGGAGGGCGAAGGCATGCTGGTCACCGGCGGCACAATGGTCAATCCCAAAGATACCGGCGCCAATATCGACGGCGAGGCGATTGAAGGCGGCACTACCAATCGCGTGAAAAAAGGCGATTTCATCTTTGTGCCCAAGGGCGTGCCGCATGTGGCCAAGTCGGACGGCACCTTCGTGCTGGCGACCATGCATGTGCCGCAGCCTTAAGGCGGACGAATTAGAGAAAACGCTTAACTCTTCTTGTCATGCCCGCGAAAGCGGGCATCCATCTTCGATAGAGTATAGATGTCAGCGTGGATTCCCGCTTACGCGGGAATGACAAGCTATGTGATGCTTACGCACGCGACACAAACTGATCAATGACGCGTTTTTCGCCCGCCTTGTCGAACGCCACCGTCAGCTTGTTGCCTTCGACATAACGTACCCGGCCATAGCCGAACTTCTGGTGAAAGACGCGGTCGTCGCGCTGATATTGCGAGGCGCCGGGATCGCTAGTCTGCACGCTCCAGGCTTGGGCCTCGATCAGCGGCGGACGGCTGCGGCTGGTTCCGGCGGCGGCGCGGTTCGCTTGCGCCCGCTTCCAGCCCGGTGAATCGTAAGTACTGCCGAAGCTGGCGGCATTCTCATTGTCGCGGAATCCGGCATAGCCGCCGTAAAAGCCTTCATCCACCGTGGCATCGATATGGCTTTCAGGAATTTCCTTGATGAAACGCGACGGCAATGCGCTTTGCCAAGCGCCATGCACCCTGCGATTGGCGGCAAAGGAAATGCGGATGCGCCGGCGCGCCCGCGTCAGCCCGACATAGGCCAGGCGGCGTTCTTCTTCCAAACCCGCCAACCCGTTCTCATCCATGGTGCGCTGGGAGGGAAACAGGCCTTCCTCCCAGCCGGGCAGAAAGACGGTGTCGAATTCCAGCCCCTTGGCGGCATGCAGGGTCATCAGATTGATGCGGTCGCCGGATTCATCCTGGGCGATTTCCATCACCAGGCTGACATGCTCCAGGAAAGCGGCAAGGGATTCAAATCCCTCCATCGAGCGGACAAACTCTTTCAGATTGTCCAGCCGGCCCGGCGCTTCCGCCGACTTGTCGGCTTTCAGCATGTCGGTATAGCCGCTTTCGTCCAGCACCATTTCGGCCAGTTCGGTATGGGGCAGCACCTTGGTGGTATCGCTCCAGCGCGCGAAATTCGCCGCCAGTTCGGACAAGGCCTTGCGCGCCTTGGGCGGCAGTTCGTCGGTATCGGCGATCTCGCGCGCCGCCGGCAGCAGCGGCATCTGGCGGGTACGGGCGAAAGCGTGCAGGCTGGCCACGCTGGCATCGCCGATGCCGCGCTTGGGCTTGTTGACGATGCGCTCGAACGCCAGGTCGTCATCGCCCTGGGCGATCAGCCGCAGATAGGCCATGGCATCGCGGATTTCCTGCCGCTCATAGAAGCGCGGGCCGCCGATCACCCGATAGGGCAGGCCGAGCGAAATGAAACGGTCTTCGAATTCGCGCATCTGGAAGGAAGCGCGCACCAACACCGCCATCTGGGAATAGAGATGACCCTGGCGATGGCGGTCTTCGGCGTCGGCGGCGACATTGCGCGCCTCTTCCTCCGCGTCCCACACGCCTGCGACGCGGATTTTTTCGCCCGGATCGCCCTCGGTCCATAGCGTCTTGCCCAGCCGGCCCTTGTTGGCGGCGATCAGGCCCGAGGCCGCGCCCAAAATGGCCGGCGTCGAGCGGTAATTGCGCTCCAGCCGGATCACCCGGGCGCCGGGAAAATCGCGCTCAAAGCGCAAAATGTTTTCCACCTCCGCCCCGCGCCAGCCATAGATGCTCTGATCGTCGTCGCCCACCACGCAGACATTGCCCGACCCGCGCGCCAGCAGGTTCAGCCACAGATACTGGACCACATTGGTGTCCTGATATTCGTCTACCAGCATGTAGCGGAAGCGGTCGCGGTAATCGGCCAATATGTCGGGCTGGGTCTTGAGGATGCGCAGCGTTTCCAGCAACAGATCGCCGAAATCCGCGGCGTTCAGCGCCTTCAGCCGCTCCTGATAGTGGCGGTACAGCAGCTTTCCCTTGCCGAAGGCATAGGCTTGCGCCTCGCCTTCGGAAACATCATCGGGGCGCAGGCCCCGGTTTTTCCAACCGTCGATCATGCTGGCGAGGGTGCGGGCCGGCCAGCGCTTCTCGTCCACGCCTTCGGCCTCGATCAACTGCTTCATCAGCCGCAACTGGTCGTCGGCGTCCAGGATGGTGAAATTGGCTTTCAGCCCTGCCATCTCGGCATGACGGCGCAGCATCTTGGCGCCGATGGAATGGAAAGTGCCCAGCCATTGCATGCCTTCGACCACGCCGCCGATCAGGGCGCCGATGCGCTCCTTCATTTCGCGCGCCGCCTTGTTGGTGAAAGTGACGCACAGGATCTGACCCGGCCAGGCCCGGCGGGTGGCCAGGATATGGGCGAGCCGGGTGGTCAATACCCGTGTCTTGCCGGTGCCCGCGCCCGCCAGCACCAGCACGGGCCCGTCCACCGCTTCCACCGCCGCGCGCTGCTGCTTGTTCAGGCCGGCGAAATAGGGCGGCTCGCGTGGGATGGGCGCGGCGGATGGCTCTTCGCCAAGTGCGGAATCCAAGGGATCGGAATAGCGGTCACCATAGCCGCTCATGACAAAGCCAAAGAATCTGGGAACATGAGAGTGATTTTAGAACGCGGTGGCCAAAAATCCCACTTAATTATCGTCTTGCTTTTGGTCGCTCCGGCTTTCGCCGACGCTCCTGTCGCCTTCCAGTTTGTGACCCGCCAGGCGTTGTTCCGCCTTGTCTTTCCGCGCCGCGCTCAACTTTTTCAGCGCCTTGGGCGTGCCATGCAGGACCCGGTTGGCTTCGGCGGCCTTTTCCTTTTCCACCCGCCCTTTGGCCTTGCGCGCCCGGCGCAGATTGACGATCTCAGCCATTCGCCGCCGCCGCTTCCTTGGCCATGGACCGGGCATAGGCCGGGCGGTCGGTGACGCGCTTCACATAGGCTTCCAGCAGATCGGTCTTGGGCAACAAGGGCGAGCCCATGAATAGCTTGAAGGTGGTGGCGATCAAGACATCGGCGGCGGAAAAATTCTCGCCCAGAACGTAAGCGTTCTTGGAGAGCGTCGCGTTGACCAGCTCCATCACCTCATCGGTCTTGACCCAGCCGGCGGTGCCGCGCCGCACTTCCCATTTCATGAAAGCGCTCAACCAGGCCGGCTCCATCACGCCGGCATAATAGGCCAGCCAGGTCAGGTACGGGCCGCGCTTGGGATCGCCGATCTGTGGTCCAATCCCGTTTTGCGGAAACTTGTCGGTGAGATAGAGCGCGATGGCCGCGCTTTCATAGACGATGGTGTCGCCATCCTGGATCACCGGCACCTTGCCATGGGGATGTGGATTGGCCGGATCCAGCGCCCCACTGCCGTCGCCGCGCCGGATGTTGACTTCCTTGAGGTCATAGGGCGCGCCCAATTCTTCCAACAGGAAGATAAAACGCGAGGCGCGGGAACGGGGGGCGTGATAGAGCGTGATCATGGCGGAAAATTATCTCCTTTGGCGGCCAGGGCAAAGAGACGCAACGCGCTGGCCAGCGGACGGTCGCCACGGGTTCCGTCAATTTTTGCCACCAGGGCGGCGAGGCTGACGCCGTCACGCGCAACGCAGGCATCAATCACCGCCCAGAATTCGGCCTCCAGCGCCACGCTGGTGCGATGACCCGACAGGGTGAAAGAGCGTTTTTTCAGCATCAGCGTATGGTCCGCCAGTCCAGCACGGTCAGCTCCCGTTTCAACTTGGCCGCGCCGGGGCGCGGCGGCATCAGCACGCGCGGTTTTTTCAATTTCGTGACGGCGCCCGCTGCGATCACGGCGTTGCGGTCCACCCAGCCATCGGTGTCCAGCAGCCGCACCTTGGACCATTGCGCCCGCATGGTGCGGACCAGATCGTCGGGGACTGGGTCGTCATCATCCGCCACGATCACATTCATCAGGAATAGCGAATTGCGGGCTTTCAGCCGCGATTTGGCCAGGCGGAAGAATTCCGGCCTATAGAATTTGGCGGGCATGCCACCCTCGCCAAAGGCATCCAGCACAATCGCGTCATGGCGGCGGCGGTGCTTTTTCAGATAGGCGATGCCATCCGCGACATGACAGGCAATATCGGTGGGCAAGTTGAAATAGTCGCGCGCGATGTCGAAGGACAGTTTGTGAATGTCCACCATGGTGACCTTCACCCCCAGGGCATGCAGCATGGTGGCCAAGGTGCCGCCGCCGCAACCGATCATCAGCACGTTCTTGCATTTGGCCTGGCGCAGGAAGAAATACATGGCATGGATATAATCGGCGGTGGAGACGCCGCGCGCGTCGCTGGCGCTCTGGTGATACTCCTTCTGCCAATAGCTGACTTTGCCCGTGCGATTGTCCTGTACGATGACATGGCCAGGAGCCGGAGTGCTTCTCACGATACTGTCATTCCCGCACTCCGGTCCGCGCAGCGCGCGGCCGGAGTGTAAACTCCAGCGGGAATCCAACTTTTGAACAGGAGAATATCTACGATCTGAATCCTCTTCCCTCGCATCGCTATTGCGACGCTCGCCGGGGATGGCCCCTTCGGGGTCACTTTGGCGCAATCATATCTTCGGGCTTCACCACGGCGTCGAACTCCTCGGCCGTGACATAGCCGCCGCCCACCGCTTCCTCTTTCAAAGTGGTGCCGTTCTTGTGCGCGGTCTTGGCGATCTTGGCGGCATTGTCATAGCCGATCTTGGGCGCCAGCGCCGTGACCAGCATCAACGACCTTTCGAGTCCCGCCTTGATATTGTCGCGGCGCGGTTCGATCCCCGCCACGCAATTGTCGGTGAAGCTAACCGCCGCATCCGCCATCAGACGCACGCTTTGCAGGAAATTATAGGCCATCACCGGATTGTAGACATTGAGTTCGAAATGCCCCTGGCTGCCGGCGAAGGTCAGCGCCGCGTGATTGCCAAAGATCTGCACGCAGACCTGGGTCATGGCCTCGCACTGGGTGGGATTGACCTTGCCCGGCATGATGGAGGAGCCGGGCTCGTTCTCCGGCAGCGCCAACTCGCCCAGGCCTGAACGCGGCCCTGAACCCAACAGGCGGATATCGTTGGCGATCTTGAACAGGCTGGCGGCCACGGTGTTGATGGCGCCATGGGAAAACACCATGGCGTCGTGCGCGGCCAAGGCCTCGAACTTGTTGGGGGCGGTGGTGAAAGCCATGCCGGTGATCGCGGCGATGCGCTCGGCCACCATCTTGTCGAAGCCGATAGGCGCATTCAGCCCGGTGCCCACGGCGGTGCCGCCTTGGGCCAGCTCCATCAGCTTGGGCATGGTCTGCTCAATGCGGGCAATGCCGCTCTCCACCTGGGTGGCATAGCCGGAAAATTCCTGGCCCAGGGTGATGGGCGTGGCGTCCTGGGTGTGGGTGCGGCCGATCTTGATGATGTCTTTCCAGGCGATGACTTTGGCGGCGAGCGCCGCCTGCAGATGCTTTAAGGCCGGCAGCAGCCGGCGGTGAATTTCCTCGGCGCAGGCGATGTGCATCGCGGTGGGATAGGTGTCGTTGGACGACTGGCTCATATTGACGTGATCGTTGGGATGGACCGGCTTCTTGGAGCCCATCACGCCGCCCAACATCTCAATCGCGCGGTTGGAGATCACTTCATTGGCGTTCATGTTGGACTGGGTGCCCGAACCGGTCTGCCACACCACCAGCGGGAAATGCGCGTCCAGCTTGCCGTCGATCACTTCTTGGGCGGCCGCAACGATGGTTTCGCCGATGGTTTTATCCAACCCGCCCAGCGCCATATTGGTCTGCGCGGCGGCTTGCTTGACGATGCCCAGCGCCCGCACGATTGCGCCGGGCTGTTTTTCCCAGCCGATCTTGAAATTGCCCAGACTGCGCTGGGCCTGCGCCCCCCAATAGCGGTTGGCGTCAACTTCAATGGGGCCGAACGTATCGGTTTCGGTACGCGTCTGGGTCATGGAAATACTCTTTCGGAACGGATGAATCTTGCGGCGATCACTTCTTGCGAAATGAATCCAGGCTCACCACTTCGCCGGGTTTCTCGCCCGCGGGCGCGGGCTTGGCCGCCACCGGATCAGGCGTCTCTTCCTTGGCTTCGGGGGGCGCGCTCGGCACCATCACCGGCCCGGTCGCGGGCTTGGGCACGCCATCGCCCTCGGCCCGGAATTGCAGGCCGAACTGCACGCCGGGATCGAAAAAGGCGGTCAGGGCATTGAAGGGGATATGCAGGGGCGCGGGCAATTTCTTAAAGGTCAGCGTCACTTCGAAATAGTCGTCCTTCACCTTCAGCGCCCAATATTGGTGCTGGATGATAATGGTCATTTCGTCGGGATACTGCTCCTTCAAGAACTCCGGGATATCCACGCCCTCGGCATGGGTTTTGAAGGTCAGATAGAAGTGGTGCGCCCCGATCAGGCCGGATTTTTCGATGCGCCGCAGCGCGTCCCGCACCACGCCGCGCAGCGCCGAGTCGGTAAGTGCCTGATAGCCGATAAAATCCTTTGCCATATGGGCGGCAGACTATGCGCCGCGCCCGTGGAGTCAATCGCGCCAAGGGGGCGGGGAGGGCTTGCAAGGACCCATTTTGACGCAATTGCGAAGAAAAGGGAACCTAACGGGCGTAAACACCGTTGTGAATAAGCCAAACCGTAAGCACCTTTAAGCTCGTCTGGGGTTTTTTCGTTATGAGAATCGCGCAAATCGCCCCGCTGGTGGAAAGTGTTCCACCAATCTTGTATGGCGGGACGGAGCGGGTGGTATCCTGGCTGACCGAAGAGTTGGTGCGTCAGGGCCATGCGGTAACGCTCTTTGCGTCAGGAGACTCGCGCACCGCCGCCCGGCTGGAGCCTATCGTGCCCCGTGCGCTCAGGCTGGACGGTATTCACAACAGTCTTCCCTATAACATCATCATGCTGGACCGGGTGGCGGCGCGGAGCCGCGAATTCGATGTCCTGCACTTTCATATCGACTTTTTTCACTATCCCTTGTTCCGGGGCATGGCGCACAAGACTTTGACCACCTTGCATGGCCGCCAGGACCTGCCGGAATTGCCGGATGTCTATCGCGCCTTTCCCCATATGCCGCTGGTATCGATTTCCAACCATCAGCGCCTGCCGGTGCCGCCGGTGAATTGGCGCGGCACGGTCTATCACGGTTTGCCGGTGCAAGCGCTGAAGGAAGGCGCCGGCCAAGGCGGCTATCTGGCCTTTTTGGGCCGCATCTGCCCCGACAAGGGCATCTTGCCCGCCATCGAAATCGCGCGCCGGGCGGGATGGAAACTCAAAGTGGCGGCCAAGGTGGACCCGGCCGACCGCGACTATTTCCAGGACCAGGTCAAACCGGTGTTGGACCGCAGCCCCCATGTCACGTTTATCGGTGAAATCGGCGACGCGCAAAAATCCGATTTTCTGGGCAACGCAAAGGCGCTGCTCTTTCCCATCAGCTGGCCGGAGCCTTTCGGCCTGGTGATGGTGGAAAGCATGGCCTGCGGCACGCCGGTGATCGCCTTTGATTGCGGCTCGGTGCCGGAAATCATGGAAGACGGCTTAACCGGTTTTGTGGTCAAGGATATGGATCAGGCCGTGGCGGCCATCGGCCGGGTGGACCGGCTGTTTCGCCCCACCATCCGCTCGCGTTTCGAAGAACGCTTCA
Organism: Rhizomicrobium sp.; assembly: GCA_035251935.1. Taxonomy (GTDB): domain Bacteria; phylum Pseudomonadota; class Alphaproteobacteria; order Micropepsales; family Micropepsaceae; genus Rhizomicrobium. Next base: position 33,471 of record DATFDR010000040.1, on the reverse strand, counting down.
GCGTGAGCGCCATGGCGCGCGAGTATTTGAAGATCTACGGAAATCTGGCCGCCGGCGAGGAGGCGGTCGCGGTAGCCGCGGAATGATTTGAACGGACGATTTGGGCTTTAAAAAAGGGGACGTTATGGAGGCCAAAATCCTCCCGGACTCGCCTGACGATATTTCGACTTTTTACATTCAGGCGACAGAATCCATCCAGCAACGCTGGCCGCGCACCCTCAAGCAGGGTGACACCTTTGCCTTGTTCGATGCGCTGGGCGATTGCGTCGCGCCGGGGCTGACCCCCGGCGGGCTTTTTCACAACGACACGCGCTATCTGTCCGGCGTGCAGCTTTTGATAGACGGGCAAAAACCCCTGTTTCTGTCTTCGGCGGTTGAGAACGACAATGTGGTTCTCACCGTGGACCTCTCCAATCCCGACATCTATCAAGGCAATGCCCTGGTATTGCCGCGCGAGATTTTGCATATCCGGCGTTCCAAATTTCTCTGGCAAGGCACCTGCCATGAGCGCATCGCCGTCCACAATTTCGACAGCCGGCCGCAGAAATGCTGGTTGACCGTCAATTTCGCCGCCGATTTCGCCGATCTGTTCGAGATACGCGGGCTGCAACGTCCCAAGCGCGGCGAGATCAGCAGCGCGGTGATCGCCAATTCCAAGACCATCTTCCGTTATGTCGGGTTGGACCGGATCGAGCGGCGCAGCGAGATTTGCTTCGATCCGCCGCCGCGCCAGCTTTCCCGAAGCCAGGCGCTGTATGCATTGGAATTGATGCCCGGCGAACGTTTCGCGCTGGTGATGACGGTGCGCTGCACCGACAGCAGCATGAAGCGCGCGCCGATCCCGGAAGTTTTTTCCGAACCTTATCGCGCGGCGCGGCGCGGCGCGGCGCGCGCAGCGAGCTTGGGCGGTTCCGTCACCTCCAGCAATGAATTGGCCAATCGCATGTTGCACCGGGCCAGCGCCGATCTTTCCATGCTGGTCACCGACACGCCGCAAGGACCTTATCCTTATGCCGGCACGCCCTGGTTCTCCACGCCGTTCGGGCGCGATGGGCTGATCACCGCGCTGCAGATTTTGTGGCTCGATCCCGACTTGGCGCGGGGCGTATTGCGCTATCTTGCTTACCATCAGGCGACGGCGGCGGACGAACGGGCCGACGCCGAGCCGGGGAAGATTCTGCACGAAACTCGCGCTTGCGAAATGGCCGTCCTGGGTGAAGTGCCGTTCGGTCACTACTATGGCAGCGTGGATTCCACCCCTTTATTTGTCCTATTGGCGGCGCGTTATTTCGAGCGCACCGGCGATATCGCCGCGATAGGCGAATTGTGGCCGCATATCGAAGCCGCGCTCGCCTGGATCGACACCTATGGCGACCGCGACGGCGACGGTTTTGTCGAATATTACCGGATGAGCGACAACGGCCTGACCAACCAGGGTTGGAAGGATTCTGCCGATTCCATCATGCATGCCGACGGCACGCTCGCCGCCGGGCCCATCGCCCTTTGCGAAGTGCAGGCCTATGTCTATGCCGCCAAGCAGGGCGCGGCCGGCTTGGCGGTGGCGCTGGGCCTGCATGAGCGCGCGGCCGAACTGGCGCTGACGGCGGAAAAGCTGCGCGCCGCGTTCGAAGCCAAATTCTGGGTCGAGGAATTGGGGACCTATGCCATTGCCCTGGACGGGGCCAAACAGCCTTGCCGGGTGCGCAGCTCCAATGCGGGACAGGTCCTGTTCTGCCGCATCGCCGCGCCGGAACGGGCGCAAATCCTGGCCGCCACGCTGCTGATGCCGGAAATGTTTTCCGGCTGGGGCGTGCGCACCCTGGCGGCCGAGGCGGCGCGCTTCAATCCCATGTCCTATCATAATGGCTCGGTGTGGCCGCACGACAATGCCCTGATCGCCTTGGGCCTGGCGCGCTATGGCCTCAAGCGCGGCGCCTCCGCGATTTTCGAAGGTCTGTTCGATGCCGCCTCGCACATGGAGATGATGCGCTTTCCCGAATTGTTCTGCGGTTTTCCGCGCCGGCGCGGGACCGCGCCGGTGCTGTATCCGGTGGCCTGCTCACCCCAGGCCTGGGCCAGTGTGGTGCCTTTTGCGCTGCTGCAAGCCTGTTTGGGATTGGACATGGATTTCGCCCGGCGCGAGATTCGCTTCCACAGTCCCCAATTGCCGAAATTCCTGGAAGAGATTCGCATCAACGATCTGGAATTGGCGGGCGCTAGCGTGAATCTGCGGCTCAAACGCCGCGCCGCCTATACCGAGGTTGCCATCGTTTCACAGCGTGGCGATATCGCCATCAAGGTCACGCAATAGCGCGGGTCTTTTGGCCGCGTCGGCACGCTGTCGCTACCGACCGTCGCGCGTACTCACGTGCGTTAAGCACGCTCCGCGCGACGCTCCTGCCCAGCAACCAAAATCCCTCGCACTTGGTCGCGATGTAAAGATTTAAAGAAGTGGGGGGTTTCTGTTGCCCGGTACCCCCCGAACCGCGCTTGGCTAACCGAAGTTAGGCAGCGAGGGCCATTTCATTATCGTTGGCACCTAAACAATAGTCCGATGACGGCGGAACCATACCGGGCAAAAGAACTGTCTTTACACATCCGTCGATCCTGTTTCGCCCCCCTATATCCTCCGAAGCCTTGGCGGAGGAGGATGGTGGAGGCGCCGGGTACCGCCCCCGGGTCCGGGCTGCTTATTACACAGTCGTTTATCGCCATAGTCGCCCGGGCAAGCCCGGATGACCTTCACAATATAGGCGCTGGGGGTTAATTTTTGAAGGCCCGCCGGAACCCCGCCAAAATGCAGCAATATCTCGACCTGTTACGACTCGCCCGCGACACGGGTGTGGAAAAACACGACCGCACCGGCACTGGCACGCGCTCGATCTTCGGCCATCAGATGCGCTTCGACTTGGGGAAAGGGTTCCCCCTGGTCACCACCAAGAAAGTGCATCTGAAGTCCATCATCTATGAACTGCTGTGGTTTTTGCGCGGCGAAACCAATGTGCGCTGGCTGCAGGAACGCGGCGTCACCATCTGGGACGAATGGGCGGACGCCCATGGCGAACTGGGCCCGGTCTATGGCTATCAATGGCGCAGTTGGCCCACGCGTGGTGATGGTACCATCGACCAGATCGCCAATCTGATCCGGGACATCAAGGTCAATCCGGACTCACGCCGCTTGATCGTCACCGCCTGGAATCCGGCGGACGTTCCCAAGATGGCGCTGCCGCCCTGTCATTGCCTGTTTCAGTTCTATGTCGCGGATGGAAAGCTTTCCTGCCAGCTTTATCAACGCTCCGCCGACATCTTTCTGGGCGTGCCGTTCAACATCGCTTCCTATGCGCTGCTCACCCTGATGGTGGCGCAGGTGACCGGGCTTGAGCCGGGCGACTTCGTGCACAGTTTCGGCGATGCCCATCTTTATCTGAATCATCTGGATCAAGCCGATGAGCAACTGTCCCGCAAGCCCTATCCCCTGCCGGTGATGAAACTGAACCCGGCGATAAAGGATATTTTCGCTTTCCGGTATGAGGATTTCATCCTGGAAAATTACCAGGCCCATGCCGGGATCAAGGCGCCGATTGCCGTGTAAAGCCCCGGATTTCCGGCGGAACGCTAGCCGTTACCGGCCCATTTCGTCTTCTTGATAGACCTTGATGATCTCGTCGAAATTCTTTTCCGCCTCAAAGCCCATGCTGGCTGCCAGCTGCGCGTCAAAGCGACCCGCCCAGCCCTGCACGATTTTGGCCACGAAAGGATCCTCGGTGCGCTTGATCAGCGCCACCGCTTTATCCCCGGCCGCCTTGCGCAAGGCTTCGATTTCCTCGCCCACCGTGGCGGATACGCCCGGCATGGTCATGGAGCGGCGCGATCCCAGCGACGATGTATCGGCGGTGGCCGCGGTGAGGAAAAATCCGACTGCCGCGCGCGGGCTGGCGAACCAATGGCGCACGTTATCGCTCACCGGCAGCGCCGCTTCCTGTCCCGCCAGGGGTTCGCGCAGAATGCCGGAGAAGAAACTGCTCGCCGCCTTGTTGGGCTTGCCGGGCCGGATGCAGATGGTGGGCAGCCGCACGCCGATGCCGTCCACATAGCCTTTGCGGCTATAGTCGCCCAGCAGAAGTTCGGCCATCGCCTTTTGGGTGCCGTAGCTGGAGCTGGGCGTGGTGGCGAAACTGTCGGGAATGGGATCGGGGAAGGGCGGACCGAACACCGCCAAGGTCGAGGCGAAAACAAAGCGCGGCTTGTAGGGCGTTTTCTCGCTTTCCTGACGGATAGCTTCCAACAGCGCCCAAGTGCCGTTGAAATTGATCCGGTAGCCTTTTTCGAAATTGGCTTCGGCGTCACCGGACACGATGGCCGCGAGATGAAAAATCACATCGGGTCGGTCCTGAATCAGCGTGGCGGCGACGCCTTTATCCGAAAAATCGGCAGTAATCGGCTTGGTGTCTTGGGGCGCGCCGTCGGGAATCGGCGAATCCACCACATCCACCAAGGTCAGCGCGGTGATGGTTTTGCCGCTCAAAGCCTTGTCCGCGACCAGGCGCTCCACCAGCTTGCGCCCGATCATGCCGCCCGCGCCGGTAACCAAAATTTTCATAACGGTTCTTCTTTTTTGTTTGCGAGTTTTTTGTTTGCGAGCGCGATCATAGCGTAAGATCGGAACCCGGCAATAAGCATGTTGCGACGCAGCGTCAGGTGCGAGTTTTTCGCATTTGCCTTTTGTTTGCCGGGCCTTTGACGCGCCGCCCGGTGGGGCGTAGCGTCTGAAAAAAATCGGGCGCAAAGCCGCCCTGGGGAAGGATATCGCCGTGAAATTCCGTGTCGCACTTACGCTGGCTTGTTTTCCCCTTGCCGCGCTGGCGCAGGACATTCCCAGCCCTTACGGCCCGCCGGAACACCAATGGGCCAAACCGGCATCCGGCGACTGGGGCTCCACCGCCGGCATCGAACGCGGCCCCCGCGGGGAAATCTGGGCGATAGACCGTTGCGGCGCCAATAGCTGCGACGGCTCCGACCGCGCTCCCATTGTCCGGCTGGATATGGCAAGCGGCAAAGCGGTCAAAAGCATCGGCGCGGGATTGTTCGTCTTTCCGCACGGCCTGCATGTGGATCGCCGCGGCAATATCTGGGTCACCGATGGCGCGATTTCCAAGGACGGCAGCAAGGGACTGCAGGTCACCAAACTGTCGCCGGACGGCAAGATTTTGATGCAGCTGGGTGTCGCGGGTCAGCGCGGCAATGACGAAACCCATTTCCAGTCGCCCACCGACGTGATCACGGTGCCCAATGGCGACATCTATGTCGTGGACGGTCATGGGCCGATTTCGCCGTTTATTCCGCCCGATCTCAACACGCGGGTGATGCGCTTCGATGCGGGCGGCAAGTTCATCCAGCAATGGGGCAAGGCGGGCAAGGCCGCCGGGGAGTTCAGCAATCCGCATGCCCTGGCCATCGACGCCCAGGGCCGGCTGTTCGTCGCCGACCGCGGCAACAACCGCCTTCAGATCTTCAGCAAGGACGGCAAGCTGATCAGCATATGGAAACAATTCGGCCGTCCCAGCGGCTTCTACATCACCGGCGACCGGCTCTATGCCACCGATGCCGATTCCTCCGAGGCCAATCATCCCGGCGGATGGAAAAGGGGCGTCTGGATCGGCAGCATTTCCAGCACCAAGGCCGAAGCCTTCGTGCCGGATGACAAAGCGGGCGAGGGCGTGGTTATCGCCCCCAACGGCCATATGTATAGCGCGGTCAATGTCGCGCCACGCGGCATCACGCGCTATCCAAAACATTAGCTTTTCACGGAGCCCCTCATGAGCGACAGCAGACGAAACTTCCTTCTCAAATCTTTCTCGGCCTCCAGCGCCGCTTGGCTGACGGCCAATTGGCCCGCCCAGGTCGCGGCGGCACAGAAGGCGCAGGCCTTGGGTGCGTTCACGTTCTTCAGTCGCGCACAGGCTGCTGACGTGGACGCCATGGCGGCCCAAATCTATCCCACCACGGACACGCCCGGAGCCAAGGAAGCGCAGGTGATCTATTTCATCGACCTGGCGCTGGTGACCTTCGCCCAGGACAAGCAGGAGATCTACACAGAGGGCCTAGCCGATCTGGCCACCAAGACAGGCGGCAAGCCGCTGGGCTCCATGCCGGCGGCCGATCAGATCGCCTTGCTGACGTCGATCGAAAAGGCGCCCTTCTTCCGCACCGTGCGCGATCACACCATCATGGGCATGTTCTCTTCGCCCCAGCATGGCGGCAATTTCCAGAAGGTCGGCTGGAAGCAAATCGGGTTCGAAGACAGTTTGAATTTCCGCGCGCCGTTCGGCGCCTATGACAAAGCCTGAGGGAGATATCCAGATGAAAAGCTTCAATCCCTCCGAAGATGTGGATTTCGTCGTTATCGGCTCCGGCGCCGCTGGCGGCGTGATGGCCAAGCAACTGGCGTTGGCCGGTTTCTCGGTCGTGGTGCTGGAGCAGGGCGGCTGGGGCGCCTATGGCCATGAACAGGATTACACCAAGGATGAGCTGTCCCACCGCTTCCCCACCGAACAGGATGCGCTGATCAGCGATCCCAAAAGGCATCGCAACACCTTCCGCCGCAACGTCAATGAGAAAGCAGTGGCGGGCACGCACAATTATGGCTGCGTGCTGGGCGGCGGCACCGTCACCTATGGCGCATCCAGCTGGCGGCATCTGCCTTACGAATTCGACGAGGCCAGCCGCTTCGGCACCATAGCGGGCACCGGCATCGCCGATTGGCCCCTGAGCTATGCCGAGCTTGAGCCCTATTACACCCAGGCGGAATGGGAGATCGGCATTTCAGGCCCCAACCTGAAGACGCCGCTGATCGCGCCCATGTCCAAACCTTATCCTTGTCCGCCGCTGCCACTCAAAAGCTCTGGCGCGCTGATGATGAAGGCGGCCGCCAAGTTGAACCTGACGGTGACGCCCAACGTGGCCGCCATCATCACCGAGCCCATGAATGGGCGCAGTGCCTGCATCAATTGCGGCATGTGCTCGGGCTATGGCTGTCAGGTGAAGGCCCGCTCCTCTTCCGCGGTGGCGCTGTTGCCTTTCGCGGTGGCGACTGGCAATTGCGAGATTCGCGTCAATTCCTATGTGCGCGAGATCAATGTCGACGCGAGCGGCAAGGCGACCGGCGTCACCTATTTCGACAAGGCCAACAACAATCGCGAAGTCTTCCAAAAGGCCAAATGCGTGGTGCTCTCCGCCAATGGTACGGAAAGTCCGCGCCTGCTTTTGATGTCCAAGTCCAACCGCTTCCCGCAAGGCTTGGCCAATTCCAGCGGCCTTGTCGGCAAATATCTGATGGCCGGCAATGGCGGCGGCGCGGGGGCCCTCTTTTCGGATCCGCTCAACGAATATAAGGGCTGCGTTACCGGCGCGGCGGTGCTCAGTTACGTTCCCAATGATGTGAAAGGGCGCGGCTGGTATGGCGGCGGGCGCATGACGGCGCGCGGCCAGCAGTCGCCGATACAATATGGCCTGGCGGGTCCGCGCAACGCGCCAAGCTGGGGCGCCGGCTATAAGAAAGCGCTGATCGAGCAGGCCAACCGCAAGCTGACGCTGGTGAACTTCATTTCCCAGCTGCCGCTCGAGACCAACACGGTGGATCTGGATCCCGATGTGAAGGACGCCTGGGGTCTGCCGGCCTTGCGTATCACCTCCACCAGCCATGAGAATGACATCAAGGCGATACGGTTTTTCATCGACAAGTCGGTGGAAATTCTCAAGGCGGCGGGCGCAACGGAAGTGTGGGCGGATCAGGTGAACGATTCCCGCGGCGGCTCCCATGCCCGGGGCACCTGCCGCATGGGCAACGATCCCAAATCCTCGGTGGCCAACAAATATCACCGCGCCCATGATGTGCCGAACCTGTTCATTATTGACGGGTCGAGCTTTGTCACGGGTGGGCGCAACCACCCCACCATGACAATTTCGGCGCTGGCCTATCGCTGCGCCGATCATCTGGTCAAGGCGGCCAAGACCGGCAATGTGACGATCTAAGCGGGTCTTTTGCGCCGTGAGTTTGTCGCGCCTGCGCTCATGCACGTTCCTGTGCACATCGCTAGGCGCTCCTGCTCACGGCACAAAATCCTCCGCTTAGAAATGATGGCGGCGCTCCTATGGGGCGCCGTTTTCGTTTTTGCGGCCGCGCAGGTTGATCGTCACTGCGGACCTGGGAATATCGCCCGCGGCGATACGCGCGGCGCGCCCAAGAGAACAAAGGACGCGCGAGCACAGGAGACTCAGAGGCCACCAACGTATGGGTCGATCTCCGTTTCAAATCCCCCGCAGGCTATCGGCGGGAATTTTCGAAGGCCTTACGCCTATCTCTAAAAACCGGAAAATCCCCATTTGATTTCAATTTGAGGTGAATGTGATCACGCAAAAGCGCGGTTTTTTCCGCGGGTTGCTTGCGCGGAACCCCGAGGCCGCATCGCAAAAACTTATGTCGAATTGACACCCGGAATCCTGTTGCATAGCCTTGCCGGCCAGGGGTTGCATTGCAATGATGAACGGCAGGCGGAGCGCCGCCCTTGTATTTTTCGCGGCGGCAATGGGCTTGAGCGGCTGTTCTTTGCCGGCAGACCCGCAAAGCATGGCGGTCACAACACAGAGGTTTGATAGGCCCTTTCCGTCGGTTTTTTCCCGCGCCATGTGCGTGCGCGCCGTCGATGGCGGTGAGGAAACCAACCCGCTCTGGCTTTCCAAAGTGGGCAATGACGCGTTCCGTAGCGCCTTGGAGATCTCGTTGGACAGAGCCGGATTGCGCGCCACCGGCAGTTGTTCCTATCCCATCGATGTGCATCTGCTGGGCCTGTCGCAGCCCATTTTCGGCGTGGACCTGACCGTCACATCGCATGTGCGCTACCAGGTCTATGCTTCAGGGGCGCAACCGTTTTTGTCCCAGACGACCGATGCGTCCTTTACGGCCACGCTTGCGGATCACGGCAATGGCGATGAACGGTTGCGGTTGGCCAATGAGGGCTCCATTCGCCGCAGTATACTGGCATTTTTCGACAAGCTGCGGGATGCCGATCCTCCGCGGCCCTGATAGCAAAGTCACAAGACAAGGTATCCGGACCTTCATGTGGCGCACTTTGTGATCGGGCGCGGAACACGTTAAGGAGGTCGGCGGAACAAAAGGCCGGGCTGCCATGACGCGTCGCTTGCTGGGGACTTTGTATATCCAAGTCCTGATCGGCATTGTGTTGGGCTTGGCGGCGGGCGCGCTGTGGCCGCAGACCGGCGCCGCGCTCAAGCCCCTGGGCGATGCTTTCATCAAGTTGGTCAAGATGGTGATCGCCCCGGTGATCTTCTGCACCGTGGCGCTGGGTATCGCCCAGATGAGCGACATGAAGAAGTTCGGCCGCATCGGCGGCAAGGCCCTGATCTATTTCGAGGCCGTCTCCACCCTGGCGCTCGTTATCGGGTTGGTGGTGGGTGTGGTGGTGCGTCCCGGCGCCGGCTTCAATATCGATCCCGCAAGCCTGGATCCGTCCGTCACGGCAACTTATGTCACCCGTGCCCATGCCGACAGCGTGACCGAGCATCTGATGAACATCATTCCCGACACCTTCTTCAGCGCCTTTGTCGGCGGCGACCTGCTGCAGGTTCTGCTGATTTCCATCCTGTTCGGTTTTGCCTGCACGCGCATGGGCGAGGCGGGCCGCCAGGTCGCGGGCGGTCTGGAAAAGATCGTGAAAGTCTTTTTCGCCATCATTCACATGCTGGTGAGGCTGGCGCCGATCGGCGCCTTCGGCGCCATGGCTTTCACCATCGGTCGTTATGGCCTGACATCGCTGTTGCCGCTGGGCGCGCTGGTGGCCTGTTTCTACATGACGTGTCTTCTGTTCGTGGCGATCGTGCTGGGCGGCATCGCGCGGCTGGTCGGATTCTCCCTGTGGCGGTTTTTGTCCTATATCCGCGAAGAATTGCTGATCACCCTGGGATCGTCCTCGTCGGAACCCGCGCTGCCCAAACTGATCGAGAAACTGGAGCGGCTGGGTGCGCCGCCCGCCGTGGTCGGCCTGGTGATCCCAACTGGCTACAGCTTCAATCTGGATGGCACCAATATCTATCTGACCCTGGCTATCCTGTTCCTGGCCCAGGCTACCAACATCGATCTGTCCATCATGCAGATGCTGACCATTCTGCTGGTCGCCATGCTGACGTCAAAAGGCGCCAGCGGGGTCACCGGCGCGGGCTTTGTCACCTTGGCGGCGACCCTCAGCGTGGTCCCCACCATTCCTTTGGTGGCCTTGGCCACCATTGTGGGCATAGACCGTTTCATGAGCGAATGCCGCGCCATCACCAATATCATCGGCAATGGGGTCGCCGCCCTGGTGGTGGCGCGCTGGGAAAAGGTGCTGGACATGGGGCGGCTGCGCGAAGAATTGAAGCGCGGGCCCGCCCGGGCCGAACAAAGCTTGGCCTGATTGCTAGGCTGTTGCGGTGATGAGGCCTCTTTCGAGAGGCGTTTCCCCATCGGCTCTTCTTATTGAACGCGCGAATCAGACCAGATAAGTTCCTTCGCGCATGATTGAGAGTTAGGAGGCAGAATAAAAGCCCTCATTTTCTTCGTGGTGTTCCTTACCCTTATCGCCTCGATTCCGGGTGTTGCATCGGCGCAGCCTGCAACCAGTCCTCTCTTGGGAAGTTGGGAAGGTGAGGCGCGTGGAAGGACGTGGCCAATCTTCGTGACCTTGCGCTTTCGCGCCGAGACGGGTCGCCTTGCCGGCGACATGCAACTCGGCGGCGGCAAGCCACTGCCTTTCGACAGCTTGATGGCCCAGGGTGATGAGATTGCCGCCGAAGGTGGACCAACACAGTCGCGCTATGAGTTGCGCGCTAAGATGAACAACGGTGGAGTGGTCGGTAGTTTCCGGATGGGTGGTGTCGATTATCCGTTTTCGCTTCGCCAGATCCCGCAGCTAGCACCTCCGGCGAACCGGATCGAGGCCTGGCGCCAAGACCTCGATGCACTGGAGCATCGTTTCGGTGTCGCCGACCGCAGCTTTGAGCCGGACCGGCGACGGGCATTTGTCGCTGCTACTGCTGCCCTGCGCCGGGAGCTGCCTAAGCTCAGTGACCCCCAGATTATCGCACGAATGGCCGCCGCGATCGCGCTCAGTGGCAACGCCCACAGCCGGCTCTATCTGCTGCGTAACCGCACCGAGCTACGGCGGATGCCCATCCGGCTCTGGTGGTTCAGCGACGGACTTTACATTGTTCGCGCGACACGGGCGCATGCCGACCTCATAGGTTGTCGGGTGCGTGCGATCCAGGGCGTAAGCGCGCGCTTGGCCAGAGACCGGGTCGCGCCCGCCTTTGCCGGTACGCCGGGCTGGGACGATTATATGAGCGTCTATTCGCTGACGAGCCCGGAAATGTTGGCAGGGTTCGGCATTGTGGCCGACATGGAAGGGATCGACTACCGCCTTGCCGATTGCGCCCAGGCCGGGACGGTAACGTTGACACCGCTCCCGCTTGCGCGATCGACAGTGGCGGTCGAAGCCTGGTGGGACCTTTCACCGGTTGGGCCCTCACCGCCCGGTGGCGACTGGGTTCAGGTGCTCGATGGCCATGCAGCCTTGCCGGCTTATCTCGCGCATCCAGACCGATTCTTCTGGTTCGAGTTCCGGCCCGAATCCCGAATGCTCTATGTTCAATATAACCGCTCCGCAGACATGGCGTCCGAGACGATAGCCCAGTTCGGAGAACGGCTGGTCGCGGCACTGGATTCCAACCCGGTCCGCGCACTAGTGATCGACTTGCGCTTCAATACCGGCGGCAATCTCGATCTCGCCGAGCCCTTGATGGCGGCGCTCGAACGCAGCAGTCGGGACCTACAACGCTTTCTAATCACCGGCCGTACGACGTTCTCGGCTGGCATCTCCCACGCTGCTCAATGGCGTCAGGAGGGGAATGTCACGATCGTCGGAGAGCCGGTCGGCGACTCGCTCGATTATTGGTCCGAGGGTGGCAACATTATCCTGCCCAATTCCGGCCTCGCCGCCCATTTCACCAATGGCGCGCACTTCGATTCGCCGGCGCGCTGTCCCACCTCCGACTATTGTAGCGACCTCAACGTGGCCGACCTTGGACCCGATGTGGCAACGACGACGACCTATGCCGATTATCGCGCCGGGCGAGACACGGCGATGGTGGCTATTGAGCGGCGACTTAGTGCATCGCGATAACCAAATACGCTCGCGAAACTTAAAGCCTTTTCCCTTCGATAGGTATCTGAGAGTTATTCCTAACCACAACCGGAAGGGTTGCGCGCATTGAATAAACTGTGAAACCGCTGCTTTTGGTGCAAGCGGGCTTTCTCCCGTTCGTGGGTTCAGCCGATAGCATTGTCGGCGCTGGCTAGTATGGGTGTGAGCTGTCTTCTCACGGTTAGCCGCTAGTCGAATTGATCTCGACTTCGTATCTGGACGCCGGTAAAAACGGGGAACGCGGGCGTAGCTCAATGGCAGAGCTGTAGCTTCCCAAGCTACTGACGAGGGTTCGATTCCCTTCGCCCGCTCCAACTTTCCGCGAAGTGCAAATCGTGCTTGTTGCACTGCCGGCCCGGCCGCTCGCTCGTCACTCGGAACGATCCACTGGATCGTGCCGTTGGCCTTCGGCCAACCGTTTCTCGCAGCGCGCGGCGCTGTCCATACACTGTCGCTATGGACCTTTCGCAGCTCCGCTGGACCTGCACATCCGTTGTGCAGACCACTCCTCGCTGAAGGCGCGCCGCGGCCAAAATTCACGCGTAAGGCAACCTTAACCACCGGCAAGCACTTCTATACGCTGATGCGCGCGATTCTGTCTGCGTGGTCACTGAACTGGATGATAGGCGAATGACACCTGTTCGTAACTTCGCGCTGTTGGCGGGCGCGCTGTTGCTGCTGGCAACCGGATTGCACCGCCACCAAGCTGTGGCGCAGACCGCCGCGCCGCAACCGGAAGAAGCGGCCAAGGCTTGGTGGAACGAATATTTTGCGGGCGCCAGCCTGGTGCGCTTGCCGGACGGCCATGCGCTCAATCTTTACTGCCGCGGCAAGGGTTCGCCGATTGTCGTGATGGAAGGTGGGTTGGGCTCAGCAGCCTGGGCCTGGCGCGGTTTGCAAGCCGCCATCGCGCGGGACACAAAGGTTTGCGTCTATGACCGGGCGGGTTATGGGAACAGTCCCGCGGTGGCTGGCGCGCGCGACGCGAGTACCGAAGCCGACGATCTCGCAAATTTGTTGCAAGCCGCGCGTTTGCCCGCGCCCTATCTCTTGGTCGGCCATTCCTACGGCGCTTATATCATACGTCTGTTTGCTAGCCGTCACCCTGACCAGCTCGCAGGTCTGGTGTTGGTGGATCCGTCGTCGCCCCATCAGACTTTGCGCCTGACACAAGCCTTGCCGCGTTTTGTCGACCCGATCGCCCAATTCCTGGGGGCGAAATACGCCAAATATAGAGCGTGCGCACAGCTCAGCGCTCCAGCTTCATCCTGCATTGTGCAGCCGGCCTTTCCCGACATTCCGCCGGAACGGTTGGCCTGGTTCCAGACCGCCCAAGGGCCCGGACTTGCCAGCACCATGCTGCGCGAGACCGAAGCGATGGAGGGTATCAGCGCCGCCCAGGTGGAGGCCGAACGTATCAGTCTGGGCGCGATACCCTTTGTGCTGCTGACACGCGGCAACCGCTTCAGCGAACTGCCTGGCGCTTCCGAGGAAGAGGCCGCGGTGGCCAGCGTCCTGTGGCGGCGGATGCAACGCGAAATTCTCGATCTTTCCACCAATTCTGAAATGCGCATTGTGGAAGGCGCCGGACATTCCATCCAAACCGACAAGCCGCAAGCGGTGATCGCCGCTATTGCCGATGTGCTGGCCAAGGCGCGGGCGGGCGCGTCAAAACCGCGTTGAGCGACCAATGCGTCATGCCTGCCATTGGGCCACTGTGTCCGCACCGGCAGTGTTTGCCGTCTTTTCGCCCCAATGTCGCAAAGCTTCGTGCGCGTCACATCGATCAAGGACCGGCACAACACTGTGTTTTTTAATGTGATTAACGGAAACTCTGTTCCGGACGGAACCGTTGGCGCAAAGCACCGTTCTCTTCTGCACAGAACAGGGAGCCAGATTATGCGTACGACTCTGATATTGGGTTTTGCGGCGGCCTTGCTGGTCGCCGGCTGCGGCACTAATCCTGGTGACCGCGCTGCCAGCGGTGCGCTGATCGGCGCAGCGGGCGGCGCTGCCCTTGGCGCGGCGGCCGGAAATCCCGGCCTCGGCGCTGCTGCCGGTGCGGTAGCGGGCGGTATTGTTGGTGCGGCCACCGATCCTTGCGATCTGAATTTGGGTGATCCGTTCTGGCGCGACAATGGCGGCCGGTCCGGTTATGAGCGCCGCTGCGGCCGTCGTTATCGGGATTGATCCCACCCGCATCTGTTTGAATAGGGAAATCCGGGCGCAAGTCCGGATTTCTCACATTCGGGCCTGAGCGCGCCACGTCCCGAACCGCGATCTCGCATCTGCGAAGGGTTTTTGTCGGACAAACCGGCGCGGAGAGGCAACTTGTCCGCTGGCAAAAAAACGCCTCCTGCCTAAACTGCGCCGTCTGCAGAGATGGGCGCTTTCGAATCTCCATCCTGAGGCCGGGCTAGGGAAGGAATGTTCATGACCATCAAAAATTTTCTGCTGTCCGGTGCGCTGGCGTGTATCGCCCCCGTTCCGGTCGAATGACGCCGCAACAGCGCGCCCGGCATGTCGGCGCGGCACTGGAAAGCGACGAAATCGTGGCATTTGCGCTGCCAAGATAGCGTTCATCTTCCAGTCATCTGCAAAAAGATAAAAAGGACGGGTTATGAAGACACTCTTTTTGTGTGCAACGGCGACAGCGGTTCTGGCTCTATTGGCAAATTCTGTTTCGGGCGCCGGCACCGACTGGCCCATGTCGGGCCAGGATCTGGGCGGCAACCGTTACACCAGCCTGTCCGAGATCACGCCCGCCAATGTGCAAAATCTGCAGAAAGCCTGGAGCTATCACCTCAGGCCGGCCAATGCCGCAAGCGGCCGTTTGCGCATGTCGCAGAACATTCCGCTGGTCATCGGCAACACCATGTACATCGTCTCGCCCTACGGCCAGGCCATTGCGCTGGACGCCACCACGGGCGCGGAAAAATGGAAATTCGATCTGCCGGGCGGCGACATCCCTTCGGCGCAGGCGCGCGGCGCGGTCTATTGGGCGGGCGCCGACGGCGTTCCCGCTTCGATCGTGTTCGGAACGCTGCAGGGCAAACTTTATTCCTTGCGCGCGTCGGATGGAAAATTGAACACCGCTTTCGGCGAAGGCGGTGTCGTCAATCTCAAGACGCCGGAGGTGATGCAGACCGGGATGGACAAGTCCTATATCCTGCCATCGCCGCCCATCGTGTACAAAAACCTGGTGATCACCGGCGCCGGCCCAGGCGAAGGTCCTGGTGGTTCCACCGGCGGTGCCGGCCCGGCGGGCGACACCCGCGCCTGGGATTTGCGCACCGGCAAGCTGGTCTGGACCTTTCACACCGTGCCGCGGTCGGGCGAATTCGGTTACGACACATGGACGCCCGAAGGCGCCAAGAACCGGTCCGGCGTCAATGTCTGGGGCTATATGACGGTGGATGCCGAACGCAGCATTGTTTACATGCCGCTGGGCGCGCCCAACAATGATCGCGTCGGCACCGATCGCCCCGGCAACAATTTGTTCAGTTCCTCGCTGGTGGCGGCGGACGCCAATACCGGCAAATATCTTTGGCACTTCCAAGTCACCCATCACGACATTTGGGACTATGACACCCAATCGCCGCCCACCCTGGTGGATGTGAAGAAGGACGGCAAAACCATCCCCGCCGTCATCACGGTCAATAAGAATTCCCTGATGTTCATTCTGGATCGCGTCACCGGCAAGCCGATCTTCGGCGTCGAGGAGCGTCCAGTCCCCAAGAGCGATGTGCCGGGCGAAATCACCTCGCCCACCCAGCCATTTCCGCTCAAGCCGGAACCCTTGTCGCAAACCAGGGTGAGTCGCGCCGCCTTGTACAAAGGCTTGCCCGAGCATCAGGCCTATTGCGAGAAGATGGTGGACGACAACGCCATGAAGCTGGGCGATATCTATCTACCGCCGGGCTTCAACCAATATACCGTGTCGCCGCCGGGCACCCAGGGCGGCGTGAACTATTATGGCGGCTCCTATGATCCGGAGCGCGGCCTGTTCGTCGTCAATGTGAACAACCTGTTCCAGCCGATGCGGATTGTGCGAAATGCAGACGGCTCCTTTGTCAATTCCGGACCGATGGCGGGGACGCGCCGTTTCTGGGATGCCGACAAGCATCTGCCCTGCAATCCCACACCCTGGGGTCAGCTCTTGGCCGTCAATGTCCATACGGGCGAGATCGCCTGGCGCACCACCCTGGGCATCACCGAGAGCTTCCCCGCAGGCCAGCAGGAAACCGGACGTCCGGGCCTGGGAGGAACCATCGTGACCGCTAGCGGTCTGACTTTTATCGGCGCCACCGACGACGCCCGGTTCCGGGCTTTTGACACAGCGACCGGCAAAAATTTATGGACCGTGAAATTGAATGCCTCTGCCGAAGCCACCCCGATCAGCTATAAGGGCGCCGACGGGCGTCAATTCGTGGCCATCACCGCGACGGGGGGCGGTCTGATCGGCGCAAAATTGGAGGGCGACGAGGTCGTCGCTTTCGCTTTACCCAGAAAGTAGGAGCTTGAAGGACGTGACATCGACTTTGCGCATCTCATCCATCCTGACCCTTTTAACCTTGTCTTTAACCTTGCCGGGCGCGCCCGCTCTGGCAGCGGACGATTTCAAGATGCTGCCCCAGGGCGCCGGCCGCGACCTAACGGTGAAGGTATGCTCCCAGTGCCATTCCCCAGAGATTATCGCCCATCAAAGCCTGAATGCGCAGGGCTGGAAAGACCTGGTCAACCAGATGGCCAGTAATGGCGCCAATGCCACGGATGCCGAGTTCGACACTATCTCCAAGTATCTGGCGGCCAGCTTCCCGCCCAAATAGGCATGCATCCCTGTCCTTAAAGCCGGTGCCGCGCTAAAAGCGGCTCGGCTTTTGTCAGTTCGAGGAACAAGAAATGAAGCTTTTGCGCTATGGCCCCAAGGGTCAGGAAAAGCCTGGCCTGTTGGACAAGGACGGCCAGATTCGGGACCTGTCCGGGGTGGTCGCGGATATTGACGGTGCCGTTCTGTCGGAACTTTCCGCGATCCGGGCCGCCAAGGTGGACAGCCTGCCGGTGGTCGACAAAGGCGTGCGCATGGCCGAGCCGGTGGCCAAGGTGGGCAAGTTCATCTGCATCGGTCTCAACTATTCCGACCATGCCGCCGAATCCGGCATGCCCGAACCCACCGAGCCCATCATCTTCATGAAGGCCACCTCCGCCATCATCGGCCCCAATGACGATGTCTATTTGCCGCCCACCGCCAAGAAGGGTGACTGGGAAGTCGAGCTGGGCATCGTGATCGGCAAGCACGCGCGCTATGTCTCCAAGGAAAAGGCGCTGGACTATGTCGCGGGCGCTTGCGTGGTGAACGATCTTTCCGAGCGCGAATATCAGCTGGAACGGCTGGGCACCTGGGACAAGGGCAAGGGCTGCGATACCTTCGGTCCCTTCGGTCCCTGGCTTGTCACCTTGGATGAGGTCGGCGACCTCAACACGCTGGGGCTGTGGCTGGACATCAACGGCAAGCGCATGCAAACCGGCTCCACCGCCAGCCTGATCTTCGATGTGCCGACTTTGGTCTCCTATGTCAGCCAGTTCATGAGCCTGCAGCCGGGCGATGTGATCTCCACCGGCACCCCGCCGGGTGTCGGTCTGGGCATGAAACCGCCGGTGTTCCTGAAAGAAGGCGATGTGATCGAGCTGGGCATCGACAAACTGGGCAGCCAGAAGCAGAGCGTGAAAAGGACCAAGATTTAGCCCTTTTGCAGCCACTCAGGCCCGCCTCCCCATCGTGCGCGTCAGCGCACAAGAGGGGGAGGTGGTTTCAGCGAGCGAAGGCGGCGTTAGCCGCCGAGCGGAAGCTGAAACCGGAGGGGGTCATCAATAGTCAATGATTGTCGCGCGGGATACCCTTGGTCCGGTCGATCTTCTGATATTTGACCGCGTTTTCCAGCACCATGCCGGCGCCCATCTGGCCCACCGCGCCGCGCTGGATTTCCTGCCAGGGCGTTTGCGAGGCGGGATATTGGTAACCGCCCGCCGCTTCCAGCGCCTTGCGGCGCTTGGCCAGTTCCTCGTCCGATACCAGCATATTGGCGGTGCCCTTGCGCAGGTCGATACGCACCCGGTCGCCGGTCTGGATCAGGGCCAGACCACCGCCCGCCGCGGCTTCCGGCGAGGCGTTGAGGATCGAAGGCGAACCCGAAGTGCCCGACTGACGGCCATCGCCGATGCAGGGCAGGGCCGTGATGCCCCGCTTCAGAAGCGCCGTCGGCGCATGCATGTTCACCACCTCGGCCGCGCCGGGATAACCGATCGGCCCCGCGCCGCGCATGAAAAGCATGCTGTTCTCGTCGATGTTCAGCGCGGGATCGTCCAGCCGCTTATGATAGTCCTCCGGCCCGTCGAACACCACGGCGCGCCCTTCAAAGGCATCGAGGTCTTTGGGATCGGACAGATAGCGGTCCTGAAATTCCTTGCTGATGACGCTGGTCTTCATGATGGCGCTGTCGAACAGATTGCCTGACAGCACGATGAAGCCGGCATCCTTTTTCAAGGGCTTGTCGAAGGGCCAGATCACGTCTTCCAGCAACACCTTCTTGCCGCGGCAGTTGTCGCCCATGGTCTTGCCATTGGCGGTTAGGGCATTCTCCTTGATCAGCCCCTTTTGCATCAGCACGTTGACGACGGCGGGGACGCCGCCGGCGTGATGAAAATCCTCGCTGAGATATTCGCCGGCTGGCTGCAGATTGACGATCAGCGGCACTTTGTGACCGACGGTCTGCCATTCCTGCAGCGGCATATCCACGCCCATATGGCGGGCAATGGCCGTGATATGGATCGGCGCGTTGGTGGAACCGCCGATCGCCGAGTTGACCACGATGGCGTTGTGGAACGCTTCCTTGGTCATGATCTTGGACGGGCGCAAATCGTCATGCACCATGTCCACGATGCGCTTGCCGGTTGCATAGGCCATCTGGCCGCGTTCGCGATAAGGCGCGGGGATCGAGGCGGAACCCGGCAATTGCATGCCCAAAGCTTCCGCCAGGCTGTTCATGGTGCTGGCGGTGCCCATGGTGTTGCAGTAGCCAACCGACGGCGCCGACGACGCCACCAGTTCCATAAAGCCGCGATAATCCAGCTCACCCCGCGCCATCATTTCGCGCGCCTTCCACACAATGGTGCCCGAGCCGGTCCGCTCGCCTTCGTGCCAGCCGTTCAGCATCGGCCCGACGGAAAAGGCGATGGACGGAATGTCCACGGTGGCCGCCGCCATCAGACAGGCGGGCGTGGTCTTGTCGCAACCGATGGTCAGCACCACGCCGTCCAGCGGATAGCCATAGAGCAGATCCACCAGACCCAGATAAGCAAGGTTGCGGTCCAGACCAGCGGTGGGGCGCTTGCCGGTTTCCTGGATGGGATGGACCGGGAATTCCATGGCGATGCCGCCGGCTTCGCGGATGCCTTCGCGGATGCGCTTGGCCAGTTCGATATGATGGCGGTTGCAAGGCGACAGATCGCTGCCGGTCTGGGCGATGCCGATGATCGGCTTGCCCGATTGCAGCTCCTCGCGGGTGAGGCCGAAATTCAGATAGCGCTCCAGATACAGCGCCGTCATATCGGGATTGTCGGGATTGTCGAACCAGGCGCGGCTGCGCAGCGTTTGAGGCGTTTTGCCGTCGTATTTTTTATCGGACATTGCAATTCCCAGCTTAGAAACAAGAACTCAGGCGGCGAACAATGTCATGCCACCGTCCACGCGCAGCACTTGACCGTTGACAAAACCGGCATGATCGCTGGCCAGGAACGCAACCGCGCCGGCGATCTCCGCCGGCTTGGCATAACGCTCCAGCGATACCCCGTCCATCAGAGCGGGATCGGTGGTGCGGGTGGCGAGGAAGCGCGCCGTGGTGGTGGGGCCGGGGCTGACGGCATTGACGCGCACGCCATGGGGACGCATCTCCAGCGCCAGGCAGCGCGTGTAATGGATGATCGCCGCCTTGGCGCAGCCATAGATCACCTCGGGCGATACGCCGATATGGCCGTTGAGCGAGCCGAAATTGATCACCGCGCCGCGTTGGCGCTCGATCATGCCGGGCACCACGGCGCGGCACATCAGCATGGTGCCGATGAAGTTGCGGTTCAGCACCGCCATCGCGTCTTCCAGGCTGATATTGAGGGCGTCGTTGGGATTGGGTTTGCCGCCCTTGGCGGCGATGTCGCCGCCGGCGCAATTGACCAGAATGGAAATCGGTCCCAACGAGGATTCGATCTTTTGCACCATGGCGACGATTGCGTCTCCCTTGGTGATGTCGCCGGTCACCGCGGTCACCTTGGCGCCGCCGCGCTGGGAAAGCTCGTCGGCCAAAGCCGTCAGGCTGGGACTTTCGCCGAATGCTGCGGGTGCTTCTTCGTTGATGTCGTGCAGGCCAACGGAGGCGCCGCCTTTCAGCAAGGTTTCGGCGATCATACGTCCCAACCCGCGGCCCGATCCGGTCACCAGCGCCACCTGACCCTCGAAATTGAAGGATTGCGGGAGAATTTCCTTGCTCAATTCATCACTCCATGGAGGCATGGGAAAGGGCGGATATGGCGCCGAAAATCCTTGTTTTCTATTGGCTATTTCCGAAATCGCGCGCGCGCAAATCGATCCGGCCAGATTGACTTCCCACGGACCGAATTTAGTATAGAAATCGCAAGCCGATGTGAAGCCTCATGGCTGTACGCCGGCTCCCATGCCCCAATAAAGGGTCAGGATAACAAGGGGCGGGACGGCTCAATGACACCGACACGTACGCGCTACTGGGTCGTGGGTTTTGCCTTGGCCCTGGCCATGGTCATGTACATCCAGCGGGTGGCAATTGGCCAGGCTGCCGGTCCGATCTCCAGCGAACTGAACTTGACCAAAACCGAGATGGGTTTGGTCTTTAGCGCATTTGCTTTGTCTTACGCCCTGTTTGAAATCCCCATGGGGCTGATGGGCGATAAGCTTGGTGTGCGCCGGGTGCTGAGCTATCTGGTGCTATTCTGGTCGTTGTGTCTTGCGGCAACCGGAGCGGCATGGAATTTGTTTTCGCTTCTGGCAATGCGTTTTCTGTTTGGCGCCGGCGAGGCGGGCTGCTTCCCCAACCTGACCCGGATGCTGTCGGCTTGGTTGCCGCTCAACGAGCGCGTCCGGGCCCAGGCCCTGATGTGGGCTTTCGGCCGTTGGGGCGGGGCCTTGGCGCCACCGGTGGCGTTCTTTGTCATTTATCATTTCGGCTGGCGCGTGGGTTTTGTGCTGTTGGCCCTTTTGGGGGCGGTCTGGGTTGCTGCATTTTTGCCCTGGTTCCGCGACGACCCGGCTGAACATAAGGGAGTTAACAAGGCGGAACTGACGCTGTTGGAGAGTTCGCGCGCCCTGGTCCTGCACGATCACGGCATGCCCTGGTACAAATTGCTGCTGCAGAGGGACATCGCCTTTCTGGGCCTGCAATATTTCTGCTTTTCCTACACTTGGTATTTCTACGTCACCTGGCTGCCGACTTGGCTACAACAGGCCCGCGGCCTGACGCCCGGCGAAGCCGCCGCTTATTCCGTGATACCGCTGGCGCTGGGTGGTCTGGGTTCCATTGTCTCCGGCTTTCTTCCATTGTCGGTGCCGCGTAAGTGGGTGGCGATCTTCGGTTTCTCCGCCACCGCGATCCTTATCTCCGTTATTCCCAATGTTCCGGGCGTGGTCCTGCCGATGGCGCTGATGGGGCTGGCCAGTCTCTTCAGCGATCTGACCATGCCGATCAGCTGGAACACTTGTGTCGAGATCGGCAAGCAGTATACCGCCACCGTTTCATCGACCATGAACATGCTGGGCAATTTCGCGGGCTTTGTCGCGCCCTTGTTGGGCGGTTTCATCCTGGACAAAACCGGCAATGATTGGAGCATCGTCCTGTACACGATGAGCGCCGCGGCGGTGGTTTCCGCCGCTTGTTGGTTCTTCCTGGAGCCTGACGCCAAGCGTTGAGTATTGTCCCTATCGAAAAGGCTAACGCGTGAAAATTGATCTGACTGGCAAAACGGCTGTGGTGGTGGGCGGCTCGGGCGGTCTGGGCGAAGCCATGGCGCATACCTTGTCCGGCGCGGGCGCAGGCGTAGCGCTGGTGGGGCGCAACCAGCCCAAATTGGACAAGGTTGCGGGCGATCTGAAGGCCAAAGGCGGCAAGGTCGAAACTTTCACCGCCGACATGACCAGCGAAAGTGATGTCGCGCGCCTGGCCAAGGATGTGAATGCGAAATTCAAAAATCCGCAGATCCTGATCAATTCGGCTGGCATCAATATCAGGAAGAGCGTCACCGATTTCACACTGGCCGAATTCCAAAGCGTGGTGGATTCCAGCCTGGTCACGACGTTCCTGGCCTGTAACGCCTTTGTGCCCGGCATGAAAGGCACCGGCTATGGCCGTATCATCAACCTGTCCTCGATCATGGCGCATGTCTCACTCGCCAACCGCACCGCCTATTCCAGCGGCAAGGCGGGCCTTTTGGGCTTCACCAAGTCGCTGGCGCTGGAACTGGCGGGTGAGGGCATTACGGTCAACGCGATTTCGCCCGGGCCTTTCCACACCGAAATGAATTTGCCGGTGATCAACGATCCCGAAGCCAACAAATTGTTCCTCACCAAGCTGCCGGTCGGCCGCTGGGGCAAGGTGGAGGAGATCGGCGGCTTGGCCTGTTATCTGTGCAGCGACCTGGCTGGGTTCATTACGGGCACCGATATTCTGATCGATGGCGGCTGGACCGCCGCCTGATCCAAGAGGGAGAGACGCATGACGACGCGGCGTGACGTGATGATGGGCGGCGCCGCGCTGGCGGCTGCCTTGGCGATGCCGGCTTTTGCGGCGGAAGCCCCGTCACCCTTGGGCTCTTGTTCGACCGCCATGAGCCGCTATCTGCGTGTTGTTCGCGACAGCAATGGCGGCAAAATCGATCCCGTCCGGGTGGTGGATCATGTCCGCAGTCTGGGCGGCGGCGGCGTGCAAATCAACGTGCCGCCGGATGCGGACCTGAAGACATTGCGCGCCCGCTTGGAACAGCATGGCATGTTCCTGCAAGGCGATGCGGATTCGTTGTCCCGCTCGGCCGCCGATCTTGCCATGTTCGAAAAGACGCTGAGAAACTACAAGGGATTGGGCGCCGACAGCGTGCGCATCGTCATTTTTTCCGGCCGCCGTTACGAGCGCTTTACCAACCTGCAGGAATACAAGGATTGGAAGACCGGCGCCATGGCGTCCTTGGATGCCTGCCTGCCGGTTGCCGAGCGCGTCGGTATTCCGCTGGCGATGGAAAATCACAAGGACCTCACGGTCGACGAGGAAGTGGAGGTCCTCAAGAAATATTCCAGCCCACAGCTGGGCGCGCTGGTGGACTTCGGCAACAATCTGTCACTGTGCGACGATCCGATGGACGTGATCACCAAACTGGCGCCCTATGCCAAGGCCACCCATATCAAGACCATGGCGGTGCAGAATTACCCGGACGGTTTCCTGATGTCGGAAGTCTTGTTCGAAGACGGCTTCATGGACATCCCGGCCATGTGGCAGATTCTGAAAAAGGCCAATCCCGCCATTAAGCCGGTGCATGAGATGATCACCCGCGATCCGCTCAAGGTGCCGGTCCTGACCGACAAATACTGGGTCACCTGGCCGGATCGCAGCGGCAAATATCTCGCCAGCACCCTGCGCCTGGTCAGCGCCAATCAGAGCAAAAAACCTTTGCCGGTGGTCAGCAATCTTTCTCCGGAACAGCAGCTTCAGGCGGAAGAAGATAACAATCGCCGCTGCTTTGCCTGGGCGCGGAAGGCTTTGGCCTAACGGGCAATTCTACGCTCCATGGCCGGGCTCGAACCGCACGAAGCGCGGTCGGAGGGCCGCCAATGGTGAATGAGGGCTG
The DNA here is from genome assembly GCA_035251935.1 of Rhizomicrobium sp. Taxonomy (GTDB): domain Bacteria; phylum Pseudomonadota; class Alphaproteobacteria; order Micropepsales; family Micropepsaceae; genus Rhizomicrobium. The sequence goes on along the minus strand of DATFDR010000040.1, from coordinate 9,307 downwards.
TGTCTACTGCACGGTGAAGTGCATCACCGTGCTGGAGGTGTAGGTCTCGCTCGGCCGCAGCACCGTTGACGGAAAATTGGCGTGGTTGGGGCTGTCCGGATAGTGCTGGGTCTCCAACGCTATCGCGTCGCCCGGCCGGATGGTCAGTCCTTTGGCATTGACCTGGCGGCCGCTCAGATTTTGGGAAGAGTAGACTTGTACCCCCGGTTCGGTGGTGGAAAGCTCCAAGGTACGGCCGCTCGCCGGATCGGTGACCCGTGCCGCCAATTCCAGCGCGCCGGGCTTTGATTTGCGCAGCACATAATTGTGGTCATAGCCGCGTCCGATGATCATCTGCGGGTGGGACGAACGGATATCGCGCCCGATCGGCTTGGGGGAACGGAAGTCAAGGGGCGTGCCCGCGACATTGAGAAATTCGCCCGTGGGTATCTGGTTGACATCGGTGGGCGTTATCTGGTCGGCCGTAACCGTCATGATTTGATTTTCCACCGAACCGGAACCTGCCAGATTGTAATAGGTGTGGTTGGTCAGGTTCACCACCGTCGGCTTGTCGGTGGTGACCTTGTAGTCCATGCGAAAATCGTTGTTGTCGGTCAGGGTATAGGTAACGTCTATGGTCAGGGCGCCGGGAAAGTCCTGATCCCCGTCCGGCGACACCAGCCGCAAGGTCACGCCGGCATCATTGGCATGCCGGAAGGTGCCTACCGTCTGCAAGATTCGCCTGTTATAGCGGGGCTGTCCGCCATGCAGGGTGACGCCGGCGGCATTGGCCTGCAGGGCGTAATGCTTGCCGTCCAGGCTGAAGCCGTTCAGGACACGGTTGGCATAGCGGCCGGTCAGCGCGCTCATCGGGCCGGTGGCTTCGATCTCTTGCAGGTCTTTCTGGCAAAGGATGACGTTCGCCATTTTGCCGTCACGGCCCGGCGCCTCGACGCTGCAGACGATGCCGCCATAGTCCAGCACCTGGGCGCGCATGCCGTGATTGTTGGTCATGGTAAAGGCATGGACCGTGGCGCCTTCCTTGGTGGTGCCATAGACGGCGGTATCCACCGTGCCGGCCCTGGCCCCGTCCATAAGGGCGCCGCCCGTGAAGGCCGCAACAACAAGAGCCGTAACCGCCGTGCTTGTCTGCATCTTTCTCTCCGATTCCGCCCGCTTTTTGACTGGGCTTTGCTGTGCGACACTATAGTATCCGGCGCACCAAAAAAGCGCCCCGTAAGGGCCTGGGAGGCCGGCCGCCTTTGTGCACAAGCCGCAGCCGAAAAAGCGATGGCCGATGTTGTGACTGCGAAACCTTTGATCGTGGTGATGGGCGTGGCCGGATCCGGCAAGACCACCATCGCCAGCGGCCTGGCGGAAAGACTGGGCGTTCCCTTTGTGGAAGGCGATTCGCTGCATCCCGTCGCCAATGTCCGCAAGATGGCCAGCGGCACGCCGTTGAACGACGAGGACCGCTGGCCCTGGCTGGAGGCGATCGGCGCGCGCATGGAAGTGGAGCGCCAGACCGGTCATGGCGTGGTGGTGTCCTGTTCGGCGCTCAAGCACGTCTATCGCGATTGCCTGCGCAAGCAGGTGAAAGGCAGGGTGCGTTTCATCCTGCTGGACGGATCGCGCGAACTGATCGGCGACCGCATGAAAAGCCGCAAGGGTCATTTCATGCCACCGGCTTTGCTGGACAGCCAGTTCGCGATTCTGGAAAAGCCCACCGCGGACGAAGACTCGGTGATCCTGGATATTTCCCGCACCATACCGGCGCTGTTGGCCGAGGCCGAGCAAGCGGTGTCGGCAGCCGCGCCTAAGAAGGAAAGATAGATGCGCCACCACACATTCGTTCTGCTTCTGGCAACCTCGATATTGGCCGCGCTTCCGGCCTGGGCGCAGCCGGGCGGCAAGCAGCCGACGCCGCCGCCGGTGCCGAGCGCGGAAAACAGCATTATCGGTCCTGCCTATGCCGATGCGCCGGAATACAAGGTCGATCCGGCGGTGCCGCAGGGCGATGTGCGCGAATTCATTCTTTATTCCGAGGATAGCAAGATCTATCCCGGCATCGCGCGCATCGAGGGCGAGCTTTCCGCCAAGCGCGATCCTTGGGGCAACCGTCTAGCCTGGCCGGCCGAGCAGTTGTCCAAGCCCAGCCGCTATGAGCGCCATGTCTATGTCTATATCCCCAAGCAGTATGTGCCCGGCACGCCTGCGCCCTTCATGGTGGTGCAGGACGGCCATTCCTACATCAACCGGCTGGCGCCCATTCTGGACAATATGATCGCCGCCAAGCGCGTGCCTGCGATGATCATCGTGGCGGCGGACTCCGGCGGCGGCGATGCGCAGGGCTCCCAGCGCGGGCTGGAATACGACACACTGTCGGACCGCTATTACAATTTTGTGGAGCAGGAACTCTTGCCTGCCGTCTCCCAGCGCTATGGCGTCATTTTCACATCCGATCCCGAAGGGCGGGCCGCGATGGGCGGTTCCTCGGGCGCGATCTGCGCCTGGACCATGGCCTGGTTTCATCCCGAGCGGTACCGCAAGGTGTTGTCCTATTCGGGCACCTTCGTGAACCAAGCCTCGCCTGAGGACCCCAAGACTCCGCGCGGCGGCTGGGAATACCACGCCAACCTGATTCCCAAGGCGGCGAAAAAGCCGATCCGGATATGGATGCATGTCAGCGCCCAGGACAATCATTTCGACGATCCGGAAGAAAGCTGGCACAATTGGCCGCTGGCCAACAACCGCATGGCGGCGGCGCTGAAGCAAAAGGGCTACGACCACCGCTATGTCTGGTCGCTGGAATCCCGCCATGTCGACAACCGCGTGGTGCGCCAGACTTTGCCGGCGGCGCTGGAATGGCTTTGGAGAGATTATCCCAGGTAGTCGTTCCTTTGGCTTCTTTCGTGTTGTGCGCGTCTAGATTTTGGTTGAAGCGTTAAAGAGCCGTCAGAGTCCGGCACAGTCATAATTCAGGCGCAAACCCGGACAATGAAAGGCCGCTGTCGAAAGGGTCTAAAGCCTGTCCACGCCTTTTGTTCTCCTGGGGCCGGCGCATATTGCAGCGGTGGCGCTGACACTCGCCGTGCCGCTGTCGCTTGCGGCGCTGACACGGCGCTCTGCGGCCATGGAGCCGGTCGTGCGCTCCGGCTTCGCGCTTCTGCTCTTGGGCGGTTATGCTGCTTGGTATGCGATGTTCGCTCTGCGCGGCTGGCTTGGCCTGGGCAATGCGTTGCCATTCAACCTTTGCGATTGGGCCGCCATTGCGCTGGTCATCACGCTCTTTTGGCCCAATCAGTTCACTTACGATCTCGGCTATTTCTGGGGACTGGCGGGCACCATGCATGGGCTTCTCACGCCGCCGGTCCATCATGAATTTCCCGACCCGGAATTTATTTTCTTCTTCGTCAATCATGGCGGCATCATCGCTTCGATCCTGTTCTTGACCGTGGGATCGGGCTTGAGGCCGCTGCCGCGTTCCGTTCCCCGCGCGATCATCGCCTCGTTGATCTATGCGGCGGTGGCGGGCACGGTGGATTGGCTCCTGGGTGTGAACTACGGTCTGCTGCGCGCCAAACCGGATAATGTGAGTGTGCTGGATTTGCTGTCGCCCTGGCCTTGGTACATTCCGCAGCTCATTGCGATCGGGATCGCGTCGGTGTTGCTCTACTATCTGCCGTTTTTCCTCTACGATCTATTTTCCGCCAGGCGGAAGGGCGCGCCGGCTTGAGCTATGGCGCAACATGGCGGTAGAAGGCGCAGTCCCGACTCTCGCCCCCTGCCAACACGACATTGCGCGTTCGGATATGGACGAAACCGTTCTTTTCCAGCACGCGCGCCGCAGCGCGGTTGCCTGTCTGGGTTGCGGCGGCGACATGCGTCAGTCCCATGGGTCCGAAGCCATGCGCGACCACCGCGCCGACGGCTTCTGTCGCAAGTCCCATCCCCCAGCAGTCTGGCCGCAGTAGAAAGCCCAACTCCGCCGAGCCGCCTTCGATCAGGCTGAGATCGACGCTGCCGATCCCCTCGCCATCCCGCACCAGCGTCCAATAACGGCAAAGTCCGCTGTCCATGGCGGCCTGCTGTTCGCGCATCAGGTCCTCAACCACCGCAAGACGCGTCATTCTGGAACGATTCCAAAAACGCATGGCCTCGGCATCGCTGAGAATCGCAAACAGGGCCGGCGCGTCGGCCAACGCTTGCGGCCGTATGGTTAACCGCTCTGTGGTCAGGATCATCGGAACGTGGCGCGGCCTAAAAAAACGAGAGGCGGCCGGCAGCTTCCGCGCCGTAACCGCCTCTCACTGCCCCCTTCAAACTGGACACTCGGTCCAAATCCCCATCCGGACCGACCACGCGGGGCTTCCCCAAACCGTCCATCCGCGATCAGCTTAACTGTGCCGGAGCCCGTCTGTTGCGCAATGGTTTTGCTTTGTCTTTCCATTCTTTGCACGGACGATGTGGACTTTGCGCAACATTTGTTACGAACGACTCGCGGCTCAGGTCTTAAAGTGCTTGGAGAGCTTCAGGCCCTGGCGCTGGTAATTGGAACCCAGCCCTTCGCCATAACCTTCCGGCGGCGGATCGGTCAGCCGCTCGAAGATCAGCCGGCCAATGATCTGGCCATGATCCAGGATGAAGGGAACTTCCCGTGAGCGCACTTCCAGCACGCCCCGTGCCGAGGGCGGCCTGCCCGGCTCGTAACCAAAGCCCGGATCGAAGAATCCGGCATAGTGAACGCGGAACTCCCCCACCAGGGGGGTTGAAGGGCACCATCTCGGCGGTCTTTGCACAAGAACCCACGGTATGTGGGGAATTGTTGTGCGAGCAAGATTTCTGCTCAAAAAGATCAAAGAAACTCGTGGCTAGCCGCCGAATCATTCCACAAGGGTCTTATCCACACCCTGTGCAAATGTGGATATACCGAATGCATTTGCTTCGTTTGATTGAAGCAATATCGCGCTGAATACAGCGAGAATCTGTGAAGGAATTGTGGACCCAAAATGGCTTGCGCATGCGGCGAACAGACCCAAGAGTGCCGAGAAAAGAGGGGCAAGTGGAATTTGAATGTGCCCTTGAAATTTGGATGGGTTGGCGGCAATGAGCGAGATTGGCACGCTAGGGTTGTTTCCTATGAGTGATGGCCCCCCCCCGAGCAACGTGATTAAGTACAAGGAAACGGGGATTATTCCGTATCAGGGTATTAAGGCCCTCGTCGCGGAAAAGATGATCGACGCGCTCCCGAAAATTGAAGCGGATCAAATCCAACCTGCGAGCCTCGATTTACGACTTGGTCCGCGCGCTTACCGTGTGCGGGCTAGCTTTCTTCCGGGTCCAAAATCAACCGTCATGGATAAGGTGAGGCAGCTCGATGGGATGCCCGCAATTTCTCTCGTACCTGCCCCCCAAGGAACTGACAATGGCGTCGTATTTGAGAAGGGCGCGGTTTACGTTGTGGAGCTAGCGGAATCCGTGCGCTTGGTTGGCGACTATGTGGGCTTCGCAAATCCGAAAAGCTCTACCGGCCGGATCGACGTTCTTACGAGACTTATTACGGACTACGCGACAGCGTTTGACCGGGTCGAAAAGGGGTACAAAGGCCCTTTATACCTTGAAGTTATCCCGCTCACGTTCAGTATTGTTGTGAGGCAAGGAACCCGTCTTAATCAGCTAAGGCTGCAACGTGGGGGTACCACGGTAGCGCCCAGCGAAATCCAGCGACTGTACGAAGGGGGGCAGCTTGTTAAAATTGACCAAAAACTTCCTCCATTGCGTGACGGTCTTGTGCCGCTCACCGTCAATCTGAAGGCGGATACTCCCGGCGAAATCATCGGATTCCGGGCTAAGAAGAATTCGAGCAAAGTTGATCTTGAAAAGATCGGCTACTACGATCCACGTGAATTTTGGGAGCCGATCGAGTCTTCCAATGGCCTGCTTAACCTCGATAGAAATGATTTCTATATTCTAGCGACCCGCGAAGAGGTGGGAGTGCCGCCAAATTTGGCAGCAGAGATGGTAGCCTTCGATCCTGCCTCAGGCGAATTTCGGGTGCATTACGCAGGTTTCTTTGATCCAGGTTTTGGGTGGCATGGCACCGGTACAGGCGGACATGCCAGCGGAAGCAAAGCCGTGCTCGAGGTTCGTTCATATGGTGTGTCATTTACGCTTGAACATGGCCAAATCGTTGGATGGCTTGATTACAAGCAGTTGGCCACCGGACAAACGCAAGTAAGGTACGGTGACACGATAAAATCCAACTATCAGGGTCAGGGCGTCGCGCTCGCCAAGCATTTCAAGCCGTGGGCGGTCTAAGGGCGGCCCACGGACTCGGCTGCCAAGCAAATGCCTGACACGCACACAAAATCGCACTCAATCCAAGCCGTTTCATGGAAGCCCCGCCCTTGTCATTCCCTTTGCTGCCTATGCAGGGCTAGCTCAGAAACGCCCGGATATCCCCAATCGCCTCGGCCAGGCCGCAGCGTTTGACCGGCGTTTTCTCCGGAAAGGCCGTCAGCAAGCGGCTGGGGGTTGCGCCCTCCAGGATCACAAAACAGCCACGGTCCCCGGGCCCCCGGATCAGCCGGCCGAACGCCTGCTTGAGGCGAAAGCGGGTGATCAGGTCGTCATAACCTTTGCCGAACTTGGCGCGCCGCGCCTTGTGCAGGATGGTGGGCTTGGGCCAGGGCACTTTGTCGAACACCACCAGCCGCAAAGACCGGCCCGGTACGTCCACGCCATCGCGCAAAGCGTCTGTTCCCAACAGGCAGGCATTTTCCTCGGCGCGGAACAGATCCACCAGCGCGCCCGTGTCCAGCCGGTCCATGTGCTGGGCATACAGCGTCAGCCCGGCTTGCGCCAAAGCTTGTGCGATGCGGCTGCCGGTCTCGCGCAAGGCGCGCACCGCCGTGAACAGGCCCAGCGCGCCGCCGCCCGATGCCAGGAACAATTCGCGATAAGCGGCCGCCAGCGCATCCGCATCGCGGCGCACAACGTCCTTGATGACAAAGACACGCGACTGGTCCTCATAGCGGAAGGGCGAGCCGAAATGGGCCCGGCGCGCCGGCTGCGGCAAGTGACCCGCTCCGGTGCGGATTTCGGCGCTAGTCCAACTATAATTTTCCGTGGGATCGTCCTGGTCCCCGCCAAGAACATTTGAAGTGTCGCGCAAAGTGGCCGAGGTAATCAGCGCGCCATGCGCCGGTTCCAGCACCGCGGCGCAAAGCGGCTTGATGGGATCGACCCAATGACGCTTGAGCCCGACATCGGCATCGCGGCCGTCCTCGCGCTGGATCTCGAACCAATCGACGAATTCTTCGGCGATCTCGCCAGTCTGCAAACCGTCCAGCATCTGAATCCAGGCGGGCAGGATGGCTTTGGCGCGGCGCTCCAGCCCGCGCGCCGCCGCCTCCAGCCGCGCCCTGGTGTAAGGTTCCAGCGCTGCGCTTTTGTCGTTCATTTTTTTGCGCAACAGCCGCGCCAATTGACCCAGCGGATCGGCGATACGCTTGAGGGCGCGCGACAGAGCCTGCACCGCTTCCAGCAAATTCTGGCCCATGGGATAGGGCTCTGCTTCCAGGGAATAAAAAGCGTCGGCATCGCTGCTGCGTGCCCGCACATGGCTATAGGCGGCGGCGAGGAAAACCTCGCCCGGCCCGCGCGGGCCGGCGCCCAGCCGTGTGGTCCAGCCTTCGCCCGCCAGCGCGCCGGCGGCCTGAACGGCGTCTTCCAAGGCGTGTTGCGCGGCGTCATCGTCGGCGACCAGATCCTTCAAGCGTTCTTCCAAGCCGCGCATCCGAGTGCGCGCGCGCGCTTCCGGTCCGCGAATCCAGCGCCTGAGCTCGGCCATCTCCCGTCCCGAAAGGGTGGCGGCAAAGCCGCTGTCGGCGGCGTCGAACAGATGATGGCCTTCGTCGAAAACATAGCGCAGGCGATGCTCGCTTGGCGTATCGGTGGTCTCATCCTCGCCCATCCAATCGGCGCTGGCTTGCGCGATCACCAAGGCGTGGTTGGCGACCACGATATGGGCGTGGCGGGCGCGGCGGATGGCGCGTTCGATGAAGCAGATGCGATAATGCGGGCAGGCCGCATAGATGCATTCGCCGCGCCGGTCGGTCACCGTGGACAGCGGCATAGAGGCGGCCAGAAAGGCGGGAAAACCGATTCCCGACAGATCGCCGTCGGTATGAGAGGAAATCCAGCGCGCGATCAGCCCCAGCGCCACGCTGCGTTGGCCAGGCGCCAGCGCGGTCCTTTTCGCCGCTTCTTCAAAGTTCAGCAGGCAGAGATAGTTTTCGCGTCCCTTGCGCACCACCGCCTTTTCGGCGCGCTCGATCGGATCGGGCCACAGATGCGCGATCTCCTGCACGATCTGGCGTTGCAGGTTGCGGGTATAGGTGGAAATCCAAACACCCGGCCCGTTCTTGTCTGCCCACACGCTGGCGGGTGCCAGATAGCCCAGCGTCTTGCCGGTGCCCGTCCCGGCTTCCACCAGCGCCACACGTGGGCTACCCGCCTGTTCGCGCGGGCCGAACGCATAGCTCGCCGCGTCGCTGTAGCTTGCCTGTTCGGGACGCATCACATCCACCAGCTGGGCCAAGCGCGCGCGGGCTTCTACCGGCGCCACGCTTTGCGAACCCGGCTGGCCCACCGGCGCCTGGTCCTCCCACGGGACAAGGCCGCGCCAGGCTTCTAAACCGGCGATGGGCGAGCCGTGCGGCGCCTCGCCGACAATATCTTTCAAGAGCGGTGCCCAGCGCCAGCCGGCGCGGCCCAGCGTGCCCACCAAGGGCGCCAGTGCCGCATGCACTTCCGTCGGCCAGGCCGCGACTTCGTTCAGCAGGCTGCGCGCGATTCCATGCAGCGCCAGCGCGGATTGCTCCGCCGTGTGCGGCACCGTCAATCCCAGCGCCCGCGCCAGTCCCAAGGCGCTGGGCACGAAGGGTAGTCCGGGGCGCACAAAGACGAACAATTCCAGCACATCGAAAAGCATGGCGGGCTTGGCGCCCAGACGCCCGGCGACAAAAGCAGAATGTGCCACCAGGACATCGCCGCTTTCGAACAAGGCGCGTGCGTCACGCAGCTCCAGTCCTTCGCTTTCGCCATCGGCGCGCGCGATGGCGGCGCCGGGTGGAGCAGGAACAAGCGCGATCAGGCTGGATAACGATTCCATGGGCGCGTGATATTGGAGAACGTGCGCACAACTTCATAGAGCTTTGATAACCCGTTTTATGTATTGAACCCCCATCCGTCGCAGCTCGGGTTTGCCTTGCAAACACCTCGCTGCGACACCTTCCCCCTTCCTGGCGCTTCGCGCCGAAGGGGG
>DATFDR010000039.1:0-78888 GCA_035251935.1 Rhizomicrobium sp. | reverse complement strand
AATCATCGAAATGAGGTATTCTGACCAGATGACGCGCTCCACCCGCACCCTGGCTTGTCTTGCCGCCCTGGCTTTGGTCCTAGCGGCGGCGGCTTGTGCCAGCGCCCCGCCCAGAAAAGCAGCTCCCCGCCCAGCCCCCGTCCCGCCCGCTCCGGTTGCCCCGATTGCCCCGCCGCCCGCCCCGCCCAGTTCCGGTGACGCCAAATTCGATGTTTTTTTGGCTGAAGCACGCGTAACGGCCTTGGCGCAAGGCATCAGCGGGGCGACCTTCGATAGCGCCATAGCGGGAATCGCGCCCGACGCGCGCATTCTAGGCATGAATGCCAACCAGCCGGAATTCACCAAACCGGTCTGGAGCTATCTGGACACTGCCGTGTCGGAACGGCGGATCGCGGACGGGCGCTTCCTGCGCACACGTCATGCGGACGTACTGGAGCGTATCGCGGCCCAAAGCGGGGTGCCTGCTGAAATCCTGATGGCCGTTTGGGGCATGGAGACCGACTATGGCGCCGATACAGGCAGCTTCAACCTGTTCACCGCTTTGGCAACCCTGGCCTATGACGGGCCGCGCACCGCTTTTGCCAAGCCGGAATTCTTCGCGGCGCTGCAGATCTATCAGCAGCAGAATTATGCGGTCGGCCAAATGACGGCGAGTTGGGCGGGCGCTTTCGGACAAACCCAGTTCACGCCCACCACCTTCCTGAAGCATGCCGTTGATGGCGATGGCGATGGTCGCATTGATCTGTGGCGGTCTGTGCCGGATGCCCTGGCGTCGGCGGCGCGTTTGCTCGCGCAGCAAGGCTGGCAACCGGGAAAATCTTGGGGTTACGAAGTCAAATTGCCGGACGGTTTTGCCTATGAAAAGGCCGACACCGAAACCCGCAAGACGATTTCGCAGTGGCAGGCGCAACGCGTGACGATGGTGGATGGGTCAGCGCTTCCGGCATCGGATGAAGGTGCCGCCATCTATCTGCCCGCAGGCGCGCGCGGTCCCGCCTTCTTGGTGTTTGCCAATTTCCATGTGCTCCTGAAATACAACAATGCTGCCAGCTATGCGCTGGCGGTGGGCCTTTTGGCCGATCGCATCGCGGGCGCGGGTCCCGTAAAGCAGGAATGGCCGCGGGGCGAACGCGCCCTGTCGCGCAACGAACGGATGCAATTTCAGACCAATCTGCAAAAGCTGGGGTTCGATCCCGGCGCACCCGATGGCGTGTTGGGCCGCCGGAGCCGCGCCGCGCTACGGCTGTATCAAAAATCCAAGGCCCTGGCCGCCGATGGCTTTGCCACCGCCGCGCTGCTCGCCATGCTGGAAACCGATGCGGCGGCGCGCCAGCCCCGTGACGGGACCATTTTCTCAAACGAACGCTAGTTTTGCGCCGGACAATCCACCCGTCCGGGCGTACCGGGCACAAAGCGGCAGCTGCGCATCTTGATTCCAGCGGAATCATAAAGATCGATCGCCCAACCGTCCGCATCTTTGGTCATCAGCAAAAAACCGAACCCGCCCACCGACAAGCCGTCGGCGACGGTCACCCCGGAACGACCCTGAAAGGTCGCGCCTCTGAGATCGCGAGGCGTGTCGTGGAGATTGTCACCGCCATGGCCTGCCACGATCTGAGGCGGCACGGCTTGGTTGTAGTTGATCGCTTGGAAAGAATGGATATGTCCCGACAGCATCAGCTCGACATTGGGCGCAATGGCCGGATGCCCCGACAGGCCCGCCAACCGCACCGCATCAATCAGAGCCAGATTGCCGCCAATGGGAATGCCCAGGGGCCCGCTGATCGCCGCCCAGATGGGGTGATGGTGCAAAAACCAAACCGGACCGGGAATCGCCGCCAGCCCCATCAACTCCGCCGCATAGACCGGCGAAGCATCGCGATCCAAACTGGTGTCTTGCGCCGTGGCATCATCCATCACCGCAAGCCGCACGCTCCCCAAGTCCACGGTGTAAGGCGGCAGATGCGGGACACAGGGGGCGGCCGGATCGAAGGCGGACGGACCTTGCAGCCTGAGCCAACTGGCACCGGCACGATTGCAGGCTTCATGATTGCCGCGCACCAGCACCATGGGGGCTGCCGCCAGAAGCGGCGTGGCGGGATCGTAAAAATCCGCCTGCCATGTGGCCCAATTGTCGCCCCAGGGCGATCCCGCACAGCCTTGATTGCCTGGCGGACAAGGGCTCTCGCGATAATGATAGTCACCGACATGGATCACCAGATCGGGTTTTAACTGGGCCGCCGCCGCCGCCAATGGCGCAAAGGGCCAGGCGCGCGGATCGTTGCAGGCTTGCAGCGCCGATCCTTTGATGCGGCAGCCAGTGTCACCCAGCACCAGGATGCGCTGAGGCTGCGCGACCGGCAGCGGCAAGGCCCTGTCCGCGATACTGGCGCGCAATGTGTCTTGGGGCATTTGGGCAACGCATACGAGGGGGAAATCCGTGCTGGCGGCCGCCCGCACCGTCATGGATATGTCACCCTTGTCGGTCGTGAGAATGGGGCAGACACCGGCGTCGGTCGCCAGCCGCGCCTCAAAGCCGCCGGCAACCGCCTGGACCCAGGCGTGATCGGCGGCCGACGCCGCAAGCGGCACAAGCAAATATAAGAAAGAAAGCGCAGCGGTTTTCATCACGGCACAAGCCTAACGCGCGCGCCAGCTTTAGAACAACCGCTTGAAGGTTACTTTCCAGACACGGCCAACGCCCGGCAGAGCACTGAGATTGGCATAGGTGTCGGCGCCGGGCGTGAAATAACGTTCGTCGCCCAAATTGTTGATGTTCAGGCCGGCTTCCCACATATCCCATTGCACAAAACCGGACGCGTTCAGCACCACATAAGAAGGATAATGGATCGGATTGGGCACGGTCTGGCGCGTCGCGCCGACATAACTGCCGCCGAAGGTGGCGCCCCAAACGCCCCAGGACCCGGCATCGCTGGTCCAAGTGACATAGGGGCTGATCACCGCGTGCGGCAGCAATGTGTTTTCATAATCGCCGCCACGCCCCGGCAGGGTTGAAAAATCGAACGTCACATAGCTGCCGCCGAACCCGTCCTGTGGCGCAATCCCATAGGTGCGGGCGGGCACATAAGAAAAACTGTGATCGGGACCCTTGATGGTGGTGTGTTGCAGGCCCCCGGCCAAGGTGAAACTGAGATTGGGGGTTGCGACATAGCGCAATTCCAATTCCGCGCCCTTGGCCCTTGTGCCCACGACATTGGTGACGCCGCCCCCCACCACCAACTGGGTCCGGTTTTGGACATACCAATTCAGGCTGCCCTGCAAATGATCGTCCAGGGCGGCGAATTTGACGCCCACTTCATTGAGAAAGGAATTGGACAGCCAGCTACGCGACGCCAAAAGGCTGGTCATCACCTGACTGGCTTGGCCGATCTCGATGGCCGACGATTTGGCGCTGGTCACATAAGGCACCACACCCCAAGGCGTTTTGTAAGAAAGGCTGGCGGTATAGGTAAAGCGTCCGGCATTGCCGCGCCCACTTGCCGGCTCGAACGCCATCACGCCGGTATCGATGGAGCGCACATTGTAAGCGTCGTAGCGGCCGCCCAAGGTCACATTCAGGCTATCGTCCCAGCTCCAGTCGGTGACGACAAAGACACCGGCATCGGAACTGTTGGTGTGGACGTCATTTTCCCAACCCAAGCCTAGGGTTCCCGGCGCATCCACATTGAAGGGCGAGTCGATAATATCATTGGCGGCAGGCCCGGCTGAGATATCCCGGCGGTCCAGCGCGATCACGCCACTGTTGAAGCTTTCCTTTCCGATGGCATGGACGATGCGATAGGAGGCGCCCGCCACGGTCTGGGTTTTCAGCAGACCGAATTGGCGCTTGAGATCGTAGCTGAGACGAATCTCGCCGATCTGGGTGCGGTAGGAGCCGGGAAAGCCGTACGAGACGAACCGGTCATTCTGCAGCGTGTCGCCGAACAATTGCAGCCGCAACCGCTGGCCTTCGCCCAAATCCCGGGCCAGTTCCAGAAACGCGGTGTGGGTGACGGTGTTGGAAAAATCCACCCCCCGCGCGTTATAGACCGTGCGCTGGTCCAAACTGGTCGTGCCCACGCCGCTGTCGAGCCGGTGGGCGGCATCCTGACAGGCCACGCACGCCAGGGGCCGAAAATTGGGATCGAAGAAATAGGGATTGCCGCCCAATTCGTTGAGAGTCAGCCGGCCATTGCCGTCCGCATCCGTCAGCGAGCTATCGCGTCCGGTGATGTAGCTGCCCGTATCGATCAACGCTTGCGTCAACCGGTTCCAGCCCGGCGTCTGCACATCGCCGTTGGAATGATAGTACATATAGTCGGCGGTAAGCGACCAATCGCCAAGCGTCAACGCACCGGTCAGTTCGATCAACTGATGGCTGGGATGAAGCCCACGATAGAAACTGTAGCTGTCGTCCAACTCGCCATAGGCATGCAGGCCGCCCAGCGCATCGCCGATCGCAACCGGCGCATTGATCTGCGCCGTGAGATTGCGCTTGGAATAGCTGCCATAGCTAACCGTCACTTCTCCGCCCAAAACGTCGTTCGCGCCGGCGGTCTTTGGCAGAAAATTGACCAGTCCGCCCACCTTGCCCGCGCCATAGACGGGTGACGGGGGACCGCGCAGAATCTCAATCCCCGCCGCATCGGCCAAGGGCGTGGAATAGGTGCCCCGGTTTTCCGCCCGCTTGAAGCCGCGGAAATAATTTTCCGCCAGCGTGCCGCGCAACGAAACCGAACCCTCCACGCCATAATAACTGGCGGTATAGGCCGACGGGGTGATGGCCGTCAGATCATTGACACCGGAAATGCCGTAACGCGCGATGGTCGTGTCGCTCACCAAACTCACCGCGCGCGGAGTTTCGATCAGCGGCTTGTCCAGACCGAAAGCGGCGCTGTTGGCCCGGGTTTCCAGCAAATGCACGCGGTCACCGGTCACAAGGATGGATTCCGGTGTCTGCGCCTGTGCCCCCGCTGCCCAGGCCATCAAGCCGGTGACTGCTAAAATCAACAAATTCTGTGTCATGAACCGTACATAAACATCCCTATCCGAAATGTGACGTAACATTTTACATTATTTTTCCCAAGCGGCAGGCTGACGCAGGCCCTTCATACCAATCAATCTCCCCAGGACCGGACGAAATCCGCTGTGGGCGCCAGCATTGCCCCGCTCAGGCCCAAGGCGCGCAAAGCCTGGTCATGTAGCGCCTGCTCATAGGCGGCGCAGGCGTCCTGGGCGATAAAAATATGAAAATCGTGCTCGAACCCATCCCAGGCGGAGGACGCCACACAGCATTCCGTGGTCAGACCCGCCAACACCAGCGTATCCACACCCTGGGCGTGCAAACTCTCGGCCAGGCCCGTGCGCGCAAAAGCGCTGAAATGCGTCTTGGTGACGATCCGGTCGCCGGCTTGCGGCTGCGGTCCGATAAAGTCGGCGCCGCGCGTTCCTTCCACACATAGATCCGGCTTGTCATCCTGCGTGCGCGCCTTGGCTTCGCGTGCGATGCGATTTTCCTCACCGGGATGGGTTAGAAGCCGGACAAAGACAAGCGTCACGTTTGCCGCGCGCGCGGCCTGCGTCAAAGCTTGCGCCTGTCTCAGCGCCGCCTGCGGCGCGGTCATGTCCGCGCCGCGCTGCGCCATTGCGCCATCGGGGCTTCCAAAATCCACCTGGCAGTCGATCAGTACCAGCGCCGTACGGCGCGGCAGGATCCAATCCGGGCTCATGCGAAAACCTTGCGAAGGCTGGGCAAAATCTCGCGTCCGATCACCGGCAAACCCTGCACATAGTCGTCGCAGATGAACATCAAGCCGTCTATATCGCAATCACGCAGAAAAGCTTCGATTCGAGCGGCGCAGGTCACGGGCGATCCCACCGCCGTCTGGGTCATGAAAGCGCCTTGCGACCGCGCCGTCATGGCATTGCCGGCGGCGCCATAACTTTCCAGCATGCCCAGCACGCCGCCCTCGTCCAGCCCGGCGCGATACGCTTCAGCCTTAGCCTCAGCTTCGGCGTCGGTCGCAGCCGTGATCACCGTCATCATGCAATATGTGCGAAGTGGCTTGCCAAACTCCGCTGCCAAGGCGCGGGCGCGCCGTGACGCATCGCGGGTCTCCGCCTGGTCCCGTCCGCCAATGAAACAGCCATCGGCCTCGCGTACCGAGAATTCAAAGCCGCGCTTGGACATCCCGGCGCAAATCAAAAATGGGGGATGGAGCGGCTTGGGATCGCTGACGCAATCTTGGAAATCGAAATGTTTGCCCTTGAAAGTGACGCTTGGCTCGCTCCAAAGCCGCTTGACGATCTGTGTCCATTCCTGCGTCAGATCGTAGCGCGCATCGTGATCCAGATTATCGTTCCAGGCGTTCATTTGCTCAAATTCGCCGCGATACGCGCCTGCCACAATATTGAGTCCGGCACGCCCATCGCTAATGTGATCCAGGGTGGCGATCATTTTGGCGGCCACCGCCGGATTGTGCAGAATGGCGTGCAGCGTCGCCCACACTTTCACCCGCCTGGTGACGGCGGCGATGCCGGCCATCATGGTGAGGGCTTCCAGGCTGGTGCCCCAATGCGCGGTCGCCCCGCCAAAGCCGCGCCATTTGCCCATCGCCATGACAAAATCAAAGCCTGACTCTTCCGCAAGGATAGCGGCCTCGCGGTTTTGCGCCCAGCCGCCATCCAGCACCGGCGTGGTCCTGGAGACAATCCACCCGCCGTTGGCGACCGGCAAGAAAACGCCATATTCTTTAGGACCGCTCATGTCGCCAACGTTATTTCTTGGCGAACACGCTCGCGCGTGCTTCGCGTGGCGACGGGAAGAAAAGCACCAAATTCTTTCATGCTTGCCTCGGATGCGGCGGCCGCATCAGGAGCACGGCCAGGATCACCAGCAGGACCAGCGCCGAAAGTCCCACAAAAAACGGCGTGAAGGCGCCGGTATGATCGCGTGTCAATCCCGCCAGGGCAGGCGCCACCGCGCCCACCGTCGAGATAAGATTGACGGTGGCGAATAGTTCCAGATAGGGGCCGCGCCCGAAATACTCCAGCAGCAAAATACTGGCGGCAAAGAATGTCAGGCCAAACCCGATGCCGATGCCGGCGGCATAGACCATCATCATGGGCATATCGCGGGCTACACCCAACGCCAAAAGGCCGATCACCAACGCGCCTAAGGCAATCACCAGCAAAACTCTGGCGCTGACGAAACGGGACAGAATGCCGCCCGCCAACCGCGCGCCGGAATTCCACAGCCCCTCGATGCTCATCATGCCGCCTGCGACAGAGGCGGCCACGCCATATTGGGTGAGGTGGGCCACCGACACCGCATTGGCGGTAAGACCGCAAAACAGAAACGCGGCATAGGCGGCGGCGATGATCCAGAATTGCGGTGTTTGCAGCGCTGTGCGCATGGTCCAGCGCTCTGTGGAAATCTCCGGATCGCCATTCGCCGCACTGGCGACATCGGTCTTGGTGTCCACGCCCAGCGCCGCCGCCACGCCAATCACAACCACCAAAGCGCCCGCCAACAGCCAATAGCTGCGCCAGCTATCGGCGGCTTGCATCACCTGGATGCAAAGCAGCGGACCGGCCACACCCCCCAAGCCGCCGATGGTGAAATAAAGACCGAATGCGAAGGATGGCCGCGCAAAGCACCGGGACAACAAATAAGTGCCCGGCACCGAATCCAGCAGCGTGAATCCCAGGCCCGCCAGGGATGCGCCCACGAAATAGAGCGCCAGGCCCTGGGTCCGGGCGAGGCAGAGAAACGCCGCCGCCATCACCGCCGCGCCCGTCAGGAGCGTGATGCGAACGCCAAAGCGGCGGATCAGGGTTGCAGGCACCGCGCTGGTAATGCCGCAGAACACCGCCAGCAAGGTGAAACCGGTGCCGGCCTCTGTCCAGCTCCAATGGAGCTCGCCCACCATGGCGGGCAGAACCAAGCCCAGCGACGCAAAGGTGGCGGCCGTGACGATGAAAAATAGCGCGCTCATCAGGGCCAAGGTCAGCCAGGCGCGCCCACCACACTGGGTCATTGTCGTCTATCGGCTTTCCAGGCTGCGCTTTATTTCGGCGGGAAAATCCCCCAGCACCTTCAGCATTTCCGCCCGGGCGCGTTCGACATCGCGGCTGGCGATTGCCTCCGCCAAGCCGCGATGCTCATTCAAGGCGGCTATACCGTCATCGGAGGCAGGCCCCCGCATGGCATAAAGCCAGTAACGCGCGGTCTGGTGGTGCAAAGTCACCACCATCTTGGCCAAGGAACGATTGCCGCTGGCGGCAGCCACCGCGACATGAAAGGCTTCGTCCATGGCCGCCAAACTAGCTTGGTCATTGTCCTGGATCGCGGCTTCGCCATCATCCAGCGTGGCGCGGATGCCTGCGATCTCTTCGTCACTGGCATGGGCAGCGGCCAGGCCGGCGCAATGGACCTCGATCAGACGGCGCGCCTCAAAAGCTTCGCGTGCTCCCATCAGATCCAGCGGCGCCACCGACGTGCCGACCCGGGCGCGGCGCACCACCAATCCTTCCAGCGCCAGGCGCGCCAGCGCTTCGCGGATACCCGCCAGCCCGCCGCCGTAGCGGCGCGCCAGCTCATTCTCATCCAACTGCTCGCCCGGCGCCAAAGTCCCAATGATGATGTCCACCAGGATTCGCTGATACAGGCGCGACTTCAAAAGCCGCGGCGACCATTCGTCCAGCCGGGTCCCGGCGTCTTTTTCGCTAGGCGTTGCCATGGCCCACCCTCTTTGGGATGGGACAATGGGGATGGGGACCCGCAATGGCAAGCCCGGGGCTGAAAATCGCGCGCGGGCGATCCAAAAAAGACAGCCGCAAGGGGGACTTGCGGCTGTTGGCTATCGGCCGACCAAGAATAAAGAGCGTCCACGCTTGGTGAACGCCCCTTTGCCTTGTCGGGCGAACTATTCCCTACGGCAGCGCAAAGGCCACCAGCTGATCGGCCAAACGCGGCGTCAGGATGCCGTTGCCGCCGACCGCGAACACAACGTACTGCTTGCCTTTGTAGGTATAGATCGCCGGCTGCGACACAGCGGGCGAATCCACAATGTGCTTCCACAACACATTGCCGGTCTTCACATCGATAGCGCGCACGCGGCTGTCCATCGAAGCGCCGATAAAGATCAGGCCCGACTTGGTGATCGCCGGCCCACCGATGGTCACCGAGCCCCAGCTTTCCGGCATGTAGAAGCCCCATTTCTGGACCTGGCCGAACGGCTTCTTCCAGTTCAGCTTGCCGGTGTTGATGTCATAGCTGGAGAGCGTGCCATAGGGCGGCGCCCAGCACGGTATCTCCCACCTGTTGAGGAAGTTCTCCAGCTTGAAGCCATAGGCCGATCCCTGCTGTGCGGCATAACCGTCCTTGGCGCGCAGCTTGTCGCCATACTTCTTGTCGGCATCGGCGCGCGGAACCAGCGTGTAGATCTGCGGCACGACATTGCTGTTCACCACATAGGTGTTGGTGGTGGGATCCAGCGCGCCGCCGCCCCATTCCACGCCGCCCAACGTGGCCGGCCAGGAGATCGAACCGCGCACCGAAGGCGGCGTAAAGCGGCCATCGTCGCGCAAGCGCGCCTTCCAGCGGCTGCACTCCCCGAAACTGACGATATCGGCGAACAACGAAACCGGCGGCGTGGTGTCCGGAATGGTCGGCTCGGGATAGGGCACATAGGGCTGAGTCTTGGCCGCGACTTCACCCTTCACGTCGGAGGCCGGAAAGGGGCGTTCCTCGATGGGATAGACCGGCTCGCCGGTATTGCGGTTCAGGATGAACAGAAAGCCCATCTTGGTCGCCTGGATCAGCGCTGGAATGGTCTGGCCATTCTTCTTGATGTCCACCAGCGTGGGCGCGGAATTGATATCCACGTCCCAGATATCGTGATGCACCAGCTGCCTGCTCCAAACGACTTCACCCGTTTCAGCCCTCACCGCAACGGTGGCGGTGGCGTAGGGCATCTCCTTGAGCCGATCGCCGCCATAATAATTCGGACTGGGCGAGGAGGTCGGCAGGAAGGCGAGACCGGTTTGCGGGTCCACCGAGATACCCGCCCAGACATTGGCGGTGCCGGTCTGCTTCTCCATATCCGGCGGGATGATGTTGAAGGTCCATTTCAGCGCGCCGGTGCGGGCGTCAATGCCATAGACGGTGCCGGGATTTTCCGTCTTGTAGACCCAATCGTTGCCGGCCCAGCCCAGGATCAGCGTGTCTTTATAGACCGCCGGCGGCTGCGGTAGGCCGATTTTCCATTTGCTGTTCTTCGGAGCCCAGGCATTGACGTCGACCACGCCGCCCTTGCCGAAGCCCGGGCACCGCTTGCCGCTATCGGCATCCACGCCGTGCAGCTCGCCATTCATGGTTCCGATATAGACAATCTTCTGGCAGAGCTGGCCGGCCTGGGGCGCGGATGCCGCCCAATAGGCGACACCGCGATTCTTCAGACCCTGATTTTCCGGCGGGCCATCGGCGCCGCCAGTCTTGTAGGTCCATTTGGTGGCGCCAGTATCAGGCGCGAGCGCGACGATCCTGTACCAGGGCGTGCCCACATACACGGTATTGTTGACGAAAAGCGGCGTCGCCCCCCAGGTCGTTTGACGGGCGCCGCTGGAAACATCGCCGGTATGGAT
Source organism: Rhizomicrobium sp. (assembly GCA_035251935.1). GTDB lineage: Bacteria > Pseudomonadota > Alphaproteobacteria > Micropepsales > Micropepsaceae > Rhizomicrobium. The sequence goes on along the minus strand of DATFDR010000039.1, from coordinate 68,241 downwards.
GCTCCAGGCCCGCTTCAGATTCTTCACATTGCCCGGGGTGATCTGCGTGGCGGTGGAATATTTTTGCGCCTGCTGATTGCCGCCGAACGCATCCCAGACTTGGGGCGGATCGTTATTGGGACCTTGGGCGGTGGCGTTTTGCGCCGGCAGAAGCCAGACGCCAACGGCGATAGCGGTAAGACCGAACGCGCCGAAAACCAGGATTTTATTTTTTTTATAAGTCTTCGGCATCGTCAATCTCCACGCTGCGGTCGGCGACATCGCCAATCACGTTGAGCAACCAACCCATGAGAGCCAAGGCTTGCGCCGCCATGATGATGGGGCTTTCCAGGAAATAACCGGCAACCGATGAGCCGATAATGTCCAACAGGATGGACACCACCAGAAAACCCTGAAGAAAGCAGGAGCGATTGGGCACGAAGGCCAGCACCAGCGCGGCCCCCAGCATCAGCGCTGCGGCCACGGCGACCAGGATCACCCCACCCGTGCCGATCAGGCCGGTCTCGGGCGTATAGTAATCATAGACGCAAATGGCGCCCGTGATCAGCGAGGCCAATAGGATCAGCCATGCGCCACGCGTGGAATGTCGCTGAACCATTTCTCCTCCCCATTTGTCTTAGTTATTATTTTGAGCTGATCCTAGCGGGCTTTCGGCCGGACGCAAACTTGCCGCCTTCGCAGGAGCAGCAAATTTCACGCGGGCTGTCGACATGCCGCGCGCGCAAAAACGGGCGCGACCGCCATCGCTGCCGCGCCCGTAAATAATGCACATTCTAATTAGCGCAGGGTCACTTTCGTCACCCGCCAGTTGGCGGCCTCCCCGACATACAGGGAATTGGGATCGCGGCAGTCGATGCTGTTGACGGTGCCGAAATCCTTGGGGGCCTTGCCGGCCTGGCCGAACTTGCCCACCACCGTGCCGTTCAATTCGAGCTTGTAGATCTCGCCGCCCTGATCGAAGTCCTCAGGGGGATTGGAGTTGGAGCTGAACAGATATTGGTGCGGGCCGGGACTCATGCAGATGGCCTGCGGATCCCCGCCGGTGGTGATGCTGCTCTTGAAGTTGCCGTCATTGTCGAACACTTGAATACGGCGATTGCCCCGGTCGCCGACATAGACATTGCCTTGATTGTCCACCGCGATGCCATGGGCGGCCTGGAATTGGTTGTTGGCGGCACCGCGCGAACCCCAGCTCTTAACGAAGACGCCGTCGCGGGTGAACTTGGCGACACGGGAATTGCCGATGCCGTCGGCGACAAAAATGTTGCCATTGGCGTCGAAAGCGACGTCGGCAGGCGACTGGAAGACATCGGCTTGCGCGCCCGAGCCCGGCGGGTCGCCGCGTCCGGTCTCCGCAGGCGCGGGCACCACCACCGCTTCGGGCTTTCTGCCCAGCGTCATCGCCAACTGCCCCTGGGGATCGAACTTGATCACCATATTGGAATAGCGGTCCACCACCCAGATATTGTCCTCCTTGTCCACCCGCACCTGCTGCGCGGCCAGAAAGCCGTAATTCTGCTTGCCGATCTGGCGGATGAATTTCCCGTCGGGCCCGAACTCATACAGGCTCGAACCGCCGCGCGCGAAAGCGCGGCTGCCGGCCAAGGTGATGACCGGATCTCCGTTGCGGGTATAGACAAAGACATGGCCCTTGGAATTGGTAGCCACGCCGAAGACCGAGCCGAAGAAAGTGTCGGTCGGCAGCATCAGCGGCTGGGACGTTGTGTAGTTCAACTCCTGAGCAAGCGCCGGCATGGCGATGACGCAAGCCGCGGCAAGCAGCAAAGTCTTGATGGACTTCATGTTACTTGCTCCCCTTGCTGCCGCGCAGGACGAATTTCTGCATACGCCAGGATTCGATCTCGCCGACGATCAATTCGTCCGGATTGCGGCAATCAATCGAGTGAACCACTTGAAAGTTCGGCGCCATCTTGCCGGCCTTGCCGAATTTTCCGATCACCGTGCCGTCCAGTTCGGCCTTATATATCTGTCCCGTGCGCGCCCAACTGCCCGGCGGATTGCCGTTGGGATTGGAGTTGGTCAGAAACAGATATTGGCGCGGACCTTCGGAGATGCAGCTCGACCAAGCGGTGCCGAACTGGGTATAGGCGGTTTTCCATTTCAGATTGTTGTCCAGCACCACATAGCGATTGTTGGTGCGGTCGGCGACATAGACATTGCCCTGGTGATCCACCTGGATGCCGTGGGGCAGATTGTATTCACTCTCGCCCTTGCCCGCCAGATAGCTGCCGGACTCCGCCACGAAGCGGCCGTTCTTGTCGTACTTGATGACGCGATGGTTGCAGTAGCCATCCGCAATGAAGATGTTGCCCTGCAAATCCCACGCAACATCGCTGGGACGGCACAGCGTGTATTTGCCGTCCGGCACCGGTTTGGGCGATGCCACCGGGCCCAAGGTGTGGCTGGGGCGATGACCGATCACCATCAGCACCTTGGTGCCGGTGGGATCGAATTTGGTGACGACATTGGTGCCTTCGTCCACCGTCCAAATATTGTCGTCGTGATCCACCCGCACCGAATGCGCGAATCGGAAGCCGTAAAAATCCTTGCCGATTTCCTTGACGAAATTTCCGTTTTGGTCGAACTCCCACAACCGCGTCTGCGGTCCGCGAAAATAGGCGAAAATATGGCCCTTGGAGTTGGTGGCGACGCCTTGCACCTCGCCCAAGGACTCGCCGGCCGGCACCTTGAAGAAATTCGGGATCGCTTCGTAGGCCAAATCCGGCGCGGTGTCGGCTGCGGCCTTGGTTTGTGGAAATGCCGAAACCGTACTCAGCAACAAGGAAAGGGCGGTGGTGACCGCCAGATATGCCTTCACGTGAGACCTCCCAAAAAGCCCGCGCTCTGATGGCGCACAAGTCAAAAGCCGGGGAGTCTATACAGGAAAGTGCAAGGGCTGCGAAGCGATTACCTACGCTGCGATGCAGCGGCCATCAATTGGGATCGTGAAAGGGCCGCGATCAGAACGAATAGGGCGATGATGGCCGGCTCCTGTCGTTGCTGGTAACAGGCTGCGGCAAGCTCGGTTGTGGAGCTTCCGGCAACTTGCTCTAAATGGAGATCACCACATCCGGAATTCTGCAGCCGCCCTCGACAGCGATAGGGACCGGTAGTCCGTCCGTATAGGGATCCATCAGCATGTTGTCCAGACACAGGCCAGGATCGGAAACGCGCAAGAGATTGGAAGGCGCGCGCGCGGCGTCTTCCGCAACAATGGGCGCAACCGTGGGCGAGGCAAACACCAGACACAGCAAAACCGGAAACAAAACCTGCTTCATCGACAGCCCCTTTCGCGAGTCTTCCACGTCCGCCCCCGGACGCTAATCGAAAGACCCTAGTCAAAGCTTAGTATGGCAGATTTTTTGCGGTGCAATACAGGATTCCTGGGCTCTCCCGCGCGAAAAAGCGGCCTTTAAGAACCAAAAATCCAGCGATTTAGATTTTGCCTTTCAGATAGGCGTAGCTCGCCTCCACCATGCCCAGCGGCGAGGGATCATAAGGTTCCTCAAGTTCCAAATAGCCGACGTTCACACTGCTCTTCTTGGCGGCGGACAGCACCTTGGTCCAGTCCACCATGCCTTGGCCGATAATGGCGCTGATCATTTTGCCGTTGGTATTGGGGATGCCTTGGTTCTTCACATCCTTGATGTGAAGGGCGAAAAAGCGCTTGGGATGTTCGATCAGATAGGCAGTCGGATCGGCGCCCCCCGCCGCCACCCAGCCGATATCCATCTCCATGCTCACCAGCGCCGGATCGGTTTGCTTGAGCAGAATGTCATAGCCGTAAACGCCGTCGATCTTCTGGAATTCCACATTGTGGTTGTGGAAACCGAATGTCATGCCCGCCTGTTTGCAGAGCGCGCCTATCTTGTTGAAGGTTTCGGCATTACGCTTCCAATCGTCCAGGCTCACACCCGTCTTGATGGTGGAACGGTCGATGGGATAGAGCGGAAAGGAACAGGTGACGTTCTTGATGCCCACCGTCTTGGCTTCATCGATGACCGCTTGCGGTGTGTGGCGCAAGGCGTCGCCGCTGGCATGAATACTTTCCCAGGTGAAGCCCAGATCGTCATAGATCTTGCGCTGCTCCTTGGAGGTGCGCCCACTCATGGTCAGGTTGGCCTGCACGCGGTGAATCCCGATCACCTTGATGGCCTTCAAGGTGCCTTGGTAATCCTTGGCCAGATCGGCGCGCACCGTATAGAGCTGGAGCCCCAGCGGAATATGGCGCTGGGCGAAAGCCGGGCTTGACAGTAGGGGTGCGGCGGCCGCGGCAGCGGCGAGCCCAAGAAAATCGCGGCGGGTTGTCATCAGGAACTCCTGGTTTTTTCAGTTGCTCCGGATGGCACAGGTTTCGAGAAATCGCCTTTTCTTAGGGGCCAGCATCTCGATCGTGATCCAACGCACAGCTTACACTCCGTTCTGATGGCGCTTGCGATTATTTTTTGGTCCAGGCTCCGCCCAACGGCTTGATATACTGACCGGCGGGTGCGCGCCCGATCAGTTGGGCGCCTGTTGCCTGTCCGGCGGCATCGGGCGTGGTGCCCGACTTAGAAGCGGTCTGGCTATAGACCTCGCGGCGCCCGGCATTGATGGCATTGACCGCGGCAGTGACGGTGCCGTCGGCGCTGCTGACAATACCGAGATAGCCATCCGCCTGTTCGCCCACCGTGCCGGCCGCCTTGGCGGCGTCCACCGCCGCCTTGTCGCTGGCAAGGTCGGCAAAAGCGGGGGTGGACAGCAGCATCAGGGCTGTAGCGGCGAAGATGTTCTTAAGACTGTTCATGATCGGGCTTCCTTCAGATCAGAAAAGGTCGGGATTTTGCGCGATGGCGCTCTGGACTTCCTTGTCCAGCCTGACCCGCACATCGGCATCCAGTTTGGCATAGATGTTGATCGGCGCGACCTCGACCCGGATGGTCGGCGTGCAAGCGCCAAGCGCCGCAAATATGCAGGCGGCGAAAAGCGTCTTCCTCATAGCTTTGCTCCAGCAGAACATTATTTGTCCGGTCGCCCCTCCGGATCGAGAGTCTTTGACCATGCTTGGGCATAGGACTTCAAGAGTTCGTCAAAATTAAGGGAGGTATCCAGGGTCAAGTCAATCGGCGTGCCGCTGGGCAGCGGGATCGGCTTGTAAAGGGCCGTGCCGTTGATGATGTCGGTGACGGCAACCTCGGCGACCTGCGGCTTGGGGGGGTCGCTGCGGCCCTTGATACGGAAGACAATTTGCAGCCGGCCATTGGCGATGGAATTGAGGTCGGCCGACATCTGGTCGAAGGCGAGGTTTTCCAGGGCCTGATAGGCGAAATCCTGCACCGCATTGACCGCCACGGTTTCGGTGTTGGAATCCTTGACCGCGTTACCCAGGGTGCCACTGGAGTTTACCGTCGTGCCGCCGGTGCGCAGTCCGTCCGTCCACATAGAGCGGTCGATGGACAACCGGCCCGGCCCATCCGCGGCGACATGACCGTTGGTGATGCGAAAACCCTCAGCTCCTATCGCAAACGGAATGCGGCCGGAGACTTTTCCTTCCAGCTTCACCTTGCTGCCGAGGTTGGACGCCGTGACCAGGGAATTGAGCGAGACGGAGGTGAGCTGCGCCGCGCCCGCGACATGCCCCGGATTGGCAAGGGAAATGCTGATGGCACCCAAGCTGGCATGCCCCTCGGCAATGTCGGTATCGGCCTTGGAAATCTGGAGGGTGGCAGGACTGAAGGCGAAGCGCACATCCACGGCGCTGAACGGGATGGTCCAGTCAATGCGCGAGATGGTGAGGCCCTGGCCGGACGCGGTGACGGGCGGCAGCAGGGAGGTGAAGGCGATCTCGCTTTTCACCGCATGGGCCTTACCCAGCACCGTCATGAAATCCAGCGTGTCGATGGAAAGCTTGCCCTGGCTGGTCATGGCGTCCCGCGTCCAGTTGATGTCGCCGGCAAAGGCGGCACGGCCTTCGGCGTTGCGCAGTCCCACCAGCAGGGGCGACAGATCGGCGGGCTGCTGACGGTTCGGCGCAAAGGTGATATGCGGCGCACTGATGTGCGCGGTGCCGGTACCGGTCGCCATGGTATGGGTGAAAGCCGCTTCGCCAAGCGCATTGCGCTTGGAATCGGTCGCGGCAAAGCGGCCGGTCCATACACCCTTCGCCAAGGACGCGGTGCCGGTAGCAAACAGCGGCTTGAAACGCAGACTGGCGGCACGGTCCAGAACGCGTCCCGCGGTGACGGTGGCGGTGCCTTTGAGCGGCGCGCCCTCACCGTCAAAATTCAGCCCGGCAACAACATTTTCCGCATGCACTGTTGCCAATGGCAGGTCGGCGGAAGCGTTGCGCGCCTGGCCGGTCAGGGTCCATCCGATGCCCTCGCCTGTCAGCAGCGGTTGCTGTGGTGGCGCACAGATCTCGCTCCGCACATTCTTGGCCATATCGCTGGCGCCCGGACGAAAAGCGGCCAGTGTGGCGCGCACGCAACCCGAGGACGTGAAGGCATACTGCCCATTCTGCCAGGAGAACTTCCCCCGCCCTGAAAACGCGGCGCCGCGCAGCATGGCAAAATGAAAGCGCGCGGACAGCGCCGCATCCCCGGTGAAGCCGCCGCCGCTCCAAACCATGTTGCGCATGCCCAGCGTAACGGCGGGCAGGCCGGGCCCCCTGAGCCGGGCATCCCATGCCGCCTGCAAACGCCCAGCACTGCCCGACAAAGTGAGGCCCGAAACCCGCAGTGCGCCGCCGCGCGCGCCGGCGATCACCAAAGGCCGGCTTTGGGCAAAGCGAAGGGCATTGCCCTTTTTCTCGGCGTGACCGGAAAGTGTCGCCGTCACGCGCGCAAGATTGCGGCGTATGGCATTCGCCAAGGCGGGATCGGCCGCCTGCAAGGGCGCAAGAGTGGCGGAGAAATTCGCGGCGGCGGTAAGCGCCAGATCGGCCGCGGCGTCCCAATTCCCATCACCCGATGCAAACCGGATATTGCGCAGCGACAGATCCAAATTGGGCGCATCGAAACGCTGCCCGGCGGCAACCGAGGAGGCGGTGGCCTGCAGATGGGCCGAAGGCGCGGACACCGACAAGCGCTTGTCCGCCAAGCGCCATTGCAGGCCCACGGCATCCAGCTTGATATCGGCGTTCTGAATATCGGTATTGGCATTTTTCACCGCGCCGGAAAAACGCAAACCCAAAATGCCAGTCTGTTGTTCATAGGTCAGGCCGGCGGTCCGCAAGCGAACCGCCCAATCGCGGCGGGTGATGTGCGCGGGCCGGGCTTGCAACCTTGCCGAGACCGGCAGATTCTTCACCAGCTTGATATCGCCGCCCACGTCCAGCGCCCCAGCCGGGGTCGTCAGCAGCAGGCGCAGTCCCGTCAGCGCAACGGCAAGATCGTCGCTGACAAAGCGCGATTTGCCTTGCTGCCTGTTGAGAGAGTCGATCCAATCTTGCAGCGATCCCAGCGTGGTTTTTCCCTTCTCGTCCACGCCCGCGCGCACCACCGGATTGACCAGCCGCACTTCCACCACATAAGGCAGCCAGCGCAGCGGATCGAAATAGAGTTCGATTCGCTCGGCCGAAATTTCCGGCGCGGCTTTCGGCCCCAAGGCGAAGCGGCCCGACACGCCGGAAAGACCCAGGGAACCGATCTCAACCGCGGACTCAACGCCATGACTGCGAAAATAGGACCGCGCGAATTCCACCGCGATGAAGCTGCGCGCCAGCCACAGCAGCAGAAAAATCGCCACCAGGACCAATGGGATTGCGGCAAGCCATCTGCGCTTCAAGCGGAAAACTCCCATACGCCGCCCGCAGGGTAGCGCGGCCCGGCGTCATTTGCGACCATATCAAGAACGACGCCGCGCAGGAAACGTCGGGGGACATAGTCGGCGATTTCTTCATCGCTCATGGGTTCGCCCATGGCGGTGCGGATGCGCCCCATATCGGTGAGCATGCAGATCAACAACTGGCCGCAGGGCGAAAGGCCGCACCCTGCGGTTCCGGGTGGACTGCTATGATGAATGCGACTTGATCGGTTCTGGGTTCCATGAACGCACGGTGATTGACACAAGGCGTTTCATGGCAAAGGTGACGGAAAAAGCCAGACGCATCACGGCCCAGGCTGCCTGACTGGGATTGATCCCGGAGTATGCCATGCAAAATGCTCCCTCTGCCGCCTCGATCCATCGCCAGCCACGCGGTCTCTCCGACCGCGTCGCGCTGGCCGTCACCAAGACGCTGCGATTTTTCGCTGACAGCTTTTTTGCCAAACGCTATGGCCATCGGGCCGTGGTGCTGGAAACCATCGCGGCAGTGCCGGGCATGGTGGGCGCCACCCTGACGCATCTGAAGTGCCTCAGAAGCATGCGCGACGATCAGGGCTGGATCCGCACCTTGATGGAGGAAGCCGAGAATGAGCGGATGCATCTGATGACGTTCATTCAGATCGCCCAGCCCTCTGCGCTGGAACGCTGGATCGTTTTGGCCGCGCAATGGATTTTTTATATTGCATTTTTTGTCCTCTATCTGATCAGCGCCAAGACGGCTCATCGGGTGGTCGGTTACTTTGAGGAGGAAGCAGTTGTCAGTTACACGCAGTACCTCAAGGAGCTGGACGAAGGCCGCGCCGACAATGTGCCCGCGCCCGCCATCGCCCGGCACTATTGGAATCTCCCGACCGATGCGACATTGCGCGATGTGATCTCGGTGGTGCGCGCCGACGAAGCGCATCATCGCGACGTCAATCATGTCTTTGCGGACGAATTGGCGGGCCGGGCGGCGGATCACGCCGCCATCGCGCCTTATCCCGCACACGCGGACGATATCCGGATGAACCCGGACCTGCGCTAGCTAACCGTTTAGCGAGAATTCGATAGGGACGACCGCGTCCAGGGTGGGCGTGGGGAAATCCGCGGGCAGCAGCGGCAAAGGCTGGGCGCGCTGGATCAAGGCCAGGGCTTCGGCATCCAAGACGGGGCGGCCGCTGCTCTTGGCGATTTCGAAGCTCAGCACCTTGCCTTGGGCGTCCATCACGAAATGCAGCTGCACCACGCCTTGGATACGGGCCTGACGGGCAACGTGGGGATATTGTTTGTAGCGATTAAGCCGGGCGAGCAATCGGGCGAAAAAAGCATCGCGGCCTTCGCCGGTCGCCGTTTGCGGTGCGGCCCGGGTAGCGGGCGGCATCGGCTTGGCGGCGGGCGGCTGCGCCACGATCGGCGGCGGTGTCGCGCTTTGAAGGACCACATCCGGCAGCGGCGCCGTGATGGGCGTTGGCACCATCAAGCGGGGCGGCGGCACGATATCCTTGACCGGCTCGCTCTTTTTCGGCGCGATCTGAACGGACAATTCCTGCATCACCCGGGGGCGGGCCACATGCACCGCCGTCAGGGCCATCGCCAAAATCCCCGCATGAATCGCGATCGTGATGGCGATGCTGATCAGACGCGTATGATCGCGCCCGGGCTTGCGCCGCACCACCGGATTGGCGCCGTCAAAGGCATCGCGCGGAAAAGAAACCGTCATGCCGCCTCTTCCGCCACATCATCCGTCAGTGTCGACATGGGAAGGCGGCGCTTGCGCTTCTTCAGCCACATGATGGTGCCGGTGATGACGAACAGCAGCGGCACCAGACCCGACAGGAACACCAGGAATTCCCATACCGGCCCCAGATTGCCCTGCCCGTCATGCATGGGACGCTGCAGCGCCATGAAGCTGTCGACGCCGCCATTGTTGGCCGGATCGCGCACCGCAACCACTTGGCTGGTATAGGGATTGATATAGAACGTGGCGGTGGTGCCGAAGCGCGACACCATGGCCACGCTATAGGCCTGGGTGGGTGACGCCGGAATGGTGACGCTGCGCACCTTCGCGCCCGGCATCTGTTTTTGCGCGATCAGCAGCGCCGCATCGGGCACGATGGCCCCGGCCCCTTCCACGGGCTCGATCTTAGGGCCTTCCCGCAGGTTGAAGGCGGGACGCGGGGCTGGCGAGCCCGGCGCGATCAGGCCGCGAACGGTCTGGGGAAAGGTGATGGCGACGCCCGAGAAGCTCACCGCCATGAAGGCGACAAAAATCCAGATACCCACGGCGGCATGCAGTTCGCGATGAAAGCGCAGGCCTGTGGCGGTCTTGCGCACTCCGAAGGCATATTTCCACTGGCCGCGCTTGGGCCACCACAGGATCAGCCCACTGATACCCAGGGCGCACATGGCCACACCCAGCCAGCCGACCAAGGGACGGCCAAAATCGCGGGCCAATGCGAGCCTGCCATGCAGCTCATGCAGGAATTGAAAGACGGGCAGCGAGCCTGGAGGCGCAGTGCCCAAGACCTGACCGGACACCGGATCAAGATAGACCTGCAGGCCGCCACCGGCGGGCGGCGGGCCGGCGGGGGCCGCGGCTGGGCGACCTGGCTCGCGAGCCCCTTCACCACGCATGGCCGGCGCCCCGGTGATGCGCACAATGGCGGCGTCACCCGTCTTTTCGGGCAGCACGATCTGGGCCTTGCCGGTGACGCCACGCGCCGCAGCCGCCTCGCGCGCCTTGTCCACCAGCATGGCGAGCGGCAGGCGCAAACCGGCGGTGTTGGCCTCGGGAACGGGCGCGAATATCTGCGTGAGCTTGTCGTCATAGACCAGAAGGCTGCCCGACAGGCCGACCACGACCAGCAAAACGCCCAGGATCAGGCCCACCCACATATGAATTTGGAACATGGCCCAGCGAACAGTGGCGAACTTCATGGCTTTGTCCTCATGCGTCCGCCCAGCGGCGGAGAAGGTTGTGATAGAGACCGGTTAAGGCGACAATCTCGTCATTGTCTCCCACCGCTTTGCGAAGACCCTGGATGGCATTGTCTAAATCATGGAGAATCGTGCGCGCGTATTCATCGCGGACCATGCTCTGTATCCAGAAGAATGAGGACACTCGGCTGCCGCGCGTCACCGGTTTGACATGGTGGCGACTGGTGGCAGAATACAGCACCAGATCGCCGGATGCCAGCTTGATGCTATGCGCGCCGAATGTGTCCTCGACCACCAGCTCGCCGCCCTCATAGTCGGTGGGGTCGGTGAGAAACAAAGTCGCCGACAGGTCGGTACGCACCCTGACCGGCGTGCCAGGCACAAAGCGAATGGCGTTGTCGATATGGGTGGCGAATTTCATCCCCTGATCGTAGCGGTTGAACAAAGGCGGAAATATCTTGAGCGGCAGCGCGCCGGAGAAGAACAGCCCATTCTTCTCCAGCGCCGCCATGATGATGTCGCCGGCCTGGCGCGCCGCCGGGGACTTTTCCGGCAGCTGCATATTGCGCTTGGCCTGGGCGGCTTGCCGGCCGGACGTCACATTGCCGTCCGTCCATTCGGCCGCGTCAATGATACCGCGGACCGCAGCGACGCCGCTCGCGTCTAGCAACCCCGGTATCCTGAGCATCATGGCGCGGTCTGCTCCTGTCAGAACCGGTAGCTGCCGGTGAAGGTAAAGCTGCGTCCGTCACCGGGCGTGGCCCAGCCTGCCGCGTTGTTGCGGATGCGGATGAAATAATGCTCGTCGAACAGATTGTTGACGTTTGCCTGAAGCGTGACGTTCTCGGTCACGTCATAAGCCACCATGGCGCGATTGGTCAGGAAGCTGCCGTTCTTGAACAAGGGCGCCGCGCCGTTGTTCAGGTAGTAATCGCCCTGGTAGGTGATGCCGTAGCCGACATTCCATTGCGGCAGGACGCGATAGGTCGTCCAGATGCTCAAGGCATGGTCGGGCGTATTGGTCAGCGGATTGCCGGCGATCGGCTGATTGTTGCCGATACCCGCGATTGGACCGACGCAGTTTGTATGCGTGGGATTGGCCAGGCAGAAATCGGACACCGCCTGGGTGACTTCGCTGTCCAGATAGGCGTAGCTGGCATAGATGTCCCATCCCTCGGTGATGGTGCCGGTGGCGCTGAGCGCGATGCCATCCACCCGCGAGGCGCCGTCCAGCACCTGATCGGGGACCGTGGGATCGTTGGACGGCACCTTGTAGTTGGTGCGCTCATTGCGAAACAGGGCCAGGGTCAGCGACAGATAGGGGAGCGGATCCCATTTGGCGCCGATTTCATAATTGACCGCCTTTTCCGGGCTGACATTGCAGCTCGCGGCCACGCAGGCGCCATTGACGGCGGACTGCGAAGGTGTGCGCGAGTTGGAATAGGCGACATAGAAGCTCGCCTCTTCCACCGGCTTGAAGACCAAGCCCGCGCGATAGGAGAGCAGATCTTCCTGATTGCGGAAGATCGGGCCAGGCGTCGCCGTTCCGCTGGGGACCGCGAATGTCGTGGTGGTGTTGTTGCCCTCATTGTGATCGTAGCGGATACCGGCGTTCAGCGAGAATTGCTCGGTCAGCTTGATATCGTCGAACAGATAGATTGCCTGGGCGCTGCGCTCGCCGTCCTGGCTGTTGGTCAGGAAGGTGTTGATCGGACCCCGGTAAATATTGTCGGGGTTGAGGATGTCCTTGGCCGGATAGGCCGGCGCGTCACCCGCTGTGGTGCGCTGGGAATTGCTGGTGACCAGCTCGAAATCCTCGCTGAGGAAGGAGGCGCCCAGCACGACATTGTGTTCCATGCCCGCCAGTGTTCCGTGCCAGGTCAGATCGGTCTGGTTATAGAGCGTGGTGTTCAGCGCATCGCGGGTCGTGCCCCCGCCGCTGGGCGTGAGAGTGCCGGCTGGCGTGCAGGCGGTGCCGGTCGCGGGGTCGATGCCGGCCAGGGTACAGATCGCGCCTCGGGGGGGATTTACCAGGGTCAACTGGGTGACGCGCGAATAGCGCGACAGGTTGCGCAGCGACAGGGAGTCCGAGAAGCGGTGCGTCACAAGACCGGTCGCCATATGGGTGTTGATCTTCTGGCGGTCGCGATTGCTGTAACCGAAATAGGTGCTGCGATCGACGCCGGGCAGACCGCCGGTGTTGAACGGGTTGAAGAAGAAAGGCTGGCCGTATTGCGGAATATTGTCGTCGTGCTGGAAGAAATAGGACAGGGTGAAGACGGTCGGCGAATTCAAGCCCAGCGCGATGGATGGCGCAAAACCATAGCGCGAGAACTTCTCCACATCGCGGCCGGGCGCGTCATTGCTGTGCAGCATGGCGTTGAGGCGCAGGGAGATGCCGTCATCAAGCGCGCGTTCGGCATCCACCGTCAGGCGGCCATAGTCATCGGTGCCGCCGCCCGCCGTGACCAGGGCGAAATCGGTACCGGTGGGCGTCTTGGAAATCAGGTTGATGCCGCCGGAAACAGAACCGCCGCCGCTATAGACCGAGTTGGCGCCGTTCACGACTTCGATCTGCTGGATGTTGAAAGGGTCGGAACGGGTATATTGGGCGCTGTCGCGCACGCCGTCGATGGTGATGTCGCTGGTGGCGGTGTAGCCGCGCAGATTGATGCCGTCGCCATAGCCGCCGCCGCCTTCACCGGCGGTGAAGGTAATGCCCGGCACGGTGTTGGTCAGAACATCGCGCAAGTTGAGAAGATTCTGGTCTGCGATCAGCTTGTCGGTGATGACGGTGACCGTCTGCGGCGTATCGCGCAGAGGCGCTGTACGGCGCGGATCGGCGCTTTGCGCTTGGTAGCTGCTGGCGCGGTCCTCCACCGACACGGGCCCCAGTTGGACCGGCTGTGCCGAAGCGGGGGAAGCGAGCAGGAACGCGCCCAGAACGCCAAACGATGCGCCCGACAGCGCGGAAATTTTTGGATGGAGAGATTTGCGGTTGGCAAGCATAAAAGAAGACCCCTTCAAGGTTCAGCATGGTTTCTTTGACCTGGCTGGCATCCTTGTGAGCCTTGCGGCTCAGGGGCTGGCTTGGCACGCAACAGAACGGAGGACTGAAGAACGGAAGACTGAGGCTCTATTTGGTGAGGATCAGTTTGCCGTTGCTTGTGAGGCGCAGCCGGTACTCGTCTCCGTCATGCAACAGGACCGCCTCGCGCGCCCCGCTCATCAGATCGCTGACGGCGATCCGCTGGACGGGCTTGCTGGACGGCATTGGTGCTTTGGCGGGTTTGCCCGACATGTTGCTCCTCACTCACGGGGAACCTTCAAACATACCCCTCTGCTATTTGCAAGTGACTTGCAACTTCATTCTCAATAAGCGCGGACAAAAAAGATATCTTATGAAAAATCAATCGCTTATGTGGAAGACGGAAAGCGGCGAAAGTCTCGGGCACCAAGCAGCGCACCGGGAAACTTGCGATTCCCCAGCCGCGACTTGGCTTTGCTTCAAGAGATGCCGGCTTACTTCACCGGCACCAGACGGACGATGGAGCCGCCCTTGGGATCGCCGTTCATGTTCTGCAGACCCAGGTAGAACAGCCCATCGGGACCCTGAACGACCGTGCGGATCCGGCCATGGTCCTGAAGCATGACTTCCTGGCTGACGATCTGACGATCCTTGATCTCGTAGCGGATCAGCCTTTGTCCCACCATCGCAGCCATGAAAAGGTTGCCCTTCCAACCCGGGTAGCGGTCGCCGGTATAGAAGTTCATGCCGGCCGGACCGATGGCAGGATTGTAGAAGGTGATGGGCTCGGTCCCGCCCGTGACACTGAGGCGGCTGATGCCCGGCTCCAACCCCTTGGTGGCCATCCCCCAGCCGTAGTTTTTCCCCGGCTCGACGATGTTGATCTCATCACCGCCCACCGGTCCATGCTCGGATTCCCACATGTCCCCCGTCGCCGGATCGAACGCGATGCCTTCCGGATTGCGGTGGCCATAGCTCCAGACGCTATGCAGCGCGCCCGGCGTGCGCACAAAGGGATTGTCGGCGGGAATGCTGCCATCATCGTTGAGACGGAAAATCTTGCCCAGCGGCGAGGCCAGATTTTGCGACATCTGCATGTCGTGGCGATCACCCAACGTCCAGAAGAAATGACCTTTACCGTCGAACAAAATGCGGGTGCCGTAATGGTCGGCGGCGACGCGATACGAATCCGCCGGCGGCTGGAACAGAATCTGCTGATCCACCCATTCATGGTTGGCGTTGATCCTGCCGCGCACAATGTAAGTGTTGGTCGGGGCCGAGACATTGGGCGCGGTATTTTCGCCCGGCTGCACCGCATAGCCCGGCGGCACCGTGCTGTAAGACAGATAAATCCAGCCGTTGCGCGCAAAGTCGGGATGCAGCGCTATGTCCAGCATGCCGCCATCCTGGCGTTCGAACACCGTGGGCGTGCCCTTCACCGGCTCGGACAGCTTGCCGTTCTTGTCCAGGAAACGGACGGGGCCGGAACGCTCGGTGAGGATCATGCGGCCATCGGGCAGAAAGGCCATGCCCCAAGGCTGATTCAGGCCCTTGGCCAAAGTCTCAGCTTTGAAATTCTGTTTCTGAGTCTTAAAGACCTTGCCGTTGATGTCCGGCACCGGTCCGGCACGCCGCGCCATGATGCCGCCGCGAATGCGGAAATAGGCGGACATCTGCGCGATTTCATGTTCGAAGAACATGGTCTTGAAGCTGGGCATTTTGGTGCCGGGCACACCTTCGGTGATCGCCTTGACGATCTGTGCATCCGTGCGGTTGTTCAGCATATTCATATTGAACAGGCTGGGGCCGTTGGGGCCGGGCTGGTCGCTCAGTTGATGACAGCCCGAACAAGTGGTGGTGTAGATCTCATGCGCCCGGCTCTGCAGCAGCGCCGGAACAGGGGCCTGTAGCTTGCGGGGCGGAATCTGGATGTCGATGGGGGCCGGGGGCGGATTGGCCGCCTGTTGCGCCAGAACAGCGCCGGACAAAGCCAATGCCGAAGTCACCGCCAAAGCGGCCAGCCAAATGCGCTTCATGAACAGACGTCCTCCATCCCGTGTTTTGTTTCGACTATAGCGGGCAGGCGAGGCAGCGGCCAGATGGCGCGCGAACAAGCGCTATTTTCGCACACCGGTTTAGCGCTATTTTCGTACACCGGTTTACGGCTAGTCTAACGCCGCCAAAACGCGCCATCCCGGGCTGATGACCGAACTACCGAAAATCCGACGTGAAGACCGCGCCTCCATCCGTCTGCTGGGCCGGCTTTTGGGCGCGGTGATCCGTGAACAGCATGGGGAGGAGGCTTTTGCGCTGGTGGAAGGCATCCGCCGCCAATCGGTGGGCGAGCATCGCGCAGGCCTACCCCGCGACCGCGAGCTCGCGCTGGACCGGCTCAAGGGGCTCAGTCAGCCGGATATCCTGCTTCTGATTCGCGCTTTTTCCATTTTTTCCCAGCTGGCCAATATCGCCGACGATCATGTGGCGCGGCGCGAGACCAAGACCCTGGGCTCGGGCGCGGCACAGCGGATGGAATTGCATCCCGGCCTGACCCCCAAAAGGGTGCGCGGCTATCTCAAAGACGCGCTGTTCGTGCCGGTGATCACCGCCCATCCCACCGAAGTGCGGCGCAAATCCATCCTAGACCGGGAAAATGAACTCAGCGAACTGTTGGAGCGGCACGAAGGCGCCAGCGTCCAGACCGCCGAGCGCGATGAAATCGATGTGCAGATCAAGCGCGCCATCCGGGTCTTGTGGCAGACCCGCATGCTACGCTCCAACCGCATCACCGTGCAGGACGAAATCGAGAACAATCTTGCCATCTTCGCCCGCACCTTCCTGCCCGGATTGCCCCAGGTCAAACGCCGGCTGGCGCGGCTGTTCAAACTGGATGGCGAGGTGATGCCCTATCTGCGGCCCGGCTCCTGGGTGGGCGGCGACCGCGACGGCAATCCCAATGTCTCGGCCCAGACGCTGGACTATGCCGTGCACCGCCAAGCCGAAATGGTGCTGGATTATTATCTCAGCGAAATCCACGCCCTGGGCGCGGAGCTGTCCCTCTCGGACTCGCTGATCACCACCAGTCAGGCGTTGCGCGCGCTGGCAGCCAGGGACGATCAGATTTCCGTGCATCAGGAAGACGAGCCTTACCGGCGCGCGCTGGTGACTTGTTATGCCCGCATGGCCGCAACCCGCGCGGCCTTGCTGGGCAGCGGCCCGGTGCGGCGGGCGCGCTTTCAAGCCAAGCCCTACGCCACGCCAGACGACTTCGCCGCCGACCTGGACATCATCGCCCATTCCCTGGCCGAGAATGGCGATGCCGATCTGGGAGAAGGACGGCTGCTCAATCTGCGCGAAGCGGTGGGCGCTTTTGGTTTCCACCTGGCCACGATGGACCTTCGCCAAAACAGCGACGTGCATGAGCGCGCCGTCGCCGAATTGGTGAAAACCGCCGGCTGCGGCGACTATCTGGGGCTGGACGAGGACAAGCGCAGCGCGCTCTTGCTGGAGGAATTGGCGCATGCCCGCCCCTTGCGCTCGCCCTATGCCGCCTATTCCGCCGAAACCACGCGCGAACTGGCCATCGCCGACAAGGCGGCGGCGCTGAAAAGCGCCTTCGGCCAAGGTTCGATCGCCCAGTATGTGATCTCCAAATCCGCCAGCGCGTCGGATTTGCTGGAAACCGCGCTCCTGATGAAGGAAGCAGGCCTATTTTTGCCCGGCGAAAAACCGGATGCGCGGCTGCGCATCGTGCCCCTGTTCGAAACCATCCAGGACCTGCGCCAAAGCGCCTCGGTGATGGGAAAATATTTCGACGCGCCCATGGTGCGCGCAATGATCGCGGCGCAGGACAATCTGCAAGAGGTGATGATCGGCTATTCCGACAGCAACAAGGATGGCGGTTACGTCACCTCCAACTGGGAAATCTATTCCGGCATTGCGCGGCTGGTGGCGCTGGGACAGGAGCGCGGCATCCGCATGCGCTTCTTTCATGGCCGCGGCGGCGCGGTGGGCCGCGGCGGCGGCTCCAGCTTCGACGCCATACGCGCCCTGCCCGCCGAGGCTTCGGCCCATGGCATCCGTATCACCGAGCAAGGCGAAGTGGTCGCGTCCAAATATGGAGACCTGGCGATCGGCCAGGCCAGTCTGGAAACCATTGTCGCCGCCGGACTGTTGGCCGAGCTGTCGCCGCAGGATGACGCCGTGGATCACGATGGCGGAGCGCTATTGGGCGAGCTTTCCGATGCCGCCTTCAAGACCTATCGCGGCCTGGTCTATGAAACCTCCAAATTCGAGACCTATTTCCGCCAGGCGACTCCCTTGCTGGAAATCGCCGATTTGAAGATCGGCAGCCGCCCCGCCTCGCGCACCACCTCGGCCAAAATCGAGGATTTGCGGGCCATTCCCTGGGTCTTCTCCTGGTCTCAAGCCCGGGTGATGCTGCCGGGCTGGTTCGGCTTTGGCAGTGCGGCGCGAAAGGTCGGGCTGCAGCAACTAAAACCGCTCCACAAAAAATCCGCTTTCTTCCGCACCATGCTGGCCAATATGGAAATGGTCCTAGCCAAGTCGAGCCTGCCGATCGCCCGGCGCTATAGCGAACTGGTGGAAGATCGCACCTTTGCGCAAAGCGCGATGACGCGGATCGAAGAGGAATGGGTCTTGACCCGCGATGCGGTGCTTTCGATTACCGGACAGAGTGAATTGCTGGCGCAGAATCCGCGGCTGACGGACTCCATCAAGAGCCGCCTTCCCTATGTGGATGCGCTCAATCATCTGCAAGTCGACCTTTTAAGGCGGCGGCGAGAGGGCGACGCCAGCCGCAATATTCATGCAGGCATCCATATGTCGATAAACGGCGTCGCGGCGGGTTTGCGCAACAGCGGCTGACAGCTTAAGAGAAAATCACCGTCTTCTTGCCGTTGAGCAGAATGCGATGCTCGCAATGCCACTTGACGGCCCGCGCCAAGGTACGGCTTTCGATATCGCGGCCCACCGAAACATAGTCATTCGCATCCAGGGCGTGGGAAACGCGCTCCACCGACTGATCGATGATCGGGCCTTCATCCAAATCACCGGTCACGTAATGCGCGGTCGCCCCGATCAGCTTGACGCCGCGGTCATGCGCCTGGGTATAGGGATTGGCGCCCTTGAAGCTGGGCAGGAAGCTGTGGTGGATGTTGATGATCCGGCCCGGTCGCGGCTTGCAGAAATCGTCCGATAGAATCTGCATATAGCGCGCCAGCACCACCAGATCGATCCGGTGTTCTTCGAGCAAGGCGGCCAAGCGGGTTTCCTGCTGCGCCTTATTTTGCCCGGTCACAGGCAAATGGACAAAGGGAATATTTTGCGCCGCCGCCACATCCTGAAAGTCACGATGGTTGGAAACGATCAGCGGCACATCCATGCGGATGGCGCCGATCCGCACCCGGTACAGCAAATCGACCAGGGCATGGCCGAACTTCGATACCATGATGACGGCCCGGGTTTTTCGGGTGCTGTCGAAGAACTGCGCCTCCATGGCGAATGTCTGCCCGATCGCGGCGAAATCGCTTTCCAGCCGGGGAATCTCCGCACCCCCTTCCGATTGGCCATGCACCCGCATGAAAAAACGGCCATTGGCGCGGTCGCCGAATTGCTGGCTGTCCAGGATGTTGCAATTGCGCTCGAACAGAAAACGGCTCACCTCCGCCACGATGCCGCGGCGGTCGGGACAGGACAGCGACAGAACAAAATCGGGATTGGCCATGGGGCAAGGGATAGCGGCGGCTAGTGTCGTGGTTTCGAAGTTCACCACATCATTGATATCAGACTCTTGGCGAACTTCGAAACCAAAACGACACTAGGAATCAATAAGTTGCTAGTGTCCTTACGATTCCGAAATTCGCTAACACCCGATATAGGATCATGCGAATTTCGGAATCGGGACACTAGCGCCGATGGCAATGACAGCCTGCCGCCCGTGCCAAAACCGCAGAACGCCGTTGCGCAGGCCCGCTTAATAGTCTGAAATCAGCGCCTTAAGCCCCCAAGGGACATTGGAGAACGTTATGAAGGTGGGAGTTTTTACGCCCTTGCTGTCGGCTTTGCCGCTGGACGCGGTGTTGAAAAAGCTGAAGTCGCTGGACATCGACATGGTGGAGCTCGGCACCGGCAATTATCCCGGCGACGCCCATGCCAAGCTGTCCATGCTGGACAATCCGGCCGAACTTCAAACCTTCAAAAGCAAGATCGCCGACGCGGGCATCACCATCTCGGCCCTGTCCAGTCATGGCAATCCGCTGCACCCCGACAAGGAGATCGCCGCCAAGCATGGCGAGGTCAGCAAGAAAACCATCCTGTTGGCGGAGAAGCTGGGCGTGCAGACGGTGGTGGATTTTTCGGGCTGCCCCGGCGATTCCCCCAACGCCAAATTTCCCAACTGGGTGACCTGCCCCTGGCCGACCGAATATCTCGACATGCTCAACTGGCAATGGAACGAGGTGGTGACTCCTTACTGGAAGACGCACGGCAAATTCGCCGCGGACCATGGCGTGAAGATCGCCATCGAAATGCACCCGGGCTTTGTCGTCTACAATCCCGAGACTCTGCTGAAGCTGCGCGCCATTGCGGGACCTGCCGTGGGCGCCAATCTCGATCCCAGCCATTTGTTCTGGCAGGGCATTGACCCGATCCAGGCGGTGCGCGTCTTGGGCGGCGCCATTCACTATGTCCATGCCAAGGATACCCAGCTTTATGCCGCCAATATGCCCAAGGTGGGGGTGCTGGACACCAAGCCCTATACCCAGGAGCGCGATCGGTCCTGGATGTTCCGCACCGTCGGTTATGGCCACAGCGCAGAATGGTGGAGCGAATTCATCTCCACCTTGCGCATGTACGGCTATGACCATGTGCTGTCCATCGAACACGAGGACAGTTTGATGTCGCCCGACGAAGGATTGACCAAGGCGGCCACGCTGTTGAACCAGCTGGTGATCAAGGAAAAACCTGCCGCGGCTTGGTGGGTGTGAGCATGTTCTCCCCAGGTCGAAGCAGCCTGCGTTGCCGTCCGGCGAGACGATCCGCCAGGAGCAAGGCGAAGAGCGATGCGGGCACATCGGTCGAGCCTTGCGACGCCGCGGGCGACCGCCGGACGGCAACCCGGAGGGCCGCGGTCTTTTGCGCCGCGGGTGCGTCGAAGGGCTCGACCGTAGTTCCGCTACGACCTTCGCCCTTCTCCTGCCCGCGTCACAAAATCCCTGCGGCGCAGGCGATTCCACCTGGGGAGAACATGCTCCAATGAACCGTATCCGCACGGCGGTCATCGGCACCGGCTTCATGGGCCGGGTCCATCTGGAGGCGCTGCGCCGCATCGAAAATGTAGATGTGGTGGAGATTGCCGCCACCAGCCCGGAAAAAGCGCGCGAGGCGGGCGTCGGTTACAATGTGCTGAACGCCACGGGCGATTGGCGGGATGTGATCGTCGATCCCTCCATCGACGCGGTGCATATCGCCACCCCCAATGTGTCGCATTTTCCTATCGCCAAGGCGGCGTTGGAAGCCGGCAAGCATGTCCTGTGCGAAAAGCCGCTGGCGATGAATGTGGCCGAGGCTCAGCAACTGACCGATCTGGCGGCGGCCAAAAAAACGCGCGCAGGACTGTGCCACAATCTGCGTTATTATCCGATGGTGCAGCAGATGCGCCGCATGCGCGAGGACGGCGCCTTTGGCGAGGTCCTGGTGGTCCAGGGCACCTATTCCCAGGACTGGATGCTGTACGAGACGGATTGGAACTGGCGGGTGGATCCCAAGGTCAGCGGTCCATCGCGGGTGATGGCCGATATCGGCTCGCATTTTTTTGATATGGCCGAGCATGTCAGCGGGCTGAAAGTCACCGCGGTATGCAGCGATCTGCAGATTTTCCATCCCACGCGCAAACAGCCACTTGTCGATTCAAGTGGGGGCGGCGGCGAGAGTTTCTCCGGCAAGCTGGGTTCTTCCAGCGACACGGTGAACACGCCTATTGTCACCGAGGATTTCGGCGCCACCCTGTTTCGCATGGGCCAAAACGGAATGAGTCGAACGCGCGGCAGCATGACCGCCAGTCAGGTTTCGGCGGGACGCAAGAACGGATTGGTGCTGGAAATCTACGGCACCAAGGGCGGCGCGGCCTGGCGTCAGGAATCGCCGGAAGAGCTGTGGCTGGGGCATCGCGATGCGCCAAACCAGATTCTGATGAAGGACCCCGCGCTGCTGCAGGAAAAGGCGCGCGGTTTCGCGGACTATCCCGGCGGCCATGCCGAAGGCTATCCTGACACCTTCAAACATCTGTTCCGCCGCTTTTATGCGTCCATCGCCGATCCGTCACTGACGCCGGATTATCCGCAAATGGCCGACGGTTTGCGGCAATTGAAAATCCTGGAAGCCGAGCTTGCCAGCCACAGAAGCCGTGCCTGGGTGGATGTGCCCGCCTGATCCTCGATGCGAAGGCTCTGCCGGCCGCCGATGATGCACAGCGTATGACGTCCGAACGACAACTGGAAATCCGGCGCGCCCCGCTCGATGCGAGCCGCCGCCTCACCCGCCGGTTTGCGTCCAGATCATCTCCACCAAAAGACCGCCCAGGGCCGAGCGCTTCAGCGCGATGGTGCCGCCGCGCGCTTCGACAAGATCGCGCGCGATCGCCAGGCCCAATCCATGACCGGGGCCAGTTTCATCCAATCTTTTGCCGCGCACCAGCGCCTGCTCGGCGGCCCAATCGTCCAAGCCGGGCCCATCATCCTCCACTGTCAAGCGCACCCGCTCGCTGTTGCCGTCGCCGGTGATGCGCACTTGGCGGCGGGCAAAGCGCGCGGCGTTCTCCGTCAGCGCCCCCACAATCTCGGACAATTCATCGGCATTGCCTGGCACAGTCAATTCGGCGGGCATTTCAACCGCAAAAGCCAACCGCGCGCCGGCCTCGGTATGTTCGACCACGGCCACAACGCGTTCGATCACCTGCCGCACCGGCACCGATTGCGGCTCGACGCCTTGGCGCGCCGCGGCCGCCTTGGCGCGCGCCAGTTCGGCCTCGATCGCCGCGCCGGCCGCGGCAATGGCGCGGTCCAGGCCATCGGCGACCACCGCATCGCCACGCGCGCGCAATCGCCGGCTTTCTGCCGCCAGCACCGACAGCGGCGTCTTCAGCCCATGCGCCAGATCGGCGGAGCGCCGCCGCGCCCGCGCCAGATCCTGCTCGCGCACCTCCGCCAGCATGTTGATCGCCAAGGTCAGCGGTTCGACTTCCGGCGGATGCTCGGCCACCGCCAGCCGCTCGGACGGATTGAGCCGCAGCGCCCGCAAGGCATCGCGCAAATGCGCCAGCGGTTTGAGCCCCAATTGCACCTGGACGGCGGCGGCCCCCGACAGGACCAGCCACAGCGCCGCCAGGAACAGGAACAGTTCCTGGCCGAATTCGGCGCGGGCGGCGCGCACCCACGACTGGTCTTCGGCCACCTGAACGATCACTTGGTGCCCCGCGATGGTGAGATGGCGCTCCAGCAGAAAAGCCTGCTGATCGCAGGGACCGTCGATATCGCGGCTGTGCCAGGTGGTGTCGTCGGCGGGCAGGCTACCCGGCAATTCCTGGTCCCATAGCGAACGCGAGCGTAAGCGGCCGTGCTGGCTGGAAACCTGCCAATAAAGCCCGCTGCAGGGGCGCGCGAAACGCGGATCGTTCGGCTGGCTGGTGACGGACAAGGCGCCCTTGGGATTGACTTGCAGTCCCGCGATCAGCGGCACTGTCATGCGGTCCAGATCTTCTATTTCGCGCCGTTCCAGATGGCGCTGGAACAGCACCGACATCACCAGCCAAGCGGCCGCCAGCGACACCAGAATGGCGATGGCCGCACCCGCCAGCAGGCGTAGGCGCAAAGACCGGATATTCACGCCGCCCCTTCTAGCAAATAACCGAAACCCCGGCGGGTCTGGATCGCTTCCGCGCCCAACTTCCGGCGCAGTCGGGTCACCAAGGCTTCCACCGCATTGACGTCGGCCTGTTCCGAAAGGCCATAGAGATGATCGGCGATCTCGCCCGCCGAGACCGGGCGCCCGGTATGGTGGGCCAGATAGTTCAAAAGGCGATACTCCAACGGCGACAACCGGACCTGTGTGCCATCCACACTGGCCGACATGCGCGTGGTATCCAGCAACAAAGTGCCAAAACGCATGACGCTGGCGCCGCGTCCGGCGGCACGGCGGACAAGACCCTTTACCCGCGCCACCAATTCGCCCATCTCAAAAGGCTTGCCCAGATAATCGTCCGCGCCAGCCTCGATGCCTTCCACCTTTTCGATCCAGTCGCCGCGCGCCGACAGGATCAGGACCGGAAACAGCCGGTCGGCGCCACGCCAGCGCTTGAGCACCGACAGGCCGTCCAGTTTCGGCAAACCCAGGTCCAGGATCACCACATCATAGTCGCCGGTATCACCGCGAAACCAGGCGTCCTCGCCGTCGCGTGCATGGTCCACCACAAAGCCGGATGCGGCGAGCGCTTCGGCGACATGCTGTGCGACATCGGGGGAATCTTCCACCACCAACGCGCGCATCAATCGTCCTTCACGGAAAGGATTTCGCCGCTGCGCGCGTCCAGCCGCAATTCGCGCCGGCGCCCGATATCGGCCAGGACTTCAATCTCATAAATCAGCCGCCCGCGACGGGTCTTGAGATCCACCTCGATCACCATGCCCGGTTCGCGCTTGGCGACAATCTCCAGGATGGTGGTCAGGGGCATGATCCTGCCCTGGCGCATGGCATCACGGGCATCGTCTTGGTCAAAATCACCGGACGATGAGGAAGACTCGGATGACGATTTCTTGGCGGAGGAATCATGGCTGTCCTGCGCGGTGGCGGCGCTCGCCATCGTCAGGGTCAATAACAGGGCCAGGATCCATTTGGTCATGGTGGGCATTTTGTCACAGCTCTCCACCTCTATGCCAGTAGGACTGACAGCAGGCTGACGCCTTGCGTCGGGATGACGTGGGGTCAAATCAGCCAGAAACCGCCATGCTTCGCACCATCCTCACCCTGCTTCTGATCGCCCTCAGCCTGCCCGCCTTCGCCCAGGAAGGCGTGACCAGCTATCCACCCAGTTATTTCGCGGCCAATCAGCCTACCACCGCCTTGGACATGGTGGTGCTGCTGCCCGGCTTCCGCGTTCAGGAAGGCGATTCCGACATCCGCGGTTTTTCCGGCACCGTCGGCAATGTGCTGATCGACGGCCAACTGCCCACCAGCAAGGAAGAAGGCGTTGAAGACCTGTTGCGCCGGATCTCGGCATCGCAAGTGGATCATATCGAACTGATCCGCGCCGCCGCCGACATGCACGGCTATGCCGTGCTGGCCAATGTCGTGCGCAAGCAGGACCTGTCCCTGCATGGCCGCGCCGAACTGGAAGGCACCGTCACCCATTTCGATACCACCGGCCACCGCGTGGCCTTGAACCTGACACGCCAGGGCGCGGAATCGGTTCTAGATGTGTCCGCCAGCTATGGCCGGGAGATTGAGGGCGGGCGTGGCTTCGGCACCCGTGGCCGTTTCCTGCCCGACGGCACGCCGGTCCGGCTGTCGGCCTATGCCTTTCCCGAACTTAGCAATTTCGCGGACCTGAGCGTCGCCTATCGCCAGCCGGTATGGGGCGGCGAGATGGCCTTTGGCGCCGTGCTGAAACAACAGCGGGAATATTCCCTTGTCCGCGAGGACATCTATTTCCCTGCCCCGGCCGCGTCGTCCGGGTTGGAGAGCGGCCGGGTTCGCAATGGCGAGGCGCGGTTGGACTATAAGCGCCCCATCGGAGCTTGGGGCACGCTCAATCTGTTTGCGGTGCATCGCGTCGAAGAACAGGATGAGATCAGCCAGACCATGACGGTTGTCGACACCGACATCTCCGGCGACCGCTCCACCCATCGTGAGGATGTAGGCCGGCTGGCCTGGCAATACCAATCCGGAGATTGGCAGCTGGAGAACGGGGTGGAGGGCGCCATCAATGTTCTGCACAGCCGCAGCACCCTGACCATGAACGGCGCGCCCGTCATTCTTCCAGCCTCCATTCTTCGGGTGGAAGAACGACGCGCGGAATTTTTCAGCGCGGCCACCTGGCGCATAAATCCCGTTCTGGTCACCGAAATGGGCGCGCGCTACGAAATATCCACCCTGACCCATCGTGGCGGCAGCAACCCGGTCAAGGATTTGTCTTTCCTGAAACCACGCTGGCTGACGACCTGGAATCCGGCCGAAGGCCATGAGCTGCGCTTTTTGGCGGAGCGGGTGGTGGGACAGCTGGACTTCCAGGATTTTGCCAGCTCGACCTCGCTCAACAGCAATATCATCAACGCCGGCAATCAGAACTTGGAACCGGATCGCACCACGCTTCTGTCACTGACCTGGGAATACCGGTTCTGGCAGCGCGCTTCCCTGACCTTGGAAGCGCGGCGGGAGTTCATTTCCCATGTGGTGGACAATATCCCGGTATTTTCCGGCGGAGATTTTTTCAATGCGGTGGGCAATATCGGCGGCGGACGCCGCGATACGCTTGCGGCCAACTGGATTCTACCCTTGGACGAAATAGGGCTGAGCGGCGTGACGGTGAGCGGCGAGATGACATTGTTGTACACCGAGGTCCGCGATCCCGCCACCGGCCAAAAGCGCCGTATCGACGGCGGCAAGCCTTTCGCCACCGAAATAAATGTCACCTACGATCTGCCGGAATATGATCTGAGGCTGGGCGTTAATTTCGGCACCGACGCCCATAGCCGGGAGTACCGTATCGACGAAGTGACAGACACCCATCGCGGCGTGAAACTGGACGTCTTTGTGGAATACAAGCCGGCTCCGGAATGGGCGTTCCGGATATTTGCCGATAACGTGGTGCAAAGCGCCTCCTTCCGCGACCGCGAAATCTATAGCGGGCTGCGCGGGAGCGCGCCATTAAGTCAGACGGAGCACCGCAGCCTGAACAATGGCGCGATATTCGGTCTCAACATTCAGCGCAATTTCTGACAGGGGGCTTAGTTCATTGCGATCCAGCCGGTGCAGCTGGAAGAGTCCTGACGCTCGAGCCAGGTATAGCCGACCCTGTCAGGGCTTAGGATTTCATCCTGCGTATTGTCCAGTACATAGTCGCCGCGGTCGGTGACAACCATCAGCACCGCATGGCGCACGCGCCGTTCGTTCAGCGCCACCGTGATGCGCAGCGCCGATACAGGCAGCCCCAACAATGTCAGCATCTTGCGCTTGGCCAAAACATAATCCTCGCAGTCGCCCTCGCCATCGACCGGCACGGTCCAATATTCCTTGGTGGCGTAGTGATCGATGTCGTCCATCGGGCGGATCGCGCCATTCACCACCAGATTGACCTTTTGCAGCGTCGCCCAAATGTCTTGCGTGAAAGGCACCTGTCCCGGCTCGTTGCGCGGCGCTTGGCAATCGCGTGGGTTGCGTTCGCAGAAAGCGACATAGCCGGAGGGCGGCCGCGCATCGCTTCCCGGTTCCGCTCTTGGCGCGGGCATGGAAATAAAAAACAAGTTTGCCGCAGGAGGCGGTGTATCGCCCCCTATCTCGATCCGGGGCGCCGGCGCGGACTGCGGGATCGCGGACAAATCGCCGTCCGGCGCGGCAAAGGCCGAAAGATTGCCGAACCACAAAAACACGCCGACAAATGCCGCAAACCGGCTCATAGCCCTTCCCCGCTTTCGGAAAAAGGCTATGGCCGCGCGGCTAAAAATTCGGCCGCCGGCATGGCGCGCATTTGTTTAAAATTTTATCGATTCACGCGGGAAAAACCGGTTTTCCGGGATTTTTCAGCCGAACGCGCGAAAAAAACGCCGCATCTGGGCCAGGAGATCAGGGCCGAACAGACGATGCCTCGCTCTTGAGGTAGGTGCTGTAGACAAAGCCACGCAGCGCCTTTGTCTTGGCGTCGCCTGGCCGTGTTTCGACCTCGGTCCAATTTCCGCTCTGCCCCAGAACGGCGACCGGCGCGCCACGCTCCAAGGTTGCAACCACACTCCCCTTAAGCGCAGGGATCGCGCGCAAATTCGCCGAACGGGCTACGATCGCAGTCGGCCGCTTGACGGCCGGTGGCGGCGGCGGGGCAACGGCCAGTTGAACCGGAGGCGCGTAAGCGACATTGCCCAATAGCCCGCCGGTCATGCTATGGACGGCGATCCGCACATTGTCCGGCAAGTAACCTTCAAGATAGGGATAGAAAAGAAATACCGGCGCGACCACGCAAACCACCATAAAGAACTCACGTACAAGACCCCGTTTGGCGCCGGTGTCCTCTTCCGCAGCCATATCCAAGGCTTTGCGGAATCCGCCTTGCACCGGCAGGCTCGGGGTATTTTGCATTCGGGGCGGACGCGTATCCTCCAACGCCTTTCGCACCCGGCCCAACTCCACTTCCCGGTTCACCAGCGTGGTACGCAAGGTGGAAATATCCCGGCGCAGACCATCGACATAGGCATCGTCCCAACGGCCGGGCACGGCATTCTTGGCTTCCGCCAATGCCAGCTCGGCGGCTTCAACGCGGGATGTGGCGGACGCCAAGGCTTCCGCCTGGGTGGCAGACTGGGCGGACAGTTCGGCAAAGCGGGCGTCTTCCTGCTTTTTCCAAATCTCCGCCGCCTGGGCCAGCGCGGTTTCAAGACCCTGGCGTCCGCGCTGCCGCTCTTCTTCGGCGGCGCGGCGCTGTATGGCGAGTTCAAGCTCCCGTTCGGCGAGCAGCGCCTGTGTCCGCGTCAGATTCTCTTGCGCATCGGCCGCGTCCGGCACTCCAGCTTCCACGGCGTTTTTCGCCTGGGCATGCGAAGCCTCCAACGCCAATTCCAGCGCGCGGCATTTCTCCGATGCGTCGGCCAGTGCGCGCGCTGCTTGCGCCCGTCCTTCCGCCAAAAGCGCCGCCGACCGGCTGGCCTCATCG
This sequence comes from Rhizomicrobium sp., assembly GCA_035251935.1. Taxonomy (GTDB): domain Bacteria; phylum Pseudomonadota; class Alphaproteobacteria; order Micropepsales; family Micropepsaceae; genus Rhizomicrobium. Next base: position 39,544 of record DATFDR010000039.1, on the reverse strand, counting down.
GCTTTCCAGCGCGCTTCCGCTTCCGACAAAACCGCCAGGGTTTCCGTTTTCCACCGCTGACGTTCGGTTTCGATGCGCTGCTCGGTCTGAGCCTGCCAATAATCCCGTTCTTCCCCGACGGCCCTTGCGATTTGGCTTTGTTTTTCCGTTTCCCAGCCCAGGCGTTCGGTCTGGATGCGCTGATCTGCCTGCCCTTGCCAAAGCGCGCGCTCCTGCGCGATGGCCTGTGTCAGTTCCTGCCGGCTTTCGGCCTGCCAGCGCCGGCGCTCGGTCTCAAGCCGCTGCTCGCTCTGCGCCAGCCACTGTTCACGCGCTTCCGCGACAAGCCGTGTCGCGCTGTTTTGGCTTTCCGCAGCCCAGCGCGACCGCTCCGCTTCGATACGCTGTTCGGTTTGGGCCTGCCAGTGGCCGCGCTCGTCGGTGATGGCTTTCGTGAGTTCGTTGAGACTGTCGGACTTCCAGCCTTGACGCTCGGCCTCGAACCGTCGATCGGCTTCCGCTTGCCATAGTTGTCGTTCTTCGGCGATAGCTTTGGCCAATTCGTTGAGACTTTCGGCCTTCCAGCGCTGGCGCTCCGCCGTCACTCTTTGTTCGGTCTGTTCCCGCCAGCGCGCCTGGTCTTGCGCGGCCTTTTGCTGTGTCTGGTGCTGTATCCGGGCTTCGGCCTGGGCCGCCAGCAGGCTGTTATGCTCCAGTTGCCAATCGGCTTTTGCCTTGGCGACGGCTTGCGACACGCGCTCCAGCAGTTCCGCATCCCAAGCGGCGCGCGCCTGCGCCAGGGCGGCGTCTTTTTCCGATCTTGCCTGAGCCAGCGCCGCGCGAAGCTCCGCCAGATCGGATTCGCGGACAGCAAACAGCGACTGCATGCGTCCCAGTTCATTGTGCAAGATCGGATCAGATGTTTCCGGACTTGCCGTCTCCGCCTGGTCTTCGGCGGCTGGGTCCGCGACCTTTTCGAACCCGACCGGGATATGCAGGATCTTGAGCGTGGACGCATCGCCGTCCTTGAAGCTCATGACGCGCAGCAGAAGCGTATGCTCACGCGCCAGATTTTCCGGCACCTGATATATCAGGCCTTCCAATTCGTCGGACGCCAGCGACCAGGAACCGTCGCCATTGTTGCGCCCCGCCGACAAGCGCGCCATTTGCGGCACATACTCCAGGCGCAGCGCCAAGCGGCCGTGCCGCTTGAAGGGCGCCAGCAGCGGCGAAAGCTCTAGCGGGACCAAGCGGGGGGGCTTGGAAACGCGAATGATATCGGACGCGGAAATGCTCGCGAAGGCGGGCGCGTTCGCTTCCGCTTTTTTGGAGAATTTGGCAGCCCGTTGTTGCATGCGTGTTTGATACAGCTTCGAACCTAGTTTCGCCTGCCATCTTCGCGCAAGTCATGGAACTACCGGGTTATTTCGACATCTAAACTTTTCAGAAGTTTTTCATGACAGGACGCCTGTAACCGGCAAATCCGGGGCGTACCTGAAAATAGCGACCGGAAAATCGTATATTTGACCAGGCTCAGGCCGTTAGCGATGTCCAGACCGGCCGTTGCTGTCCGAGGATACAAATGGCTTTCGAAGTGGCCGCTTTCGGACAGGTTGTCACCCATCCAGGTCTTCAGCGCGCGGGACGATCGGCCGGCACTGTCCTGAAGCATCGCCGCCGTAGAGGATGGAATAAGCAGTACCCTGCCGCGCGGCGACACTACGCTGTCGCTGAAGGACTTACAGTACCCAGTTTTGTCCGAACTACGCCGACGCAAATCCTGCGAAGCGCGTCAGCGCGAAGCAGGATGGTGGGCCCGGCAGGACTCGAACCTGCGACCTAACCGTTATGAGCGGTCAGCTCTAACCAACTGAGCTACAGGCCCTTTCCAAAATGGGGGTATAACAGGATTTTCCGCCCCGCCAACCCAGGGAGCGACCGGCAACCCGGAGCGGATGCAATGCATCCGTGTAGGGCCTGCCGGCGCGACCATGTTAAGGGAGCGACCGGCAACCCGGAGCGGATGCAACGCATCCGTGTAGGGCCTGCCGGCGCGACTACGTTAAGAGAGCGACCGGCAACCCGGAGCGGATGCAACGCATCCGTGTAGGGCCTGCCGGCGCGACCATGCTAAAGAAAGTGGCCCTGATTTCGCCCCGGTTTTCCGTCAGCCTTCGGATTGGATGGGCGTCCGATTTGGAAAGCAGACAGCATGAAACACGCATTTTTCTATGCTCTGGCCTTTGCCGCCGCCCTGGCTGGCCCCGCCTTGGCCGCCGATCCCCGCACCGCAGATGTTCGGACCTTGGCCATGACCGGCCATGGTGAAGTCCGCGCCGCTCCTGACATGGCGCAGATCACCGCCGGTGTCACCACCAGTGCCGCCACCGCTGCCCAGGCGCTTGCCGCCAACAACGCGCGCATGAAGGCGGTGTTCGCGGCGTTGACCAAATTGGGCATTCCAGAACGCAATATCCAAACCGCGAATTTTTCGGTGTCGCCGCAATATGCCAGCGCCAACAATCAGGCTCCGCGCCTGACCGGCTATCAGGTCAACAACGATGTGTCGCTGCGGGTGGATGACATCGCCAAGCTGGGCAGCGCCTTGGACAATTTGATCGCTGCCGGCGCCAATCAGATGAACGGCATCGGCTTTGCCATCCGCGAACCTGCGCCCTTGCTGGAGAAAGCGCGCGCCGCCGCCATCGCCGATGCGCGGGCCCGCGCCGAAACCTATGCCAAGGCGTCGGGCGTGAGCCTGGGTCCCATCCTGTCCATCAGCGAAAGCGGCGCGGAAACCCCGCCCAGACCGATGTATCGCATGGCGGTTGCGGAAGCCCGGGTTCCCATTGCCACCGGCGAGCAAAGCGTTACGGCCGATGTCCAGGTGGTATGGGAAATCCACTGACCCTATATTGCCCCTATGACCAATCCCTTTTTTGAAGACTGGACGGCCCCGTTCGGCGCGCCGCCCCTGGACCGCATCAAGCCTGAACATTTCCGCCCTGCCTATGACCGCGCCTTGGCGGAACACACATCCGAGATCGCGGCCATTGCGGGCAATAGCGCGCCGCCCAGTTTTGAGAATGTGGTTCAGGCCCTAGAAGCCAGCGGACAGCTTTTGACGCGGGTGGACGGGGTGTTCGCCAATCTCACCTCCTCCGCCACCAACGAGGCGCTGCAGGCGGTCGAACTGGAAATGGCGCCGCGCCTGTCGGCGCATTGGAGCGCCATCACCATGCATCCTGTGCTGTTCGCGCGGCTGGATGGGCTTTACCGGACGCGCGCAAGCCTGGGCCTGGATGCGGAATCCTTGCGCGTGTTGGAACGCTATCATCTGGACTTTGTACGTTCCGGCGCGCAACTGAACGATGCCGGCCGCGAGAGGCTGTCAGCCATCGCCCAACGCCTGGCGGTGTTGGGCACGCAGTTCTGCCAGAATGTGCTGGGCGATGAGGAAGAATGGCATCTGCCTTTGAGCGAGGCGCAAATGGGCGGCATGCCTTCGGCCTTGCGCGAAGCCTGCGCCGCCAAGGCGAAAGCCTTGGATCTGGACGCGCCCTTTGCCGTCACCCTGTCGCGTTCCAGCGCCGAGCCCTTTTTGCAATTCGCCGACGATCGCAGCCTTCGCGAACAGCTTTATCGCGCATGGATTGCGCGCGGCGACAATGACAATAACCGCAACAACAGCGCCATCATGTCGGACATGCTGGCGCTGAGAGCCGAGCGCGCCAACCTGTTGGGCTATGAGAATTTCGCCGCCTTCAAGCTGGCGGATTCCATGGCCGGAACGCCGCAAAAGGCGCGCGCGCTTTTGGAAGAGGTCTGGACGCCGGCGCGCCAGCGGGCCTTGGAAGAACGCGACGCCTTGCAGGCGCTGATCACCCGCCAAGGCGGCAATTTCCGGCTGGCGCCTTGGGACTGGCGCTACTACGCCGAAAAACTGCGCCAGGAACAGTATGATTTCGACGCCGAGCAACTGCAGCCCTATTTCCAGCTTTCCAACCTGATCGAGGCGGCGTTTTTCACCGCCCAGAAATTGTTCGGCCTGAATTTTCAGGAGCGGCGCGATGTCCCCATCTATCACTCCGATGTGCGTGTGTGGGAGGTGCGCCGTGACGGCGCGGTGATCGGCCTGTTTTACGGCGATTATTTCGCCCGTCCCGGCAAGCAGGGCGGCGCCTGGATGTCCAGTTTCCGCGACCAGCAAAAATTGCAGGGCGACATCCTGCCAATCGTCACCAACAATGCCAATTTCAACAAGAGCCAGCCCTGCCTGTTGTCGTTCGACGACGCGGTGACCTTGTTCCACGAAATGGGCCATGCTCTGCACGGCTTGCTGAGCCAAGCGCGCTTTCCCCGCCTATCGGGCACCAACGTGGCGCGCGATTTCGTGGAATTGCCCTCGCAGTTGTTCGAGCATTGGCTGGAAGAGCCCGCGGTGCTGGAGCGCTTTGCCCGCCACCACCAGACCGGCGAGCCCATCCCCAAACCGCTGCTGCAAAAGCTGCTGGCGGCGCGCAACTATGGCCAGGGCTTCGCCACCGTCGAGTATTTGGCGTCGGCCCTGATCGATATGGATTTTCATAGCCTGCCGCCCGGCGGCGATCCCAAACAGGCGCAAGACCAAACATTGGCGCGCATCGGTATGCCGGAGGAAATCGCGCCGCGCCATGGCGCGCCGCATTTCACCCATGTCTTTGGCGGCGATGGCTATGCGGCGGGATATTATGCCTATCTATGGTCCGAAGTGTTGGATGCCGACGGCTTCAAGGCCTTTGAGGACGCCCATGATCCCTTCGACCCCGCCACGGCGCAGCGGCTGCACAAATTCATCTATTCCGCCGGCGGAACGCGTGATTTCGCCGCCGCCTACCGTGCCTTTCGGGGCCGCGATCCGCGGATAGAGGCGTTGCTGGAGGGGCGCGGCCTGCTGGCGCCGGCGACATGAAGGAAATTCTTCTGTCTTTTTTGTTGCTGACGTCATTTTTGTTGCTGACTGGCCCCGCCTTGGCGGCGCCGGCGCCAAAACTTTCCATTGCCAAGCTGGAACAATTGCCGATCGTGACCATGCGGCCCTATGACGAGGCGGCGAACGCCGATGCGCAAGTCGCCGCGGCCTTCGCGCGGGCGCAAAAATCCCACAAGCGGGTTCTGATCGATCTGGGCGGCAATTGGTGTCCCGATTGCATCGTCCTGACCAATCTGATGAAGCTGCCGCAAATGCGCCGCTTCATGGATCGCCACTATGAACTGGTCATGGTGGATGTCGGCCGCTTCAACCGCAATTTGCAAATTCCCGCGCGCTTCGGACTCGCCAAATTGCGAGGCGTGCCCGCTTTGCTGATCGTCACGCCCGGCGGCAAGCTGATCAACAAGGACAATGTGTTTGCCACCACCGACGCGCGCAACATGACGCCGCAGGCCATGGCCGATTATCTGGCGAAATATACGCATTGACCGGCTGGGTTAGCCGCACCCCGATCACATGACACCTGGGCCGCCCAGGCTGGCCTTTTCCAATTCATCGCTTGACGGCAAGCCCGATAATACTTAGTCATACTAAGTATGAAGCGAAACTTCAACCATAAGCGCGATGCCTGTGACGCGCTTGCCCTGGTAACTGGCTATCTCTATCGGTCCCTGCGCTTTGAAGCGCGCCATCTCGGCATTCGCTGGACTGCCCTCATGGTTCTTAACGACCTTGCGTTGCTCGGACCATCGACCCAGCGCACGCTCGCAGATATTGAGCAGATCCGTGAACCCACAATGACTGTTCTGCTCCGGGATATGCGCAAGGAGGGATGGGTGATCCAAGAGCGTCATCCCACCAATGGCCGCATCAAGCTTGCTGCAATTACGCCCAAGGGACTGCGCGAAATGAACCGTTCGGGGCGATTTCTGCGTCAACGGATGGAGTTAGAACTGGAGACCCTATCGGCTGACGACTTCAAAAAGATCGTTTTGGGCCTTGGGCCCGTCGCCAACCTCTTTCTGAGAAAAATCAGACAAGCGCGCAAAGGAGACCAGGCGTGAGCGTACGAAAAACACTTCTGGTTGGCGGCGCTGTATTCTTGGCCCTTGCGGGTGCGTCGGTCTGCGCCTTTCTTATTGCTTACAACAACGACCTCTACACGGCGCAGCCTGGCCCCTCGCCGAACATTGTTATTCGTGGCGGCGCCCTTTTTGCGGGCACTGGCCACGCGGCGACAGAGAACTCCACAATTGTCATTCGCAATGGCGTCATCACATGCATCGGGACAAAATGTGAGGTGCCTGTGGGTGCGATTGAGATTGATGCCACAGATCATGCAATCCTGCCCGGAATGATAGATTTGCATGGCCATTTCTTCGGCTTCCGCGACAGGCCGAGCCTTCCGAGCCTCATCTGGAGCACTATAAGATTGCGGCCCGACTTTCGTCGCGCAATGCTGGAAGCGGGTGTGACGAGCTTCAGGTCGGTGGGCGATCCGCGCGATGCGATCCTCGATCTCAAGCGCAAACTCAATCGGCGTGAATTGGCCGGTCCACGGATGTTTGTGGCCGGTCCCATCGTTACGGCTCCCGGTGGTCATCCGACATATCGGGGACGCGATCTCAATCCAGGCGGCTTTGGTGGCGCGATGACTTTTCAGTCGAACGATCCGTTGCGAGTAGCCACGGAAGTCTCGCTGCTTGCGTCCCAGGGCGCCGACGGCATCAAAGCGGTATTCCATGGCCGCGCGTCCACCCCTGACCGGCCTGCCTTGCCAACGCTGTCTGTGCAAACCCTGCGCGCGCTGACGCAAGCTGCGGACGCGCGCGGCCTCTGGGTGGCGGTCCATGTGGGACCGCAGGGCGAGACCAAAGAAGCGGTGCGCTCAGGGGCAACGACAATTGAACATGGCGTCCGCAATGGTCATCTGATCGACGGTGAAACATTGCAGACACTGGTCGCCAACGATGCTGTTTATGTACCAACGCTCGGTCGCGAACCTGAAGGGCATCTGAACATTCCGGCTCTTGTCAAAGCCGGAGTGGCTATAGGCGTGGGAACCGATGGAGAAGACTACAACGAAGAACTCTCGCGTTTGGTCGCTGCCGGAATGTCGCCCTCCGCGGTTTTGCTGGCGGCGACTGCCAATGGCGCGAAAGCAATTCGACGTCTCGATACTCTCGGGACGATACAAACAGGAAAAATAGCGGATATCGTGATCGTAAGCGGTACGCCGTGGCGCGACATTGACGACATACGATCGACGATAATGGTCATCCAGGCAGGATATATCGTCTTGGACAGGCGCTAAGTTCGTTAGCGCGTTTGGTTAGCCGCGACCTGACGCGCCGGACCGCCGGGCTCCAGTGTCCGGTCCACCACATGCACGATGCCGTTGCGATCGCGCACATCGTAGATGGCGATGTCGGCGATAGCGCCCTTTTCATCCACCACCACGATATTGGTCGGCCCGTTCATGCGCGCCACCAGCACCCCGCCCTCGGCGGTGCGCAATTTGGCTTCGCCGCCCGCCTCGCTGATCGCTTTGAGCAGGGCCTGGGAATCATAGCGGCCCGGCACGATCAGATAGCTCATCCGCCGCGCCAGCGAAGATTTGGGCTGTACGCCGTCTTCCGCAAAAGCGGCATTGGTGGGCGCGAAGACGGTGAACTGGCCATTGGTCTTCAAAGCCGCCGCCACCCCGGTATCCCGCAAAGCCGTCGCCAAGGTGGAATGCATGGGCGAAGCCGAAATATTCTCCATGATATCGCGGTCCGGCAGCATGGCCTGGCCGCCGATCCTGGGATTCATCATTTCGGTATTGAGTTCGGCCGAAGGCACCACCGGCTTGGGATCGGAGCGGGACACCGCGCCCAGCGCGCCACCCACCATCATGGCGATTCCTGCGGCAAATCCGGCGATGGCGGCGCGTTTCATGGAACCGCAAAACCCTTCAGACCTCGCAGGATTTAACGCACAGAAGACCCAGCCGTTCCGGATCGTTCAGCTCTCCTGTTCCAGCGCTTCACGCTCCATTTCCAGCGTCAGCCAGCGCTCCTCGTCTGCCTCTTTTTGGGCGCGAAGTTCCGCCAGCTCGGAGGAAAGCTTGCCGAATTTTGCGGGATCGCGGGTATAGAGCATATCGTCGCAAAGCGCTTGTTCCAGTTCCACCATCCGGCGTTCCGCCAGGGCGATTTTTTCGGGCAGCACTTTTAAGGCGTGAACATCGGCGAAATTCATCTTGGGCGGATGGGTGCGGACGCGTTTTTCCGCCGCGGGCTTCGACGCGTTTTTTTTGGCCTCGCCGCGCGGCGCGGGCGCCTCGCCCCGCTGCACCAGCATATCGGTATAGCCCCCGGCATACTCGGTGAACCGGCCATCGCCCTCAGCCAACACAATCCCGGTCGCCACCCGGTCCAGGAAATCGCGGTCATGGCTGACCAGCAGCGCGGTTCCGGGATAGTCGGCAATCACCTCTTCCAAAAGATCCAGGGTTTCCAAATCCAAATCATTGGTGGGCTCATCCAGCACCAGGAAATTGGACGGGGTGGCGAACAGCTTTGCCAGCAGCAACCGCGCCCGCTCGCCCCCCGACAACACCTTCACCGGGGTGCGCGCTTGGCTCGGCGTGAAAAGAAAATCCTGCAGATAGTTCATCACATGACGCGGCTTTCCCGCCACCATCACGGTATCGCCGCTGCCATCGGTAACGGCCGCCGCCAGCGATTGCTCGGGGTGCAGCTTGGAGCGGCTTTGATCCAGTTCCACCATCAACAGGCCCTGACCCAGCTTCACATTGCCTTTTTGCGGCGCAAGCTTGCCGGTCAAAAGCTTCAGCAAAGTGGTCTTGCCCGCGCCATTGGGCCCGACAATGGCGATGCGGTCGCCGCGATGAATGCGCTGGGTAAAATCGCGCACGATCTCGCGCTCCCCATAGGAAAAACGCACCCCTTTGGCGTCGATCACCTTGGTGCCGGAGCCTGCGCCTTCCGCCGCGTCCATCTTGACGCTGCCCAATTGCCGGATCTGTTCGCGGCGTTCGGTGCGCAGGCCGCGCAACCGCTCCAGGCGTCCGACATTACGCTTGCGCCGCCCCGAAACGCCGTAGCGGACCCAATCTTCCTCGGCGGCGATCCGGCGTTCGAGCTTGTGGCGTTCGACATCTTCTTTTTCCAGCATCGCGTCGCGCCAGGTTTCGAAGGAGCCAAAGCCCTTCTCCAAACGATGCGTCTTGCCGCGATCCAGCCACACCGTGACGCGGGAAAGATTTTCCAGAAAACGCCGATCATGGCTGATCAGCACCAGCGCGCTTTTGTCGGATTTGATCTCATCTTCCAGCCATTCGATGGCGCGCACATCCAGATGGTTGGTCGGCTCATCCAGCAGGAGAATATCGGGATGGGGCGCCAGCGCGCGCGCCAAGGCCGCCCGCCGCGCCTCGCCGCCCGACAGGGTGGCGGGATTTTCCAAGCCTGTCAGGCCCAAATGGCCCAACAGATAAAAAGCCCGGTTGGGGTCGGCATGGGGATCAAGGCCCGCCTCGACATAGTCGCGGGTGGTGGCATAGCCGCTCAGGTCCGGTTCCTGCGGCAGATAGCGGATGGTGGAACCGGGCTGGGCAAAGCGCGTGCCGCCATCGGCTTCCACCAACCCGGCTGCGATTTTCAGCAAGGTGGATTTGCCCGAACCGTTGCGCCCCACCAGGCATAGCCGGTCGCCCGCGCCGACGCGCAACTCGGCGCCATCCAGCAATTTCTGGCCGCCAAAGGCGACCATGATGTCCTTCAAATGCAAAAGCGGCGTCATGTTCCCCTCGCCGGTACGCCGCGCCCTACGAGAAGGAATAAGCCGTCTTGATCTGGGTGAAGAAATCGACCGCCGCAAAGCCCTGCTCGCGCGCGCCATAGGAGGAGCCCCGTGCGCCGCCGAACGGGGCGTGATAGTCCACGCCCGCGGTCGGCAGGTTGATCATCACCATGCCGGCCTTGACGTTGCGCTGATAGTGGCGCGCATGCTTGAGGCTGGTGGTGACGATGCCGGCGGAAAGCCCGAAATTGCCCGCATTCGACAGCGCCAAACCTTCTTCATAGTCCTTGATCTTCACCACCGACACGACCGGGCCGAACACTTCTTCCTGATTGATGCGGTCGCCGGGCTTGGTGTCCACGATCAGGGTCGGGCTCATATAATGGCCGGGCGTCGCCAGTTTCAGCGGCTCCGGGCCGCCGGCCAGCAAACGGCCGCCTTCTTTCAGCGCGATATCCACATAGTTGAGATTGCCCGCCAGCTGGGCGTCGGTCACCGCCGGGCCCATCTGGGTGCTGGGGTCCAGCGCATGACCCACCTTCAGCGCCTTGGCGCGTTCGGCGACGGCGGCAATGAACTTGTCATAGATGCCGGCTTGCACAAACACGCGGCTGGACGCCGTGCAACGCTGGCCGGTGGCGAAATAACCGCCATCCACCGCGATCTGTACGGCGCGATCGAATTCGGCATCGTCCAGCACCACCAGCGGATTTTTGCCGCCCATTTCCATCTGCACGCGGGCCTGATGCGACACCGCGGCCAACGCCACTTTGGCGCCCACACTCTGCGAGCCGGTGAAGGAAATGGCATGGACGTCAGGATGCTTGGCCAAGGCATCGCCAACCGCGCCGCGGCCCAGCACCAGATTCACAATGCCGGCAGGGGCACCGGCTTCATGGAGAATGGCAACCAGCGCATGCGCGGTGGCAGGCGTGGGATTGGCAGACTTGAGCACCACCGTGTTGCCGAAGGCGAGCGCCGGCGCCATTTTCCAGGCGGGGATGGCGATGGGAAAATTCCACGGCGTGATCAGGCCATAGACGCCGACCGCCTCGCGATAGGTCTGAATTTCCACACCGGGACGCACCGAATCCAAATTCTGGCCATGGCGGCGCAACGCCTCGCCGGCGAAATATTTGAAGATGCGCCCCGCGCGCACTGTCTCTCCCAAGGCTTCGGGAAGGGTCTTGCCTTCTTCACGGGCCAGCAGCTTGCCCAGCGCGTCCTTGCGTTCGATGATCATGCCGCCGACCTTGTCCAGCAGATCGGCGCGGACTTCCGGCGTGGCGCCCGACCAGCCGGGGAAGGCCGTGCGGGCGGCTTCCACCGCGCTGTTGACCTCTTCCACGCCGCCATCGGGGAATTTGGCGATGACCTCCCCGGTGTCGGACGGATTGATGCTCTCCAGCGCACCGGGGGCGGAAATCTGCTTGCCGCCGATGAAATGGGTCAGGGTCTGGGTCATCAATCACTCCTGGAGAATGGAAATGTGGGTCGGGTGTATTTAAGGGGTTGAATGAAATCCGAGGATGTTCACCTGGCGCGAACTTCTAGCAGATGGCCCCTGAGATGCCCAATAACACATTGGAAATATTGGGAAACTTGGAGCGGGCGAGGCGAATCGAACGCCCGACCCTAACCTTGGCAAGGGTTGGTTCACCAGTTATCAGCGTTTGCTCCGTTACCATCGTTACCGAGAAATCATATGTTTATAAAAACCTTTGTTTTAGGTGTTATTACCACTCACACGTATTTATCGGCGTTAACCGTGGGGATGGAGTGGGGCGATTTCCCCCTTGAAATTTTCTCAATCCCCACTCAAATCCCCACACGAGTTTTAGTCGCCCGAGAGGATTTGTTCAATGGATCAGGATTTGGCCGTGCCCGCCCGGCGCAGAGGCCGACCGCGCCGCTACGCGGAATACGAAGAACTGCTTGCAAGTCTGCCTGCCCGGATGAGCAAGCGTCCTCGGTACGTGAACGGCATCGGGCTGTTCCGGGGCGAGCGGGAAACCACCGCCTGGATCAAGTTCACCCTGCCTAAGGGCGGGATGTTCAGGGGTAAAGCTTACGAGCCGGGTGAGGCCGCCGAGATCAAGCTGGGCAAGCTGTCGTCCTGGACCTGGGAGCAGATGGAAGCGGAGCGGGGCAAGTTGATCGGGCGGGCGGAACGCGGTGAGCCCCTGGAGGAAGCCCCTATCGTCCGGTTCAACACCTTCGCCGAGGAGTGGCACCACAACAGGCGTGGAGCGGTCAAAGGCTGGAAAGTCGAAGAAGGCCATCTAAAAAACTCCCTGCAGCCATTCTTCGGCAGAATGGATTTGAATACGATCACGTTCCAGGATGTGAACAGATGGCAGGCAAAGCTGCTTGAGACGGAGGTGCCTGTTCCCGGTCAGCCCGGAGCCTTCAAGCGGCTCTCCAAGGCCAGCGTCCAGCGCCAGCTAACCACTCTCAAGACCCTTTTGAATGATGCCAAGCGGGCTGGCCTTGTTCGCCAGAACCCCTGTGATGGCGCGAAGAAGCTCAAGGGCATCGAACCCCGGCAGCGTTACCTGGAGGTTGAAGAGGCAAACAAACTGATCGCGGCCTCGGCCCAGATAGCCGCCTGGATGCCTGACTTCCTCTCCTGGCTTCTGCACTCTGGGATGCGGCGTGGAGAGGCGCTGGGGCTCACTTGGGAAGATGTGCGAATTGTCGGCGACCTGACATTCGTCTCGATCCACAACGTTAAGACTGGCAAGCCCAGGTTTATATCCTGCAGCCCCGCGATGGTCGCCATTCTGGAACGCCGGAAGAAGGTCCGGCCAGATGAGAAGCGGATATTCCCAATCCCCCTCGTCGCCCTCAAGCGGAAGATGAAGCTGCTGAGAGAAAAGACCGGCATCCGTGATATCCGGCTTCATGATCTGCGGCGGACTAACGCGACCCACTTAGCTCGTGCAGGGGTGGACTTGCGGACGCTCTCCGGGCGCATCGGGCACCGCGACCTGACTATGCTGCACAGCGTCTACTCGGTGTTCTCCAAAGACGACCAAGCGGCCAACGCGGCACAGGCGATATTTGGCGACTATTCCCTGAAGCTCAAAACAGCCGCTGAATGAATACCACTCTGTGATTCCGAACCTAATTCCTTAACCAAAAGCCAAGATGGCAGTTGATTTGAGAGAACGTCATACCCACTCTGTGCAGCGGTCCTAATACCTGCGCCTACGGCTATGTGCCGTGCTGACCGTCAAGCGCAGTTGAGTTATAGCGGCTCTTCGGAGCCGACAGTGACGCCTCTGGTCCGCCAGGGATGACATCGAGGTAGGGAGCGTTAGCCAGCGCGGAATTGCTAATCTACCCCCTCGTGATACAGCCGTGGGGCTGCCCCACTAGCAGTTACGACACGGTACCCAGAAATGCGGATTCTCCCTGAGTCTATAGCCATGCGCTTTGCGTAGCCCGTTCGCTCGCCTCTAGATCACCGTTTTCAATCCAACATCAGTCATCCGTTGCCTACCGACGCATCTCCAATGCGGCGGCTTTTTGCGTTTGTCCAAACCTCAATCAAAGGAGTTTCGTCATGAATGAAGAACCTGAACTGATTACCGACAAAGACATAGCCCGCAGGGCCGGTTTTTCGCCCGAGTGGGTACGGCTGCAGCGTCATCACAGACGGCATGGAAGGCCGCATGTCCTGGATATTGACCCCGTGATCGTAGGCTCAAAACCACGATACCTTGCGGAAGACGTGAACGCTTGGTTTGCCGGGGTGAAAGCTCACAAGGAAGCCGCACCGAATGGCCATATCCAACCATGACCGATGCTACCACACACGCGGGAGAGCTGGCTGCACCCAAGATCGGCCAGTTAGCTCATTGTCCTGATTCGAAAAACGATCCCTCAGCACTGGAGAAAGCGGGCGTTCCCTACAGCTACTGCAAGGGCCTTAATGCCAACCCTTCTGATACCCTTGTTGATCCCATTAATGAGAGGGTGGTCTCTGTCGGAAAGCTGTGCGCTGAAGCAGAGACCCGTAAGCGAGTCAAAGACCAAGCATTTGACCCGTTCATCAGTCTGGCTCCGGACAAGAAGACCTTGCTCATCAGCCTACTCCTACCGCTTTGTGATGAGGCGATGGGAAGAAGGCTCGGAAGGAAGGCAACGGATCGCGAGAAATACGGTTTGGCTCTGGCATCAGTCACAGCCAATGCGCTTCGTGCTGCCTACCATCCTACCAGTACGACGGTCCACTATCCCAGGGCGCGTGACTTCTTCTCTGGGCATTCCGACCACTACCCGGATTTCATGCGAGCGATCACGCTCAGGAATGTTGTGGACGCGCTAGGCACCTTGGGCTTTCTCGTTTTAACACGCGGAAAACGAGAACGAGTTGGTAATGGATGGCTGAAGCTACAGTCAACCTTCCAGGCATCAAAAGACTTTGTAGCGTGGTTGGATCAGTCCGGAATTGCCCCCTGCGATCTTATCCGCCTTGAAGGCAGATCGCCTCTTATCCTGCGAAACAGCCGGAAGAGAGACATACCCTATGACGCCCGCGATGCCGCCATCTTGACAATGGTTGAAGGGATTCGGACCTACAATAAGTTCCTCAGCCAGGTGGAGCTGTCCTTAGACCTCCCTGAAGCGGAGCTTGAGAAAATGCACACGGCACCGGAGCGTACTGGCGATCCACGCCCACCCATCAACTTTGACGACAAAGAACTCTGCCGCATCTTCAACAACGGAAGCTTTGAACAGGGCGGTCGTTTCTTCCGGGGCTGGTGGATCAGCGTTCCGAAAATGTACCGCGACCACATCCTCATAGACGGCAAGCCGACCGTAGAGAAGGACTACTCCGGGTGCTTCCTCCGGATGCTGTATCACCTGGAAGACAAACCGTTTCCGGAAGACCCGTACGCCATCCCACAGGTCAAGGCATTAGCTGGCGAGCAGGAGCTGGATTGGAAGGTGGTCCGGACAGCCATCAAGAGGCTGACGAATATCTACCTCAACGCATCGCGCAAGGACAAAATCGGGTACTTCCCTGACATAACCTGTGATCTGCCTGCAGGACTGAATAGGCCGGAACAGATTTACGCCCTCATCAAGGAAATGCACAAGCCGATAGCCCATAACTTCCGGACAGGCTATGGGGTCAGGCTCATGCGGTTGGAGTCCGATATGTGTGCCTACGTCTTGGCAAAGGGTGTACGGGAGCAGATCCCCGTCCTGCCGATCCATGACTCCTTCAGGGTCCAACGGGACCATGGAGACTGGCTTGAGCAGGCCATGAGAGCGGCCTATCAGGAGCAGCTCCCAGGGTTCAGTCCAGAGATTGAGTAGGTGGAGATACGGGTAGTTCTCCCCCCGTAACACCTCCATAGGGGAAATCGTAAGGTAACGGCAGGGCCCTTGGACACCACCATCACCCAATAGGCCTGCGACAAATCCCCTGACGAGCCACTAGAGGCCTCTGGACGCCGGACTTGGAGTAAGTGGTCGCACAGCCCCGTCGGTGATCGTGAGTCTGGAAGCGCGTTTATTTCGTTACCAGGCCTCGGATAGGTCACGTGATCCGGATCGCGTCCCGATCGCGTTCGATGAACCGAAGATCCGACACTTTCTAACGCCGCGCAGGATGCGGACGAGCACGGCGTTCCGGTGGAGGGCGTGCGGTCGTCCCTTACACGCCGTGAATCCCGAGGCTTGGCTCAGCTTGCGCAGACTTGCGCCCAAGACGATTGGCTAATTCCCATTAGTTGCCCAAGCGATAGATAGGACCGCCAGCCCCCCTTTGCGGCACAAGCACTACGTCAATAGAGACGTGGCCCTCACTACTGCCGGCTCGCTCTCCAGCAGGAACCGTTCAAACTCACGCCGCCAATCTTCGAGCGCTGCCTCGACATTCGCCTTACTTTCAGACAACGGAATCGCAGCAGATGGGCCTGTGGCAACGACCCTACCGTCGTCTGCACACGCATCCGATTCGATCGTCACCTGTTGACCGTCACTCTGAACATCGATGGTGATGGCCACTTCATCCCCGGTGGCGTGCCTTTTGAATGCCAAATATCCTCTGAGCAGGAATGCGTCGTTTGCCGTACGCCCAATATCGCTGATCAGCATCGGATCGACAGCGACAATTTTCCGGGAAAATGCTGCCAGGACTGCGTGAAGACGGAGCCACAAGACGTCAATTATGGTCGTCATGATGCGACTTCTCATTTCTTAACTGTGTCAACCACAGCGTCCATCAATTCCTGCGTCAGCGGATGTATTTTAGTGCCGCCCCTGCTGTTAATCCAGCCAGGCATCTGACTCATGTCTTTCGGAGCGATGGTCACGTGCCCCGTTGCTGGGTTGTCACAGGTGGCGCACAGATTCTTCAACTTGGAGGTATCGATAACCTGATTCTTGCCGGAAAGAGCATTCTTGAAACTGTCAGCAGCGGACAGCCCTTCTGTGTCCACTGCCCTGGGAGTCATGCTGGCTGGAGTGCCAGATGCTGATCGATAGATCAGGCTTTCGCCTCTTGCGGCGTCAGAAGCACGACCAAGGGTCTTTAACCCTTTTCCGGCTATGTCGCCCATCCCGGGGATCAATCCTATGGCCGCCGCGCCGATGTTGATGAGCGATGGGTCCTGATAGGCTTCATAGATGCCTTTAGCGTCACCAACTATTGGCACGAAATCAAGTGCCGTGCTCGCAATGGCACCTCGGTTTTGGTAGATGCCCTCCGCCGCCAACCCTTGGGGATCGGTATTGTTCAGCGGATCGTTATCGACATAGGCATAGAGATTGGTGCCGCTGCCCGAGCTGGGATCGGGCTGCAGGAACCTTCCCCATGTCGGCGAATACATCCGCGCCCGGTAGTAATAGAGCCCGCTGGGCTGGGAGCTGCCAGCCGCTTCGGCATCGAACCGCTGGGCGGTGTAGTTGAAGGTGCCGCTGGTCAGGCTGGGGTTTTCGCCGAAGGCGCGGTACCCAGTCTTGGTCAGGGTGCCGCCGGATGCCAGCGAGCCTATGACTGAGCCCTGAATATCCGGGATCAGGGTCGCCCGCGTGCCGGCGGCGACATTCATCTGGTTCAGGACATCGTTGGAGCCCTGGCCATAGGCATACCAGCGCTGGGTGACACCGCTGCCGTTATATTCCAGCACCTCGCGGTTGTCCGCATCGGTGACGAACAGTGTGGTTGTGCCGCCCACGGTCCTGGACTTGCGCCGCCCCTGCGCGTCATAGGCATAGGTGGCGATGGTCGTGGTCGGGCTGGCGCAGGTGCCGGCGCTGAGGATCGAGGTCAGCCGGCTTTCGGTATCGTAGCAATAGCTGAAGGTGCCATCGGAGGCCAAATTGCCGTTGCCGTCATAGGTGACCGGCGTGCCGCCCACGGCAGAATACTGATCCAGGGTATTGGCGGTATAGGCCGTCGAACTGGCGCTGGCCGGATAGTTCAGCCAGCTATTGTCATTGGCCGCCTGGCCGATGCGCCGGCTGTTGGCGTCATAGCCATGGGTGAAGGTAGAGGTGCTGGCGGAGGCTGGCGCTGTTTGGGTGGCCGCAGGCGTCCAGCTCGTATGGAGCGGCCGGTTCAAGGCATCATAGCTGGTCGTGGTGACATAGCTGGCGCCGCTGCCGGACGGCAGTGCAACCGCCGCGCCGCCGTCATTGGCGGCGATCAGCCGTCCGACCCGGTCATAGCGGTAATTGGTCGTGCCGCCGCCGGTGGTGCCGCAGGCCACGATCGAGGCCCCGATGGTCTTGGTGCAAAGCCGGTTCAGCGTGTCATAGCCAAAACTGATGATGCCGCCGCTGCCGGTGATGTTGCCTTTGCGCGTGACGCGCTGGCTGATATTGGAGTTGGCGTCGTAGGTCAGCGTTTCCTTGTCCGGCGCGCCATCGGGATAGGTGGTGGCGGACAGCCGGTCCAGCGTGTCATAGGTAAAGCTTACGGTATGCGACTTGGCGTCGGTTACGCTGGCGCTGAGCCCGTTCGCGGTATAGGCGAGTTGCACCAAGGGCCCCGCCTGGATGGCATCATTGTAAACCTTCTGACGCCGGCTGTTCGCGTCATAGGTAAAACGGGTCACATGGCCGACCGGGTCGGTGACCCTCTCCAAGCGAATATCGGCATCATAGGTGTAACGGGTGGTTTTGCCGTTGGCATCGGTGGAGGTCGCCACCTGCCCCGTCGGCGTGTAGGTGGAACTGGTCGTGCGAAGGACCGTCGCGCCAACCGATTGTTGCGTTTGAAGCAGATTGGCATCCGCGTCGTAAGTGAACGCGGTGACCAAGCCGAGGGGGTCCGTGACGCGGGTCAGACGCCGCGCCGCATCGTAGAGGCTAACGGTGATGCTTCCCTTGGGATCGGTCAGGGAAACGACATCGCCCTGGTTGCTATAAGCGAACTTCGTGATCAGGTTGAGACGCCCGGTTCCATAGTCGCGCGTGCTGGAGGTCAGGTTTCCGAAACTGTCATAGGCATTCTGGGTGACAACACCAAGAGGATCGGTGGCCGTGGTGACCTGCCCTCGGGCGTTGTAGGAAAATTGTGAGGTGACGTTGAAACGCCCTGCGCCGGCATCGGCGACGCCGCTCAACAGATTGCCTGTGGCAGGATCGTAGGAGAAGACCGATAAGACGCCCAGTTCGGACGCCGTCTTCACCTTGTTCCAAAGCGGGTCATAGGTATAGGTCCGGACAATGATGGATGCGCCGGACTTGGGCGTCTGCGTGACCGTCAGGGGGTTGTTTTTGGTGTCATAGGTAAAGGCGACGCCATTGCCTTCCGGTAGGATCGTGGTGCTGAGCCGGTCGAGCCCGTCATAGGTGTTGACGGTCTTGTTGCCGAGGCCATCGATGTCGATGAGCGCTTTGCCCCTGGGCGAGAAATAAAACACGTGGGAATTTCCAACCGCATCGTCCACTTCCGTGCGCGGTCCCGCGAAGTACATCTGGGTCACATTGCCTGCGGCATCGGTCTGCGCCGTGATCCGTCCCATCGCGTCATAGCTATTGGTGATGAAAGCTTGTCCGACCGATGGCTTAAAATATTGCGTCATACGGCCAGAGTTGGCCGGATCGTACGCATAGCGGGTTGTGGAACCCAACGGGTCGGTAAAGCTGGAAAGATTACCGCTCGCATCATAGGAATATGAGGCACTACGCCCTGTGCCATCGGAGACGCTGGTGATCTGGTTCGAGCCATTATAGCTGAACGACAAAGTGCGGTTCGTTCCTGCCGCACCGGTGCCAGTACTGACTGACAGAAGGTTGCCGGAAGTCCCGTCGTAATTGTAGGTGACGGTCGGGCCTGCCGGACTATGCCATGTGGCAAGCGCACCCGGCGCGGCAGTGGCCGTCTGACTGTTGAAGGTCAGCACGCTGCCATCCTTGCGGGTCAGCGTATAAATGCCGGAGCTTAGGCTGAGCGCATCGGCCGACCCGAAGGGCGGATTGTAGGTTACGCCATCCGGCAACAGCACAAAGGTGAACGAACCTTCCGGCCCAGTCAAAACCGCTGTGTTGTTGGTCAATTTCTCCATAAGCCAGACCGCTGCCAGATCGGCGATCACGACGCGATCGGCCGGCTTGTTATTGACCGACCCTACGTTCAGGATATCTTGCATGACGTAAAACGCGGCAATCGCCCCCGCGCCACTCAACGGCGAATTAGCGCCCAAGCCCTCAAATCCATCGCTCCCCAGACTGATGCTTGTGGCAAAATTGTGCGTCCAGCCAAAGCCCAACGGTCCGCTCTGTAGATACGAGGCCGAGTCATAAAGGCGCTGAAAGCCCAAGCCGAGCGGATATCCTGCACTTCCGATGCTCAGGTCCTGATGATCATATGCGAAAGTCCCCGTCACTCGGTTGACGGGGTCTTTAACCCAGCCGAGAACACCATTCCTCGTATTCCCGTTGACGGCCGCGTTTGCAGTGGTGGTGGACACGACCCCCGGTTTGGCCTTGGGCATATTAGACACCAGGGTCGAGTTCGGCACGGGTGTCGCCGGATAACCACCACTGAGTCCTCCTGAAATGAGTGAACCAATCGCATCGCCAGCTTGGGAGACCAGATAGTATCCTACACCTGGCCCCCAGCTATTCTCGGTGTAGTCGCCGCGAGATGGCGCTATCACACGCCATGGATCAGTGATTGACTGGCACGATCCTGAAAAGCCTACCGCTTGATCGATCCCACCTAAATCTAAAGGCAGATAGGTATCATCCATCGTGCCTCGAAAATTGCTGACATAATAGCTGCAATTGTCTGGCGTTGCGGGAGGAGCAATATTCAGATTGTTGATATCGAAAATGGTGTTACTTTGACTTGCGATATCAATCAATTTGGCCGTCGACATGGCAACCGCGCCCGGTTGGGTTTGCTCAATAACACCCGATTCCAAAGCACTTGAGAAAATCGCATTGGCAAAAAAAACAGAGCTAGCAAGGGGCGTTAAAATACCATTTGGCTGAGAGTTACGCTGGGAATTATTAAATCTATTAATCGGAAGGTCGACATAGGGCGCTGTCGATCCTGAAATGGGCTTGATCCCCACTATGCCAACTGCGTGATGATAGATGCTCCAGGTTCCGGCAATTTGATCCATCAGCGCCAAGTTGGCGCCGCGTTCCGCCAGCCAAGTATAGCCCAACATGGCCAGGCTCTCACCCAGGACTGCCTCGGCATTGGGATTTCCAGGATTCTGAGCGGTATTTTGCTGAAGTAACCTGCGGTGACGCTCAACCATGCCCCGTCCAACCGGCCCCCAACCGTTACTAATCACGTAAGTACCGTTGGTCGCGTCAGCCGTTACTTTCAATGATGTATTGTTGGTGACATCCTTGGACGAGGTCTTATAGGCATTGTGTGTGATCGAGGTCGTGATCGTTACCTGGCTGCCCGAGGTGGCCGCCGAACCGGTCGCCTGTACCACGCCATCCAATCGCAGAACGGGATGCAATCCACTGTCAAAGAACAGCGACAGGCGACGGCCGTAAATGTCCGATGTGTTGAATGTGACGGGCGAAGCTCCCGGAATCGACAAACTAATTGTCGTGCGTAGGCCGATTGGGCGGGCACCGGTCGGTATGCAGGTCGCGTCAGTGGCAGCGCCCGCCAGGTAGCCAAAGCCGGTTGACGCCGAGATGCGCTGGTGCGTTCCAACAGCAAGTGGATTTATCGCAGTACCGCCGATGATCGCGGAAGTCGAAGCGCTGGGATTATTACTCCTGATATAATTGATCAGGTTTTGCGCATATCCCTGAAGGTTGGTTCGTATGCCAGTGCGATTGAGACCTGCAATTGTTCGGTCCGTTACGGTCGCGCCGGATACTGCATTGCTTAGAAAGCTGGACTGCGAATAGCCAAGAACCGTGCCAAGGTTGGCAACGCCAGAAACCCTGTTATAGCCATTAATGCGTTTTCCAGCAGGATCGAAAACGTAATAAGTGCCCCCAATTTGGACCTTAACCCAAACCCAAGGCACCGTGACATACTGTAGAACGCCTCCCGACGTAAAAGACGTCGCATCGAAGCCGCCATTTGCCAGGACCTGCGCAGCGCTAAAGGGCGTCGTATCGGTCCCCAACCAACCCGTCAGTTGCGCGGCATTAATAGAGATCAAGCCCGTTTGATACTGCGCGTTTGTGTAACCTGCTGCCTGCAACAGCGAGGCCATCAGTTCAGCTTGGTCGGTCTCTGTGCCGGACCCATCCAAAAGGGTTCCCAGCGGGCCTTTCAGGCTGCCATGCTGAGGAATTGTCTGGATATTGTTGTACACAAATTCATAAATCAGATCAGGATCGTTTTTGAGCGCAGCCGCCTGGGTGACAATTTCCGGTGGAAGGGTCACACCGCAAAACACGATCGCACTGGCGGCGGTGCTGGATGCCAGGACCAGGAAAAGCGGGAAAAGTATTTTCAAGCAGGAAAAAGCGCGACCAGCCAGACTTTTGCGCTCTTTCGGTTTGACGAGACGTCTGTCGGCCATGAGACCCCATGGTGACAATCGATCCAAGAATTTGAGCACAATATCCTCCAATGACTGTCTTGCAGGCTGCTATTGGCCTTGATGAGTCTTGCTGCGAGGCTTTGCGCCTTGCATTTCGACGTGGAGCTGCCCTTTACGGTCAAAGATAATGTTGGCTTGGCGCTTACCCTTCAGAGCCTTACCAACCAGTTCTCCGTCTTTTTCTGCCAGGGTCACGTCCGAATACCCCATCCAACTCAACCGCTCCTTTAGCCTGGGCACCATCGCTCCGACGGCCACTTCTCGTACGAGTGTAGGATTGTTGATGAGTTGATCGGCTTTCGTCTCCGCAATGCCGGAAAGCAGCAGAAATGCGGAAAGCAGCGCCGGCCATGTATGTCCGGCTCGTAATTCGCAATGCAGTAGACGATGGCCCGCCATTAGTTCCAAAGCCCCTGATCCCAAATGGCTGTCTTCGAGGCAGGAGGACATCCCGTTGTTGTGGTCCAACAAAGTGTCGCGGTATTCACATTGATGGTTTGCTGCGTACGGTTTCCATTGGCGTCGTAGGCGTAAATGATAATCACTCCTGTATCGTAACTGGCGGTGGTCACCCGACCCAGGGGGTCATAAGTATACGTTATAGACCCATTTGCGGCGGACGCTGCTGTCGCCGCGAAGCTGAGCAACATAGCAACCAATGACAGCAAACTTGTGATGGACCGAAAGCCAAACGTCATCGCCGTTTCTCCTTGCTCTCAATTCTGCATTTCATTTCAACGCCGCCTGAACGACAGGTGCGCGCCTCATAGATATTACCAAGTGCTCCAGCCGTTCCAATTTTGCGGCATCATTCGCATGAACCTGCTGAAGCGCGATGGTCTGCACTCTCAGTCGCTTCACTTCCATCTGAAGCGCTGAAACGCTTCGGCTTTGATCATCGGTGGCTTTATAAAGGTCTTTCACACCCCACATCGCTAATGCGGCGGTTTTTCCGTAGTCCATCTGCCACATGCCCATCGCGTCGGATGGCTTGCGTACCGCCTCGGGAAATAGCAAGTAGGCTTGCTGGGCGCGGTAGCCGAAATCGGGGATGCCATCTTTCTTCCATTTAAAGTCACCAACCCAAAGTTTTCGGATGACCTCGGAGTAGCTTCGCTGAGCGATTTTCCAGTCCTTCAACCGCTCATCCGACGTTTCGTTGTAGAAGACTCTGCTGCCATTGGTGCTAACAGAGCCGACATTCGTAGCCCCAAAGCGAAAATCAACGACCGTGACAGCCGTGCTATCCACTCTGAACGATCCCGCCCATCCAGATGAACCCGTATTATGGAAGGTTGCGGCGTTGATCGATGACACGACCGCCAGCTTGGCATTGGTTGCCCATCCGCCATTTGTGGTAGTGCCGACCAAAAAACTGCCGTCGGTACCGAAGCGAGCGGCTTCAGCATTGCTAATGCCAAAATAGATCGGTTGGACAGCCTGAGTGTTTAAAGTCAATCCGCCAACCCCATCGCCACCCAGGTACATACCATCCTGTCGAAACACGCCACTGGTGGTGAACCCTGTTCCAAAGATGACCAACGCGCCTTCGTGCGTCCCGTTGCTAGCAGCGAACTTTGCTTGTACTGCCGTGCCACCGCTATTGTTCAACAGCTTTATCTGGCTGGTGCCATTCTGGTTTTGTGTGATGTCAAGAATATTCGTCGCCGTCATGCCAATACCGACACTTCCCGTAAAACTCGGACTCGCGAGTGGCGCAGCGCAAGTGTAGAGGTCTGAGAAATTGGTATTAACCTGGCTTGCGACTGCAGTCGTCCCGGTCGCAAATGTGTATGAAACTGAGCAGGCTGCCATCGTGGGACTGCTGAACAGCAGAAGACCTGCCGCGATACCAAGGACCAGTTTGTACATGCGCCACCTCCGGTTTCTTCCTCGGGTGGGCACGATTGCCCACAAGCGAGTTAGCAACATGGGCGGTACGGTATCGCGTTGGCTTAGCGGTTCATCTCCTATCCAAATTGATTGCTAACGAATGTTTGACGGACCAACTCCAACTGCACACGTATACGACTGACAATTCGTCAAGTTTCGCGAATCCGACCAGTCATCGAGGAAAATGACTTTCAACATAGCTCGTCACTTCTGCGCGGTCTGAACTCCGAGCTTGCGCTGCAGCACGCCGATTTGCGCTTGGAGACGTTCAATCTCCAAGGATCGAGTTTCGTTAGCAGCCTTGAGAGCCACAATCTGGTCTTGCTGTTGCTGCACCGCCTTGGTCAGGATCGGTATCAAGGAACCAGACTTCAGCGCTAGCGTCTTTTCCTTGTCCTTCCGAGAAAACACCAGTTCAGGCGCGATAATTTGCACTTCCTGGGCAACGAAGCCGATCTGGCGACCGTTTGCAAATTCATCGGCATCTCTCGATTTGAAACTCACGGGCCGCAACTGCTTCACCAGCGCCAAAGCGTCATCGCGAAAATTTTCAACGCCGGCCTGCTGCCGCCCATCAGACAATGCTGTTTCACCCATGGCGATCACGGACTTTGTTCTTGCGTCTAGCTGCTGGATTGAAAGCACCATCGGAGCAATGAGGGCGCTGTAATTCACGGCGAGTATGCCGTCCGGCGCCTCCTTGGTGACAACCCCCGTATTCATCACGGCTTGCGGAAATACGCTTCGCACATCCTGCGCCAACAGCCCTATCTGCTGCCCATCGCCTTTCTTGGAATCTTTCCACCGATAAGAGACTGGGCGAAGTGCGTCGATCGCACCTAGACCGCTTTCATATGCGAGGGGAGCAATGTCGGTCTTTATGCGTCGATCAGAGACGTTGGAGCATGAAGGATAGCAACTGGTCGCACCGTTGGTGGCTATGCGTAAGCCGTTATTGTCTGTCCCATTGGAATTGATCTTGATCCCATATCCGCTATCGGTGGACATGGTCAGCATGTTTGGCTCAACGTAATAAGCGGTTCCCCCGCCGCTATCGGCCATATACATTTGGCCACTCTTATTGTTCGTGTTCGTCAACTGAAATACCGCGGCATATCCGTTTCCGACACCTCCGTTGCTTATGACTCTTGAGATCGCATACGCGCTGGCATTCCCATTCAAGGTGGCTGTCCCTGAAAAACTGGGATTCGTGGACGGGACAGCACATCCGGCGAGACTTGTGAAATTCGCGTCCACTTGGTCAGCGACCGCGGTAGTTCCGGAAACAAAATCATAGGGCACAGTGCATGCAGCCTGCGCGGCTGTGACAGAAGCTGCTATAACGAGCAAAACCGCTGCCGGCAGGATCGCAATTTTTTTCATGGCTTCTCCAAATCTCGCCTTTAATGGTGACAAGACAATTGAGTATGGCCCATTGTTCGTACATGCGGATGACAATGTAATCTGAGCATTATGCACAGCTACGATGGATGACTTGTCATCAGTGACATGAAATCGTCAAAACGCGATGGGACGTTACTATTCGCCTTTCAGCCCGCTCATTACAGCGGTCGACGTTGTTTCCAGAAGCCCAGGGACCCCATCGAGTTGGCTGCTAAGGCAGCACCTCATCCCGGCCGTCCCAATCAAGACGCTTTTATCGTTGAACAGCGACACAGAAATTGGCTCAAGGCCCAAACGACCCTTCTATCGGTGACGACACCGCGTCGGGCGAAGCAAGTCTATATGGCTTACTCCCAGAGCCGTAGCCAATTCGAAGAGCGTGATGACAGTAGGATTTCTGAGGCCTTGTTCCAGGCCGCTGAGATACTGCTGGCTATAGCCTGAGGTCTCGGCAAGCTGCTCCTGGGTCAGCCCAGCCTTGATGCGGGCCTTCCTGACATTCCCGCCGACCAGCTTGCGCATATCCATGCGCCAAGGTCATCGGAGTACGCATTATAAGTTTATCAACTATAGTATGTATTTAACTGGTAGAGCGACAGTGAAGGGGGCGTCCCATGGATGTAGTCCAAGCAGCCTTGCGGGCGGCGCGGTGGCTAAAAGGCCATCGGCTCCTGGCAATCCTGTTGCTTGCCGGTGCGCTGACGGCAACCTTTGCAAGGGTCTACGGGCTCAACGAGACCTATGAAGAGTGCATGGTAACCGGAATGCGCGGACAAGCGGAGGTAATGCTCCTAAATGTCGAACGTGCCTGTGACATTCGGTTCGGTCGGGAGATTGAGCTAGACAGAGACGCGGTAGGGATATCATTTTCGTACTCGGCAACAAGCTCAAGCATACCCTCAAATATTACTGAAGTGCTGGGGCCGTTTCCAAATATCTACAGCGTTCGGGTCGTTCAGAGCCCAAGTGAGTTTCGACTAACACGAGGCCAATTTCGGTTCTTTCGCCGAAGTTGTTCGGATACGGTCGCCCAAACATCGCCCCTAGAGAAATTTTTGCCCTACGACGCAACCCAGGAAGGTTTTTCATTCGTAGAGGCTGGGCCGAAGTTAGAATGTGTACAAATCGAGAAGGTCTTCGGAACGCATCGACGTTGGTGGGAAAGATAGCTGCAGCGAACGGACGCCGATGTTAGAGCGGAGGGACCGTAGCCGGGAATTTCTCCGCGATAATTTGAAGGCCCAAGAACACGATCCGCAGTATCCCCAGCCCCTCCCACTCCCCCCTCTTCCGTGATCCGGTCAGAGCAAGTTGGTGACTCAATAGCGGCCGCTTGCACCCTTGCGCCCTTCCCATCACAGATCGGGATAGCGCGCCTGCCCAGCAGCAAAATAGCCGGGAGACCGGCTGTCAATTCTCTCGCGTTAGAAGTGGGGATGCTGTGGGGATTTATAGGGGCATCCGGTTGGAAGACCGATAAAAGCCTTTAAAACCTTGGAGCGGGCGAGGCGAATCGAACGCCCGACCCTAACCTTGGCAAGGTTATGCTCTACCCCTGAGCTACGCCCGCACTCCAAGACGCGGGGTTATGGCCTTTTCCGGGAGGCGATTCAAGCTGCAATTGCTGAGGTTTCGGTTGCACGGGGGCATATGATTTCCCAACAATCGCGTTTCTAACGGCCGACTGTGGGGGGCGTGTGGCGGATAGCGGGCGGAATTCAGGCGAAGGCTATGGCCTGCTCGCACCCACTTTGGCGGTGATGGGCGTGGGCCTGGCCGCGCCCTTGCTGCTGATGACGGTCATCAGCCTGAAAAATCAGACCGGCATCGCCTTCTCGCCGGATTGGACCCTGGCCCAGTATGGCGAGGTTCTGGGCCGCGGAAGCTATCGCATTCTGTTCGCGCGGTCGGTGTTGATCTCCGCTGTGGTGACTTTGGTCACCGTGTGCCTGGCCTACCCCATGGCCTATTTCGTCGCCTTTCATGCCCGGCGCAAATTCCTCTGGCTGGTGGCGCTGACCATTCCTTTCTGGACGTCTTACCTGCTGCGGGTTTTCGCCTGGAAGATCATTCTGGGTTTTAACGGCGTGATCAACTCGGGCCTGATCCGTCTCAACCTGATCGATCAGCCTTTGAGCTTTCTGCTCTACAATCCGTTCGCAGTGGTGGTGACATTGGCCCATGCCTGGGCGGCCTTCGCCATCCTGCCGATCTATGTGAGCCTTGAGAAGATCGACCGCTCGCTGCTGGAGGCCGCCAGCGATTTGGGCGACAGCGCTTTGCGCCGCTTCCTGCGCATCACCCTGCCGCTCAGCATGCCCGGCGTGATCGGCGCCGCCATTCTAATCTTTGTCCCCACCACCGGCGACTTCGTCACCCCGGAACTGGTGGGCGGCACCAAGGGCACCATGATCGCCAATGTGATCGAGGTGCAGTTCAACAATGTCGGCAATTGGCCGCTGGGCGCGGCGCTTTCCATCGTCAGCATGGTCTTGGTGGCGGTGATCGCAGGCCTGCTCGTGGCGACGGCGCGCGCCGCCACGCGGAAAATCCGGTGAGGCCGGCATGAAGAACCGCGGGCTTTTTCTCTATGCCTTGGCCTATCTGGCTTTTCTCTATGTGCCGGTGCTTGTGCTGCCGATCTTTTCCTTCAACGATTCCCAATTCATCGCCTTTCCTTTGTCCGGCTTCACCATGCGCTGGTATGAGGGCTTGGCCGCCGACACCGCCATGCAGCATGCCCTGGGCAACAGTTTGAAAGTGGGCGTGGCCACCGCGCTGCTGTCGACACTGCTGGGGTTGCTGGCCGCCAAAGCGGTGACCCACTACCGGCTGCGGGCCGCAGGGGGAATGTTGGGCTTTATCTCCCTACCCTTGTTCATTCCCGATATCGTATTGGGCATCTCCTTGCTCTTGTTGCTGGGCACGCTGGGCCTGCCTTTGTCGCTGGCGGCGGTGGTGCTGGGGCACATGCTGGTCTGCGTGCCCTTTGCCCTGACGGTGTTGATCGCCCGCTTCGAAGGTTTCGACAAAAATCTGGAAGAAGCCAGCGCCGATCTGGGCGAGGACGGCTGGATGACATTTTGGCGCGTGACCTTTCCCCTGATGCTGCCGGGCATCGTCGCCAGCCTGCTTCTGACCTTCATCACCTCTTTCGACGAATTTCTGGTGGCCTATTTCCTCTCCGGCACCGAAGCGACCTTGCCGATCTATATCTGGGGCCAATTGCGCTTTCCCTATCGGCTGCCCATGGTTTTGGCGCTGGGCGCCATCATCCTGACGGTTTCGGTGGCGCTGGTGGTCTTGGCCGAGTATGTCCGCAATCTGGGAGTCAAAAAGCCGATGGTGGGCGCATGACGTTTTTGACCATCACCCAAGTCCGCAAATCCTTTGGCGGTCCGCCGGTGGTGGACAATGTCAGCCTAGAAGTGCCGCGCGGCGAATTTTTTGCCCTGCTGGGGCCTTCGGGCTGCGGCAAGACCACCTTGCTGCGCATGATCGCAGGCTTTGAGACGCCCGACAGCGGCACGATTGCGATCGAGGGCGATGTGATGAACGCGGTGCCGCCCTACCGGCGGCCCACCAATATGGTGTTCCAGTCCTATGCGATTTTTCCGCACCTGAATGTGTTCGACAATATCGCCTATGGCTTGCGCAAGCTGAAGCTGCCCAAAGATGCGTTGCACGGAAGGATCGAAGCCATGCTGGCCGCCGTCCGGCTGGAAGGCCTCAGCGACCGCGCCGCCGATCAATTGTCCGGTGGCCAGCGCCAACGCGTCGCCCTGGCGCGCGCCTTGGTGCGCGAACCGAAAATCCTGCTGCTGGATGAACCTTTGGGGGCGCTGGACAAAAGGCTGCGCGAGGCGATGCAAGTGGAACTGCGCGCCCTGCAGCGCAAGGTGGGCATCACTTTTCTTCTGGTGACCCACGACCAGGAAGAAGCTCTGTCGCTTTCCGATCGCATCGCGGTGATGGAAGGCGGCAAGATTTTGCAAGTCGCCAGTCCGCGCGAACTCTATGAACGGCCCAATTGCCGCGCAGTGGCCGACTTCATCGGCGAGATCAATTTCTTCCACGCCACGGTGAAGGAGATCACCGGCGAAGCCGCGACGGTGAATGCGGGCCTTTTGGGCATTATCACTCTGCCGCGCGGCAATCTGGCGTCCGGCATCAAGCAGGATGACCATATTCTTTTGGCCATCCGTCCCGAACATATCGGTTTTGCGCCGCAAGGCGTATCGGGCGAAATTATGGCCAGCACCTTCCTGGGCGATCGCAGCCATTTCCATGTCCGGATCGCTGGCCGCAGCGAAGCGGTGGCCGTCAGCGGCAATCCTCCCTGCGCCGGGGCCGTGCATCTGGCCTTCCCGCCGCAACATCTTATGGGCTTGCCATTAGCCGATTGAAAATGGCGCGGGTCTGACTTTGCAGGCTTTCCAGTAAGGCCTGGGTCTGGGCGAAGCTCGCGCTTTCCGCTGCCCGGGTCAGCAAGGCTTTCAGCCCCGGCGTCGCGTCTTCGATGACTGGGGTTTCATCCAGCGCGATGCGCAGCACCTGGGTCAAGGCATGCTGCAGCCCGGCCGAGGCGATCAACGTATCGGCATCCTCGGGTGCCAGGAATCCCGTCGCCTTGAGATTATAGAGCGCGGCGATAGTGTTGGTGTTCAGGATATCCGGCTGAGCCGGGGCATGCACCAATTGCAGGGTCTGGGCGATGAACTCAATATCCACCAGCCCGCCCGGCGCATGCTTCAAATCCCACCTGTTGCGGCCCGCAAAAGTTTCCGCCATGCGCGCGCGCATGGCGCGGGCATCGGCGATGATGGCCGATGCCGGACGGGCCTGGGTCAGTCTTTTGCGAATCTGCGCCGCGACGCGCGCCTGCAGGTCCTGCGGTCCGGTAATCAATCGCGCCCGCGTCAGCGCCATATGCTCCCAGGTCCAGCTTTCGCTGGCGTGATAGTCGGCAAAGCTCTTCAGGCTGACCGCCACCGGGCCTTTGTTGCCGGTGGGCCGCAGCCGCATATCCACCTCATAGAGCGTCCCCGCCGCCGTGGGCGTGGTCAGCGCGGCAATAAAACGTTGCGCCAACCGCGCAAAATATAAGGTCGGCGAAAGCGGTTTGGGACCGTCCGACATCTCCACCCCAGAGGGGCTCTTATAGACAAAGACCAGATCAAGGTCGGAGCTGGCGGTCATTTCCCGTCCCCCCAATTTGCCCATCGCCACCACCGAAAATCCAGCACCCGGAATGCGGCCCGCGCTGGCCGCCAACGCCTCTTCCACGTTCGGCAACAGGCCTGCGATCACGCATTCGGCGATATCGGCCAAAGCAGGTCCAGCCTGCTCCGCTTTGGCGTTGCCCTCGACAATCTGCACGCCGACCCGGAAAACGGCTTCGCGGGTGAAGCGCCGCGCGCCATCCAGCACATCCTCATAACCGCCGGCGGTCACGCTGGAAAAACGCGCGTCCAATTCGGCGCGCGCCGGCAAGCGGGTAAGAAACTCCGCATCCAGCAGCGCGTCCAAAATAGCGGGATGGCGCGCTAGATAGACCGCCAGGCGCGGCGTTGCGCCGACAATCTTGGCCAGCAAATCCAGAAATTGCGGCCGCGCCAGGAACAGAGAAAACAACTGCACGCCGGACGGCAGATTGGACAGAAAGCGGTCGAACTGGGTGAAGGCGACATTGGGGTCGGCGGCGCCCGCCAAAGCCTTGAGGATGACCGGAATCAACTTGGTCAGGAGCTCGCGCGCCCGCTGGCTGCGCATGGCGCGGATGCGGCCATGATGCCAGCCACGGATCGCGGCGGAAACATGGGCGGGTTCGCCAAATCCCATGGCGGCAAGGGTCTTCAGGGTTTCGGGGTCTTCCTCGACTCCTGTGAAAACCAGATTTCCTTCCGCCGATGCCAGATCCTGCCCGCTTTCAAACAGACGCGCATAGTGATCCTGCACATTCTCCAAAACCCGCGTCAGTTCCTCGCGAAAATCGGCGGCATGCGCATAGCCCATGAAACACGCGACATGGGCTAGCCCTGCGTCACTGTCAGGCAGAGAATGAGTCTGCTGATCCTCGATCATCTGCAGCCGATGCTCGAGGGTGCGCAGATAACGATAGTCGCGCTTGAGGTCCTCTGCCACAACAGCGTCCACTCGGCCATCGGCCACCAGGGCGTCCAATGCATCCTGGGTGGCGGCCTGGCGCAAACCGGGGTGGCGTCCGCCCAAAATCAGTTGCTGGGTCTGGGCGAAGAACTCGATCTCGCGGATGCCACCGCGCCCCAGCTTGATATTGTGTCCCTCCACCGCGACGGCCGCATGACCGACATGGGCGTGAATCTGACGCTTGATGGATTGAATATCCTCGATGGCGGCAAAATCCAACGTGCGCCGCCAGATGAAAGGTTTGAGTCCGCCGAGAAATTGCGCCCCGGTCTTAGGATCGCCGGCGCAGGCGCGCGCCTTGATCATGGCGGCGCGTTCCCAGTTCTGGCCCATCGCCTCGTAATAATCCAACGCCGCATCGGTGGAGATGGCGACTTGCGTTGCCCCTGCATCGGGACGCAAGCGCAGATCCACGCGAAAGACATAACCGTCGATGGTGGTTTCAGCGAGGAGCTTGACCAGCCCGCGCACAATATCCACCGCCGCCCCGCGCGGATCGCCCCGCTTGGCAAAGGGAAACTTCGCGGCGTCGTAGAACACCACCAGGTCGATGTCGCTGGAATAATTCAGCTCAAAGGCGCCGTATTTTCCCATCGCCAGCACGGTGAGGCCGCATTCCTCTTCCGGAACATGCGTGGTTCCGGACCGCGCCGCCTCGGCCTGCAGCAGGAACCGCAAGGCCCCCGCCACACAGGCATCGGCAAAATGGGTCAGCTCCGCCGTCACGCGATTGACGTCCCACAAGCCCGCTATATCGGCCATGGCGATGGCCAGCGCGGCGCGGCGCTTGGCGGTGCGCAAATCCTTCATCGCCTGCGCTTCGCTGTCGGCCCGCGCCGCCGCCTGCGCCAGCTGAATGGCGGCGTTCAAAACCGTCTGCGGACCGGCGGCAAAATATTCGCCCAGCGCACCCACCTCGCGCAGCGCCAGCCGGCCCAGAAAAGGACTGTTGCCGAACACCGCATCCAGCAAGGGGTCGTTGCTTGAAAAGCCCGCTTGCGCCAAAGCTTCTTTCACCCGCGCGGCGCGGGCAGGGTCGAAACCATTGGGTGGAACACGAAGCTGCATACCCCACCCTTCGACAAGCTCAGGGTGAGGATCAAGAGAAATCCTCATGCTGGTCGCACGACGCTGGCGCTAACGACTGTCGAAGCATGAGGATCGGCCTACTCGGCGGCGTTTTTGATCGCCGCGCCGGGCAAAGCGCGTATTGCCGTCTTGGGAAAACGCAGCACCGCCTTGAGCCCCGTGGGCGCATTGTCTTCCAGCACCAATTCCGCACCATGGAAATGCGCCACAGCCGCCACCAAGGACAGCCCCAATCCGGTGCCCGGCGAGTTGCGGCTGGCTTCCAGGCGCACAAAACGCTCGATCACGCGCGGCCGGTCGGCCACCGGAATGCCTGGACCGCTATCGGCCACCGACAAATCCACGCTGTTGTCCGTCACCACCGCGCCAATCTGAACCCGGCCGCCCGCGGGCGTGTATTTGATGGCATTGTCAACCAGATTGGCCAGCGCTTGAGCGATTAGGCTGCGATTGCCTTCAATCACCACGCTGGCGCCGGGCGCCAGGGTCAGCGCGACATTGCGCACTTCTCCCAACGGTTCATACAATTCCACGACATCGGCGGCGACTTCGCCCAAATCCAGCGGCGACATGGCGGCGCGGGTGGTCCCGGCATCGGTTTCCGCGATCAGCAGCAAGGCGTTGAACGTACCGATCAGTTGATCGGTTTCGGCCATGGCCCGCTCGATTTCCGAGGCTTGCGCGCCGCTGGCGGTGAGCCGGGCGGCGGATTCCTCCAGCCGGTTGCGCAGGCGGTTGAGCGGGGTGCGCAAGTCATGCGCCACCGAATCCGTGACTTCCCGCAGGCCTTTCATCAACCGTTCAATGCGGTCCAGCATGCGGTTGAGATTTTCCGCCAGCGAGTCAAATTCGTCTCCCGAGCCGGTCAAGGGCACGCGCCTGGTCAAATCACCGGCAATGATCTCGCGCGAGGTGCGGTTGATGGCATCCAGGCGCCTCAGCATGTTACGGCTCATCAGCGCGCCGCCCGCGGTGCCCAGAACCAGGATCAACGCCACCGTCCAAGGCAAGGTGGTGGTGAACATGCGCTCGGTCAAATAGCGGTCATGCACATCCTGGGCAACCAACAAGGCGAAACCGCCGGTGAGGGTGAACACCCGGCCCCGCGCCCGGCGGCTTTCCAGCTTACCGTCCACCGGACGCTCATAGTCGAATTCCACCATGCCACCCGGCAGGCCGGAAATCTGCGGCCAGGAATCCAGATTGCCGGCAACGGTGTGATGCAATCCGTCGGACAACAGATAAAGCGCCTGGCCCAGATGCAAGGAACGCGACCGCACCGTTTCCGCCACGCCCTGAAGGCCGAAACGCTGATACTCTTCCGACAGGCCGGTGATTTCCGCCTCGATGATGCGATCGGTCTGGCCGTCCAGGGTGCGCCTTGTGTTCCAGTAGGTGAAAAACAACAGCGCCGTCACCGAAAAGGCGAACAGCAGGACATAGACAAGAACGATGCGAAACGCCTGGGTGCGTAAAATACCTGTCCGCAACAGAACAGGCTTAGTGCGCACGGATCATATAGCCCGCGCCGCGCACGGTATGCAGCAACGGCGCTTCGAATCCCTTGTCGATCTTCGCCCTCAGACGGCTGATATGCACATCGATCACATTGGTCTGGGGATCGAAATGATATTCCCACACGCTTTCCAAAAGCATGGTGCGGGTCACCACCTGGCCGGCGTGACGCATCAGATACTCCAGCAGGCGGAACTCGCGCGGCTGCAGTTCGATGTCGGTGCCGCTGCGTTTGGCGGCGCGGGTCAGAAGATCCAGCTCCAGATCGCCCACATCCAGTCTTGTCCTTACGCCGGCCGGCTGACGGCGGCGCATCAGGGCGTCGATCCGCGCCAGAAGCTCGACAAAGGCGTAGGGTTTGGTGAGATAGTCGTCGCCGCCCGCCTTCAGGCCTTTGACCCGGTCGTCCACCTCCGAAAGCGCGGACAGAAACAGCACCGGGGTGGAATTGCCATGCTCGCGCATTTCGGCAACCACTTTCAGGCCATCCATTCCAGGCAACATGCGATCGACCACCGCCACGTCATAGGCCCGGGACAAAGCCAGGTTCAATCCGGTATCGCCGTCCGACGCTTCATCCACCACATGACCCGATTCCTTCAGGCCCTGCACCAGATAACGCTGCGCTTCCAGATCGTCTTCAATCACAAGAATTCGCATGCACTCTCCCGACCATGCTTGCCCAACCATGCTTGAATGCGCGATCATGCCTAGACGCCCGATCGCGCTTGAAAGGAAAGGGCGCGGGGCTTCCTAGAGGCCGCGCCCGGTCCATCATGTCTTGTCAATATCGATGGCGACAAAGCCGGTACCGCCGCCCTGGGTATGCGATACCAGAAGCAGCACACTGGTGCGTCCGCCCTTCTTGGCCTCCGCCACACCGGTTTGGAAATCCGCCGGGCTGCGTACGATGCGGTTACCGACCTTGAGCACCACATCGCCGGGCTGCAGCCCCTTGGTGGCGGCATCACTGTCGGGATCGACCTTGGTGATGACCGCCCCAACCACAACACTATCGGCGATGTTGAAGCTGCGCTTAGCGTCGGGGGTCAAGGACGACAATCCCAACCCGGCGGCATTGGCGACGGATGGCGACAGAACGCCATCCTTGCTCGGCGCGTTGGACGCCAGCTGCTGGGCATCCGGGCGCGCGCCGATCGTGGCCTTCATCTGCAGCGGCTTGCCTTGGCGCGCCACACTGAACACCGCGACCTGGCCGGCCGGCACGGAAGCCACCTTGCGGGTCAAGTCGGTATGGTCTTCCACCGCCTGACCATTGATGGCGGTGATGATGTCGCCTTGCTCAAAGCCGGCCTTGGAGGCGGGACCGCCCGCCACCACTTCGGCAACCAGCGCGCCCTTGGCTTCCTTGATCCCCAAGGAGGCGGCGATATCCGGCGTCACGGGCTGGATATTGACGCCCAGATAACCGCGGCTGACGCGGCCATGGTCCTTGAGCTGGGCGACCACGTCGTGGATCAGGCTGGCGGGAATGGCAAAGCCGATGCCGATACTGCCGCCCGAAGGCGAGAAGATCATCGAGTTCATCCCGATCACTTGGCCGCGCAGATCAAAGGTGGGGCCGCCCGAATTGCCCCGGTTGATGGGGGCGTCGATCTGGATGAAGTTGGTATATTGCTGGCTGGATTCGATATTACGGCCCAGCGACGAGACGATGCCGGCGGTCACCGAATTGGACAGACCGAACGGATTTCCCACCGCCACCACCCAATCGCCCACGCGCAACTGCTTGTCGTTACCGAATTCCACGCTCGGCAGCGGACGGTCGCTGGAGATCTTCAAAAGCGCGATGTCGGTCACCGGATCGGTGCCAACCAGCTTGGCGATGAATTCGCGCTTGTCCGGCAGGGTGACGGTGATCTTCTTGCTGGCGTCCACCACATGATTGTTGGTGACGACATAGCCCACTTTGTCGATGATAAAGCCCGAACCGGCGCTCAAGGCGCGATGAGGCTGCTGCTGCGGCCTCTGGCCATTGTTGAACTGGTTGAAGAAATCGCGGAAGGCCGGAGGAAGATTCTCGACGCCTTCATTGTCATTGTTGGTGGTGGTGGTTTCGGACTTGATGGTCACCACGGCGGGGCTGACCCGCTCCACCAGATCGGCGAAGCTGAAGGGGGCGCTATTTTCCAGCATGCGCGGGGCCCGCGCTTCATTTGCAGTGGCGGCTACCATCACCGGGGAAGTGCCGGCTGTCTGAACCGCGCGCACCGGCGGCAGGAGGCCGAAGGCGCCCAGGCCGACCACCACAATGGCGGCGGCGGTGCCCATCGCGATCGCACGGCGTTGGCGCGGCGACGGCTTGGGAAGGCGCGAGAAAAAATCGGGCTTGTTGTTTTGCATGGGAGGCTCCTTGAGGCAGGCCTCTTCGGCCCGGCTCCGGCACTATAAAAGCTCAACATGGCTGGATTACGTCCAAAAGATTACAGGATGGTAACCTGTCTAACCTTCTGTGACGGAAGCCTTTTTGACGGTCACCCAGGCCACGGCGCCCGCGCCGCCCAGAACCAGAAAAGGCATCAGCCACAACAACCAGGTGTTTGGCTGCACCGGCGGTTTCATCAGGATGAAGTCGCCATACCGCGCCACCAGGAAATCAAAGATCTGTTGGTCGCTTTTGCCGTCGGCGATTTGCTGGCGCACCAGACGGCGCACATCCACCGCAAAAGGTGAGGCGGAATCATCAATGCTTTCGCCTTGGCACACCAGGCAGCGTAGCTGGCGCTGCAGATTACGGGCGCGCGTTTCTAGCACCGGATCGGAAAAAGTCTCGCCCACCGGCGCCGCCAACGCCGGGGCGATGTCCCAAGCGATCTGAAACGCTCCAGCCATCACCATCAACAAAAGGGCGATGACGCGCGTCATTCGGCGGCTTGGGCCATGGCGGGCGCGGCAGGCTGCTGATCCGGCTCCTTCACCCGCAAGCGTCCCAGCAAACTCAAAATACCGCCTAGGCCCATCATCAAGCCGCCCAGCCAGATCAATGGCGCCAAGGGCGAGACATAGGCACGCAGAGCGAAGCGGCCGCCGCCGCGGTCATCGCCCAAGGCCAAATACAGATCGCGCAGACCATTGGTGTGGATGGCGGTGTCGTTCATGTCCTGACCTTCCGCCGAATAGAAGCGATGCTCGGGTTTCAGGACGGCGCTCACCTTGTCGCCCTTCATCAGCGCGATGTGGCCACGGTCGGCGACATAATTGGGGCCCTTTTCGCGCGTCACGCCGTCAAAGCGCAGCCTATAGGAACCCACCATCATGGTTTGTCCGGGCGCCAGCACGGTCAAAGCCTCGCTGCGCCAGGCAGTGGTACCGGCCACGCCCATCAACGAAACACCCAGCCCCGCATGGGCCAAGGCCGCGGCGAAAGCACTGGCACGCGCACCTTTGCGTTTGCGGATATCCAGCAGCGACGCCCCGATCAGCCAGCCCGCCGCGGCAAAGGCGCCGGTAGCCGCCAGACCGCGCGGCGACACGATGGCAAGGACCGCGATCGCCGCAACCGCCGCCAACCCCAGGGCGGGATAGAGCGAGCGCAGAGCGGTTTTGAAGTCGGCGCGCTTCCAGCCGAGCGCGGGACCGAACGGCACCAGCAGCAACAGGACAAAAAAGATCGGCGCGAAGATCAGCGCATAGTAAGGCGGGCCGACGGTAATCTTGGAGCCGTTCACCGCATCCAGAACCAGGGGATACAGCGTGCCGACAAAGACGGCGGAGCAGGCGGCCACCAGGAAAACATTGTTCAACAACAGCGCGGTCTCACGGCTGACCGGCGCGAAGGCCGCGCCGGTCTTGAGCGTGGGCGCACGCCAGGCAAACAGTGCCAGCGCGCCGCCTATGGCAAAAAAGATCAAGATCATGATGAAAAAGCCGCGGGTAGGATCGCTGGCGAAAGCGTGCACGGATGAGAGCACGCCCGAGCGCACCAGGAAGGTGCCGATCAGCGACAAGGAAAAACCGGCAATGGCCAGCAGCAACGACCAAGTGCGGAAGGCGCCGCTTTTCTCGGTCGCCAGCGCGGAATGCAGCAGGGCCGTGGCGATCAGCCAGGGCATCAGCGAGGCATTCTCGACCGGATCCCAGGCCCAGAAACCGCCCCAGCCCAGTTCGTAATAGGCCCACCAAGATCCCAGCGCGATACCGCCGGTCAGCGCGATCCAGGCCATCAGCATGAAAGGCCGCGCCGCCCGCGCCCAATTGTTCACGATGGCTGCTTCGCCCACCAGCAGCGCCGCAGCGGCATAAGAAAAAGCCGCCGACAGCCCGACATAGCCCGCATAGAGCATGGGGGGATGGATCGCCAGACCCGGATCCTGCAGCAACGGATTGAGGCCCGCGCCTTCGAACGGTTCGGGGTCCAGACGGAAAAAAGGATTGGAGGTGAAAAGAATGAACAGCAGGAATGCCGCCGCGAGCAATCCTTGCACGCCCAGCGCCGCGCTGGTCAGCCTTGCGCCGCCGCGCTGAAGGCCCGCCACTACCGCGGCATAAATCGCCAGCACCAGCACCCACAGCAGCATGGAGCCTTCATGGTTCCCCCATACCCCACTGATCTTATAGACCAGCGGTTTGAGGGTGCTGCTGTGACGCGCAACCAAGCCGATGGAAAAATCAGAAATCACAAACGCGTAAGTGAGTGCGGCAAACGCCAGACCGACAAAGACCAACAGACCCATCGCCGAACTGGTGGCCGCGCCGCGAGCGATCTGGCCGGACGGACGCATGCCCAAAAATCCGGACACCGCCATCACCAAGCTCAGCGCCAGCGCAAAACAGAGCGACAATTGGCCCAACTCGCCGGTCATGGCGCACCTTCCTGCCAGCGGCCGGCGCGCTTGAGCGCATCCACCACTTCGGGCGGCATATATTTCTCATCATGCTTGGCCAGCACTTCATGGGCAATGAAAGTGCCGCTGCCATTCATCATGCCGGTGGTCACCACGCCCTGGCCTTCGCGGAACAGCGCAGGCAGCACGCCGTTGTAATCGGCCGTGATGCTATTTTTGCCATCGGTTATTCGGAAACGCACTTGCGCGCCTGTCCCATGCCGAAGGCTGCCTTTCTCAACAAGACCGCCCAGGCGGAATGCGACGCCCTCGCCGACCTGCTTTGCGGCCACATCGCTGGGACTGCGGAAATACATGGTGTTTTGTCCCAGGCCGTACACAATCACAACGGCCAGCACCACACCGACCGCCAGCAGCGCCCCTACGAAAGCCAACCGGCGTTTCTTTTTGGTGTTCATCTAGTGTCCCGTGCGAGCACCCTATTCAATCCTAATGTCGTCTGGTTTCGAAGTTCGTCCCCAGACCGATAGCGACAGCATGGCGAACTTCGAACCACGACACTAGTGATGTGCGCCCATATGTAAAATTTGATCGGCGATGCCGGTGTCATAAGCCATGCCTTCCGGCGTGAGCGCGATTTGATTGGGCCACGCCGCCTTGATCAAGCCCTTGCGGCTTAACGCGTTCCACACTTTTTCGTTCTCAAGTCCGGTGGCATCGCGGACCATCACCGTGGCGTCACCCAAATGAAAGTGATCGCCATGGGCATGCGGAAACTTGGTGATGGCGGTGTCCCCGTCCGGCGTCGGATGGGACGTGCCGGGAATCCGGGCAATCGCCTGCAGCAACGTCAGGGTACGCAGCTGCAGCGGATTGAGCTTGGACGGGTTGGCTTTCGGCGGCATTGG
>DATFDR010000038.1:0-6709 GCA_035251935.1 Rhizomicrobium sp. | reverse complement strand
CTGATCCACGCACTGCTCCTTGTGGTTCGACCATCAAATACCATTGTGTCGGTTGCCGAGCCGCTCGCCCAAGCTCGCGGCACCGTCCACCTCTCGCAGGTCCACTGGACCTGCTCGCGCGCTTCGCGCGCCGGTGGACGGTACCGTATTCGCCGTTGGTATTGGATCTCATGGGCCTGCAAGTGCAGGTGGGCGTCGTGTGTCCGGAACCACGGTCCCGGTCAGGGACAACTCCCGATGAGTACAATTAAGGCCCCTGGGCATCGCAACCTGACGCGCGAGACAGTGACCGTCCACGCCTAGTTTAGGCGTGCGCAAGCCGCACGGCAATGTCCTCTAACCTTTTGGCGGCGCTTTCCAGGGCATCGGCGGCGGCGCGTTCCGCCTGTTCCGCCCGCAAATGCAGATTTTGTCTTTCGCCATCGCTGGTTCCGCTCTTGCCGGAAAGCTCCTGGCGCTCATCGGCGATCAACAGCGCCGCCATCAGCAGCATGCGGATATCGCCCACCTGGCCCACCGAACCCAGCACCTCGCGCGCTTTGGCGTCCACATGCGCGGCCAGTTCCTTCAAATGCTCTTCCTCGCCGTCATCGCAAGCGATGGTATAGGCGCGGTTGTTCACCATCACGTTTACCAGCGGCATGGGCTACC
This sequence comes from Rhizomicrobium sp., assembly GCA_035251935.1. Lineage (GTDB taxonomy): Bacteria > Pseudomonadota > Alphaproteobacteria > Micropepsales > Micropepsaceae > Rhizomicrobium. The sequence continues at coordinate 6,058 of DATFDR010000038.1, read as the reverse complement.
TCGCCAACGCGGTGCGGATTTCGCCGATGGCGCCGTCCAACCGGCCTTCCACCTCTTCCGTCAGACCCGAAAGCACCGCAATCTCTTCTTCCAGTTCCGCGACGCGGCCCAAAAGTTTTTCGCGCTCGATCTCAAGTTCCGCGATGCGTTCCGGCAATTTGGCGGCGGCATCCAGACTCTCACCCACCGAGGCGGCGGTGTTCTCCAGGGCTTCCAGCGCCGTTGCAAAGCGTTTTTGCGCCAAATCCAGCCGGCTCATGCGCGCCTCGTCGCTCAATTGCGCCAAGACCTTAGGCCCTCAAGGGAAATCGGGTCAACCGATACGCGCACGTCACATATCCCGGGGCCTTGACGGGGGGACCGAGCGCTGGCTTAAGGCCCCCACACCCGCCGGGAAATCCCATGACCGCGCCCGCTTCTGCCCTCCCTGACCAGAACCAGACCCGCCGTCTGGCCAACGCCATAAGGGCGCTTTCCATGGACGCTGTGGAAACGGCCAAATCCGGCCATCCCGGCCTGCCCTTGGGCATGGCCGATGTCGCCACGGTGCTGTTTTCCCGCTTCCTGAAATTCCATGCCGCAGAGCCCGGCTGGGCCGACCGCGACCGCTTTGTCCTGTCCGGCGGTCATGGCTCGATGCTGCTCTATTCCCTGCTCTGGCTGACCGGCTATCCCAAGGTCACAATCGAAGACCTCAAGCATTTCCGCAAGGTCGGCAGTCCCACCGCCGGCCATCCCGAACATGGCGATCTGCCCGGCATCGAGACCACCACCGGCCCCCTGGGCCAGGGCCTCGCCAATGCCGTCGGCATGGCGCTGGCCGAGCGGCTGCTCAATGCCCGTTTTGGCGACGCGTTGGTCAGCCACAAGACCTATGTCATCGCCAGCGATGGCGATCTGATGGAAGGCATCAGCCAAGAGGCCATCACCCTTGCCGGGCATTTGGGGCTCTCCAACCTGATCGTGTTGTGGGACGACAATAGCATTACCATCGACGGCGCTCTTTCGCTGGCGGACTCCACCGACCAGATCAAACGCTTCGAAGCGGCGGGCTGGATCGTGGACCGTTGCGACGGCCATGACGCCGCCGATATTTTCCGCAGCCTGCAAAAGGCGCAAGCCGCCGACCGTCCGGTGATGATCGCCTGCAAGACCATCATCGGCTTCGGCATGCCGGGCCGGGCAGGCACCCAGAAGGCGCACAGCGATGCGCCGGGCGCCGAGGTGGTGGCCGGCGCGCGTGTGCAATTGGGCTGGGACTATGCGCCCTTCATCGTGCCCGACGAACTGCTGAACCAATGGCGCGCCATCGGCGCGGCCGGCACCAAAGAGCATGGCGACTGGTTGGCACGCAAAGCCGCGAGCCCGCAGGCCAAGGATTTCGAGGACGCCATCCATGGCACGATCCCGGCTTCGATCGGGTCTGCCCTGGTGGCGCTGAAGGAAAAACTATCGGCGGAAAAGCCCGTGGCCGGCACGCGCAAAATGTCGGAAAAAGCGCTGGACGTGATCAACGCCGAGATGAAGACCACCATCGGCGGGTCGGCGGATTTGACGCCCTCCAACAACACCAAAACCAAGAATATCGAGGGCGTGAGCCCCGGCAATTTCGCCGGCCGCTATATCCATTACGGCATCCGCGAGCATGGCATGGCGGCAGCCATGAACGGCATGGCGCTGCATGGCGGCATTGTTCCTTATGGCGGCACCTTCATGGTGTTTTCCGATTATTGCCGCCCCGCCATCCGCCTGGCCGCGCTGATGGGCCTGCGGGTGGTATTTGTGATGACCCACGATTCCATCGGCGTGGGCGAAGACGGTCCCACCCATCAGCCCATCGAGCATCTCGCCGCCTTGCGCGCCATTCCCAATCTGTTGGTGATGCGTCCCGCCGACGGCGTGGAAACGGCGGAATGCTGGGAGTTGGCCTTGAAGAACGACCGCCGCCCCAGCCTGATCGCTTTTTCGCGCCAGGATGTGCCCACCGTGCGCGACAGCCATACGCCCGACAATCTTTGCGCCAAGGGCGGCTATGAACTTGTCGGCGATCCGGCCGCCAAGGTCACCTTCCTGGCCACCGGCACCGAAGTCAGTCTGGCGGTAGAAGCCAAGGCCAAGTTGGCCGCCGAAGGCATCGCCTCCCGCATTGTGTCCATGCCCTGCTGGGCCTTGTTCGAAGAGCAACCGGAAAGTTACCGCAAACAGGTGTTGGGCCCAGGCACCGTCAAGGTTGCCATCGAAGCCGCCGCGCGCGAAGGTTGGGACCGCTACATCGGATCGCCCTTGTTGGGGGAGGCTGGCGCCTTTATCGGCATGACCAGTTTTGGCGCCAGCGGTCCTTACAAAGACGTCTATAAGAAATTCGGCATCACCGCCGACGCGGCGGCGGCCGCCGCGAAAAGATTGTTGAAGTAGGAAGAAGATGGGTGGCCCGCACGCGCTTCGGCCCTTTTGGGCCTCGCTGGCGGGCCATGACAAGGAGATAAGGAATGGCGCTTCGGGTTGCAATCAACGGTTTTGGCCGCATCGGACGGCTGGTTCTGCGCGCGATCGTGGAATCGGGACGCCGCGATATCGAGGTGGTGGCGGTCAACGATCTGGGGCCGGTGGAAACCAACGCCCATCTGCTGCGCTATGACAGCATCCATGGCCGCTTTCCGGCCCAGGTGAGCGTGGACGGCGACTATATGATCGCCGCCGGCCACAAGATCAGAGTCACCGCCATCAAGAACCCCGCCGAGCTGCCCCACAAAGAGCTGGATGTCGACATCGCGCTGGAATGCACCGGCATTTTCACCTCCAAGGAAAAAGCCAGCGCGCATCTGACGGCGGGCGCCAAGCGGGTGCTGGTGTCGGCGCCATGCGACAGCGCCGATCTGACCGTGGTCTATGGCGTCAATCATGACAAGCTGACCAAAGACCATCTGGTCGTGTCCAACGCCTCCTGCACCACCAACTGCCTGGTGCCGGTGGCCAAGGTGCTGCACGACGCGGTCGGCATCGAACGCGGCATGATGACCACCATTCACAGCTATACCAACGACCAGCCCTCGCTGGACCAGATGCACAAGGACCTTTACCGCGCCCGGGCCGCGGCGCTGTCCATGATTCCGACCTCGACCGGCGCCGCCAAGGCGGTGGGCCTGGTATTGCCGGAATTGAAAGGCAAATTGGACGGCATTTCGGTGCGCGTGCCGACCCCCAATGTCTCGCTGGTGGATTTGAAGTTCGTCGCCAAGAAAGCGACCAGCGCCCAGGAAATCAACGACGCCATCAAGGGCGCCGCCCTGGGCCCGCTCAAGGGTATTCTGGACGTGGTGCACGACAAGCTGGTGTCAATGGACTTTAATCACAGTCCGGCCTCGTCCAGTTTCGCGCTGGACCAGACCAAGGTGATGGACGGCACCTTCGTGTCGGTGATGACCTGGTACGACAATGAATGGGGCTTTTCCAACCGCATGGCGGACACCGCCGTGGCCATGGGGAAGTTGATTTAATTTCAGTCTTGTCATGCCCGCGAAAGCGGGCATCCAACTTGTGTCCATGGATTCCCGCTTGCGCGGGAATGACAAAAGAGAAGGCAAATGGCATTCAGAACCCTCGATGACCTGCAAGTGAAAGGAAAGCGCGTGTTGGTGCGCGCCGACCTCAATGTGCCGGTCTCGGACGGCAAGGTGACCGACGACACCCGCATTGTGCGCCAGGCGCCCACCATCAAGGAACTGGCAGAAAAAGGCGCGCGCGTCATCGTACTCAGCCATTTCGACCGGCCCAAAGGCAAAGTGGTGCCGTCCATGTCGCTGAAGGTTCTGGCCGAACCGCTGGCGCAGGCGGTAGGCCGCAAGATCGCGTTCGCGGACGACTGCATCGGACCCCAAGCGCAAAGCGCCGTGGCGGCGCTGCAGGACGGCGAGGTCCTGTTGTTGGAAAACACCCGCTTTCACAAAGGCGAAGAAGCCAATGATGACGAGATGTCCCAGCAGTTGGCCGCGCTGGGTGACATCTTCGTCAATGACGCGTTCTCCGCCGCGCACCGCGCCCATGCCTCGACCGAAGGCGTGGCGCGGCTGCTTCCCAATGCGGCGGGCCGCTCGATGCAGGCCGAGCTCACCCATTTGGAAAAAGCTTTGGGCAATCCCGAGCGGCCGCTGATGGCGGTGGTGGGCGGCGCCAAGGTTTCCACCAAGATTGCGCTGTTGGAAAATCTGGTGCAGCGGGTGGAGACGCTGGTGATCGGCGGCGCCATGGCCAACACCTTCCTGGCGGCGCAAGGCGTGCGCGTCGGCAAGTCACTTTACGAGCCCGACCATCTGGAAACCGCCCGCAAGGTGATCCATATGGCCACGGAGTCCGGGGCGGCGATCCTGTTGCCCAGCGACGTGGTGGTGGCCAAGCAATTTAAGCAAGGCGCGGAACACCGCACCACCGCGAGCGCCGACATTGGCGATGACGAGATGGTGCTGGATGTCGGCCCCGACAGCATAAACGCCTTTGAGAACCGGCTTTTGGTCACCCGCACCCTGGTATGGAACGGTCCCTTTGGCGCTTTTGAAACCCAGCCCTTCGACCGGGGTACGGTGACGGCGGCACAAAAAGTCGCAAGCCTAACCCGCGCGGGCCGGCTACTATCGGTGGCCGGCGGCGGCGATACTGTCGCGGCCCTGGCCCATGCCGGCGTGGAACAGGATTTCACCTATGTCTCGACCGCGGGTGGAGCATTTCTGGAATGGCTGGAAGGAAAAACATTGCCGGGGGTCGAAGCCCTGCAAGCCCAATAGAGGAAGCAAAGAATGAATCTGGACGAGTTGAACGCAATCGCGAAAAAAATGGTGGCGCCGGGCAAAGGCCTTCTGGCCGCGGACGAATCCAACAATACCATAGGCAAGCGATTCGCCGACATTGCGACGGAAAACACCGAGAACAACCGCCGCGATTATCGCGAGTTCATGTTCCGCACCGAAGTGGCGATGAAGAATCACATTTCCGGCGTCATCTTGTATGATGAGACCATCCGCCAGAAAGCCAAGAACGGCACCACCTTGGTCAAACTGATCGAGGATGCCGGCGCGGTTCCGGGCATCAAGGTCGATACCGGTCCCGTGGCGATGCCCGGCTTTCCGGGCGAGGTTATCACGCAGGGCCTGGACGGCCTGCGCGAGCGTTTCGCCGAGTATCACAAGCTGGGCGCCCGCTTCGCCAAATGGCGCGCGGTGCTCAACATCGCCTCGGGCATTCCGACCTATGGCGCCGTCCATGCCAACGCCCAGGCGATGGCCCGTTATGCCGCGCTGGCGCAGGAAGCCGGCATCGTGCCGATCATTGAGCCGGAAGTGCTGATGGACGGTGACCATGATGCCGCGCGCTGCGAGGATGTGACTCTGTTCGTGCACAAGGAGTTCTTCCAGCAACTCTATATCGCCCGCGTCGCGCTTGAAGGCATCGTCCTCAAGCCCAACATGATCGTGGCGGGCAAGAAAAGCGCCAAGCAGGCGGGCGTGCAGGAAGTCGCTGAGCGCACCCTGCGCGTGCTCCGCCGCACCACCCCGTCGGCGGTGCCGGGGATCGCCTTCCTGTCGGGTGGCCAGTCGGATATCGACGCCACCGCGCATCTGGACGCCATGAACAAGATCGGCGGCAATCCCTGGCCGCTGACCTTCTCCTATGGCCGCGCCCTGCAGGCTGCACCGCAAAGGGCCTGGGGCGGCAAGGAAGCCAATGTTGCCGCCGGCAAGGCCGCCTTCGCCCACCGCGCGCTGATGAACTTCAACGCCGCGCTGGGCAAATGGAAACAGGCGGACGAGAAAGCCGCTTGAGCGATTGCCGTCTTTACTTGATTTCGCCGCCGAAGCTCTCGGCGGCGAATTTTTTGATCCCGCTGCGCGAGGCGCTGGAGGGTGGCGATGTCGCCTCTTTCCAGCTGCGCCTCAAGCATGTCAGCGACGATGAGATCCGCCGCGCCGTGGACCTTTTGCGTCCCGCAGTGCAAGCCAATGACACCGCCTTTATTCTCAACGACCGGCCCGATCTGGCCGCCGAATTGGGCTGCGACGGTGTGCAT
>DATFDR010000037.1:0-85560 GCA_035251935.1 Rhizomicrobium sp. | reverse complement strand
TCGGTCCACTGGACCGATTTGACCGGCAAGCCGGTCGTGCCTCACTCCACTGGACATGCTCGTCAACCGCGCGGACCGCGCGGTTGAACGCTCCTCACCCAGTGTTGTCAGGCAGCTCTTCGATGAAATGATTCATCTGCTGGGATGGATTTTCACCGCAATCGCAGTTGATAAGCTTGGCAGGCACACCGACGGCGGTGCAATGGGGCGGCACGGATTTGAGCACCACCGAGCCGGCGCCGACCCGGCTATATTCGCCCACCTCGATATTGCCCAAGATCTTGGCGCCCAGCGACAACAACACGCCCCGGCGGATCTTGGGATGACGGTCGCCGCTTTCCTTGCCGGTGCCGCCCAGGGTGACGTCCTGCATGATGGAGACATCGTCCTCCACCACCGCGGTTTCGCCGATGACGATGCCGGTGCCATGGTCGAACATGATGCCGCGGCCGACCTGGGCCGCCGGATGCACGTCCACCGAAAACAATTGCGATGTGCGGCTCTGCAGGAACAAAGCCATCGCCTTGCGGCCTTGATGCCACAGCCAATGGGCGGCGCGGTAGCTCTCCAACGCGTGAAAGCCCTTGTAAAACAGAAAGGCCTCGAGATAGGAATGGCAAGCAGGATCGCGCTCGAACACCGCGGATAGATCGGCGCGGACCGCTTTGCCGATTTCTCCATCCGCGGCGATGGCCTCGTCGAATATCTCACGCACCGCCAAGGGGCTTAGATCCTCTCCGCCCAGCTTGCGCGCCAGATGATAGGACAGCGCCTGCTCCAACTGGGTATGTTGCAGAATCGTGGCGTGGATGAAACCCGCCAGCGTGGGCTCCGCCGCGGCCATGGCTTCCGCCTGCTGGCGCAGGGCGGTCCAAATCGGGTCGATGGATGAGACTTTTTCGCGCGGGTTTGCCATGGGGAAGCTTTTACCACAAAAGTTTGTAGAATTTCAAAACCTCCGGAACCGGGTTTTTTCCGGCTTCCGGCCTGTTTGCGGCAGGGATCCTGTGGGGTGGACCGGAACGGTCCCCAGGCGCGAGGGATTTTGTGAATTCGACATCGCGTCAAATTTCCCGGCCGCTCGCTTAAGCTCGCGGCGTTCGCCGCTTTCACAGGTCCACTGGACCTGCTCACGCGCTCCGCGCGACGCGCCTCACCCTAGCGAATGCCGGTCAGCTTGTGGGTCTGCAAGGACAATCGCCATTGCGGGTTCTCCAGACAATAACGGATGGCGGCCTGGGTATTGGCGGTGAGGTCGGCATTGTCCATCGGCTGTAGGAAAAAATTGCGAAAATCCTGTCCGGCATAGCGGTCCGGGGCCGCACCGGCTTGCGGATAAATCAGCTTCAACTCGTCGCCATGCATCAGTTTTTGTTCGGCGTCGGCCTTGGGGCTGACACATATCCAATCGATACCGGGCGGCGGAAGCAAGGTGCCGTTGGTCTCGATTCCGATTTCGAAGCCCTCCGCATGCAACGCGGCGATCAGCGCCTTGTCCAATTGCAGCAGCGGTTCTCCACCCGTGCAAACGACATAGGGCTTGCCGGACGCATGCTGGGGCCATTGCCGGAACACCGCGCGCGCCAGAGACGCGGCATCGGCGAATTTGCCGCCGCCGGGACCGTCGGTGCCGACAAAATCGGTGTCGCAGAAACGGCAGACTGCCTCCTGGCGGTCCTTTTCCATACCGCTCCACAGATTGCAGCCGGCAAACCGCAAAAACACGGCGGCGCGGCCCGCTTGCGCGCCCTCGCCTTGCAGCGTGTAATAAATTTCCTTCACCGAATAGGTCACGCGGCGTAGGCCTCGTACCCGGCGGCGCGCAATCGGCAAGCCGGACAGGCGCCACAGCCATAACCCCAGACATGACGTTGCGAACGGTCGCCTTCATAACAGGTGACGGTTTCCTCGCGGATCAGAGTCACCAATGCCTGGCCGCCCAATTCTTCCGCCAATCGCCAGGTTGTCGCCTTATCGATCCACATCAGGGGCGTGTGAATGCGAACCGGCTGTGCCAGGCCCAGCGACAGCGCCTTGGCGGCTGCCTGCAGGGTATCGTTGCGGCAATCGGGATAGCCCGAAAAATCACTTTCGCACATCCCACCGACCAGATCGCAAATACCGCGCCTATAGCCCAGCGCGGCGGCAGCGGTGAGAAACATCAGATTGCGTCCGGGCACAAAGCTGGTGGGCAACCCGTTTTCGCCCATTTCGATGGTCATCGGATCGATCAAAGCGCTGCCGCCGATTGCTTTGAGGACATCCAGCGGCAAGAGATGATCTTCGCCCAGGCGTGCGGCCCAATCGGGAAGGATGGCGCGCATCGTCTTCAGAATAAGCGGCCGCGCCCGCAACTCGGCGGCGTGGCGCTGGCCATAATGGAAACCTACCGTTTCCACCTGGGCGAACTTCGTCAGCGCCCAGGCCAAGCAGACGGTGGAGTCCTGGCCGCCCGAAAACAGCACCAAAGCGGAAGAAGCCTTCATGGCGCGGTGTTTAACCCGCCGCTTCCCCGGTTACAAAATAAAAGATCAGGCGACGTTGGCGGCCGCTGGGGGCATCCCGACACAGCTTGCGGGCAAGGCGATGGTAACGATCGTGCCCTCGCCCACCGTGCTTTGAATGATCAGGCTGCCGCCATGCAGCTCCGCCAAGGCCTTGGCGATGGAAAGTCCAAGACCTGCGCCCTCGAACCGGCGGGCGAGCGAGCCGTCCCCTTGCCGGAAAGGCTCCAAGGCGGCGCAAATGGTTTCCGGCGCCATGCCGATGCCGGTGTCTTCCACCAGTAGATGCACACCGCCGCCGGTCTGGAAACGGGCGGCAAAACGCACCGTCCCGTTGTCGGGAGTGAATTTCAGCGCATTGGCCAGCAGATTGCCCAAGGCCTGCGCCAAACGGCGCGGATCGACCTGCAAGGAAGGCGCATCGTCCGGCACATCGATTTCGATGCGGCGCTGATCGTGGGTGATGCCGCGCGCCAGCTTGATGGCGGTTTCCGCCACATCCAGGACATTCTCGGGCCGCGCGTCAATGGTCAACAGCCCGCCCTCCAAGCGCGATACGTCCAGCACGTCATTGATCACGGTCAAAAGCCGCGTGCCGCTTTTGTGGATGTCGCTAGCATATTCGCGGTAGCCGCCATGGCCCACGGGGCCCAGGACTTCGTCGCGGATAATTTCGGAAAATCCCAGCACCGCGTTCAAGGGCGTCTTTAACTCATGACTCATCGCCGCAAGGAACGCGGCCTTCATTCTGTTGGCGATCTCGGCCTGCCGCAGCGCCGCGCGCAAAGTGCGTTCCTGCTCGAATTTCTCCGTGACATCCTCGACCGTGCCTTCATAGCACAGCAATTCGCCTGACCAGTCGCGCACCGCGCGGGCATTTTCCGAGATCCAGATGCGCCGCCCCGAACGGTGATGGATCTCGGAGACAAAGTCCGTCACCACGTCATGGGCCTGCATCAGATCGCGGAATTCGTCGCGGCGCTTGGGATCGACATACAATTGCGCGCTGATGTCGGTGAGGCCGATCGTCAGCGCCTCGGGCGTGGGATAGCCATAGATATCCGCCAGCGCCTGGTTGACCGCCAGATAATGCCCGTTCGGCGTGGTGCGAAAAATGCCTTCCACCGCGTGATCGAAAAAGGCGCGGTAACTGGCTTCGCCGGCGGTCACGCGTTTGCGGGTATTTTCCGCCGACCGTTGCAACAGCGACAACCCAAAGCTCAGCGCGGCCAGAATAATCAACCCGGCGATGAATTGTCCGCCCAAATCGGCAACCATGCCCATGCCGACCACAAGACCGGCCACAAACACGCCAAGCAAAGCCGCCAGCCCCGGCGAACGGGTTTGCGCCGGATTGTCCATGGGATCCCTAAGCGGCGGCATATATGGGCGCTGACCTTGACGTTCCGCCGCCTTGGTAGCGGAAAAATCTAAATGCCCCATTGCGGTTACGCGCCGTTTCGCATGCGACAACCCGTCCATCCTTTAGGGCAAAAGAAGGATTGATGACCGCGCGGTAAAAATCACGCATTTTTGCATTCCGCACTTGCCCAAAAGCGTGCAACCGGGCATCTGATTGCCTAATAAGCGCGCAAAAATTTCACTGCAATTGTCCGGTGGCCTGCCTGGTGGTTGATTGGCTGCCGCCGGAAAAATCGCGAAAATTATTTCGCAAAAAAGAAATGACCGTGTTCGAGACCATCCAGCCCCTGTTTGTCGTGTCCGGTTTTGCGGTCGGTTTCCTGGTCGGAATGACCGGCGTGGGCGGCGGCTCGCTGATGACCCCGCTGCTGATCCTTTTGTTTCATGTCCATCCCGTCACCGCCGTGGGGACCGACCTGATCTATGCCAGCGTCACCAAGACCGGCGGCAGCTTTGTGCATGGCTTCAATCGCACGATCGATTGGCGGATCGTGACGCGGCTGGCGGCGGGAAGCCTGCCTGCTTCGATACTGACCTTGACCGCCCTGTGGCTGCTGGACATCGACAAGGGCGCTTATAGCGCGGTTGTGACCAAGGTTTTGGGCGTGGCGCTGCTGGCGACGGCCGCCGCCGTCTTGTTTCGCAAAAAATTGCTAGCCACCTATTCCCAGCGCGTCGGCGTGATGACGCCGGAACAAACCCGCCTCTACACCATCCTGACCGGAATCACGCTGGGCGTGCTGGTCACCATATCCTCGGTTGGCGCCGGCGCTTTGGGGGTTACCGCCCTCTTGCTGCTGTATCCTGAATTGCCGGTGGTCAAAATCGCGGGCTCCGATATCGCCCATGCCGTGCCGCTGACCCTGGTGGCGGGAATGGGGCATCTGATGACCGGCGGGGTGGATATGGGCGTGTTGATCTCGCTTTTGTGCGGCTCCCTGCCGGGCATTATGCTGGCCAGCCTGTTTGCCCCGCGCATGCCCGACAAGGCGCTCAGGGTGGTTCTGGCGATCACGCTGACAGTGATCGCGATCCGGCTGCTCAGTGCCTGACCGTCCGGAGAAAAAAAACGCCCCACCGCGGGCCTGGCAGCGCATGCTCAGCGGCCGGCGCCTGGACCTTTTGGAACCCAGCCCCCTGGACATCGAGATTGCCGATATCGCCCATGGCCTGGCCCGGGTGGCGCGCTGGAACGGCCAGACCAAGGGCGAACACGCCTTCTCGGTCGCCCAGCATTGCGTGTTGGTAGAGCGGCTGGTGGCCGATCTATCACCCAGGCTTTCACGGGAGGCTCGGCTGATGGCCTTATTGCACGACAGCCCCGAATATGTTGTCGGCGACCTCATCAGCCCCTTCAAGGCCGCCGTCGGCATTAACTACAAGGCCTTAGAGGAAAGGCTTCAGATGGCAATTCATCTGCGGTTCGGACTGCCCGCCCAGATACCGCAGGCCCTCAAGGCCCTGTTCAAACGGGCGGACCATCTTTCGGCCTATCATGAGGCCACGCAGCTGGCGGGCTTTGAGGAGCCGCAGGCCCGGCGGCTGTTTGGAACCCCGCCCAGAGGCTTGAAAACGCCCCGGCTGATCCCCCTTAGCACGGCCGAAGCCCAAGCCCAGTTCCTGGCCAGATTTGGCCGCCTGTACACGCTTTAGCTGGTAAAAAGACTCATGCCCCGCCTTCTGGTCTCTCCCCTGTCGAATCTCGCCGAAGCCTTGCGCGTCCATAGCCCCTCGCGCCTCATCACCCTTTTGTCACCCGACTATATGATCGAGACCCCGGCCGGATTTCCTGCCGCCATGCATTTGCGGCTAGGGGTCAACGATATCGTAGATCCCACCGCGGGCACGGCACCGCCCGCGCGCCAGCATGTTGATGAGCTGCTCGCTTTCTCGCGCGGCTGGGACGCCGAGCAGCCTTTGCTGATCCATTGCTGGGCCGGGATTTCACGGTCCATGGCTTCGGCCTTCACCATTCTCTGCGACCGGCTGGGGCCCGGCCGCGAGATCGAGATCGCCCGCGCCATCCGCCAGCGCGCGCCGCACGCCCAGCCCAACCGGCTTTTGGTGCGCCATGCCGACGAAGCCTTGGGCCGGGACGGCAAGATGATCGCGGCTCTGAACAGCATGGGCCCGCCCCTGCTGGTGGAGGAAGGCGTCACCACCGCTTTTCCGCTGGAGGGCCTGTGAAGGAGGCCGTCTCCATCGGCCTGTCGGCCGCCATCCTGGCGGTGGAGGGTGAGCAACCCTGCGTGCTGGTGGTGGCGCATGAAGGCTTGCACGATGCCTTGCCGTTTGGACCCTTCGATCCGGCGCGGCACCGCACCCTGGAATTGGGCCTGCGCAATTGGGTGGGCGAGCAGACCGATTTCGATCTGGGTTATACCGAACAGCTCTATACATTCGGCGACAAGGGCCGGCATCTGCCTTCGTCCCATTCGGGGCCGGGCTCCGGCGGGCGCGTGGTGTCGGTCGGCTATCTGGCTTTGACGCGCAAGGTGCGCGAAGCGGCTGAGACGCAATGGCGCGGCTGGTATCACTATTTTCCCTGGGAAGATTGGCGTGACGCCAAACCCGCCATGATCGAAAGCATCATTCTTCCGGCGCTGAAAAAATTCGTCAAAGACGCGGCGGACAGCGAAGCCGCGGACATGCGGCGCGAGCGCGTCAATGTCTGTTTCGGCGAAGGCTGGGACGAAGAGCGCGTGCTGGAACGCTATGAGCTGCTGTATGAAGCGGGATTGGTGGAGGAGTTTTACCGCGACAATGGCCTGCCGGCGAAAGGCGCCAATCTGGGCACCGCCATGTTGTTCGATCATCGCCGCATCCTGGCCACGGCCATCGCCCGGCTCCGGGGAAAATTGAAATACCGCCCCGTGGTGTTCGAATTGATGGCCCCCGCTTTCACCTTGCTGGAATTGCAGCGGGCGGTGGAAGCCTTGGCGGGCCTTCGCTTGCACAAGCAGAATTTCCGCCGCCTGGTGGCGGAGCAAGGCCTGGTGGAAGGCACCGGAAAATTCTCTACGCCGTTGCGCGGACGCCCCGCCGAGTTGTTCCGCTTCCGCCGGGGCGTTTTGCGCGAGCGTCAGGCGCCTGGGGTCCGGCTTGGCGGACGGCGGCCCCGGTAAAACAATCGCCAACGCAAAATATCGGCAGAAAAACCATCACATTCCTGCAACACATGTCTGAAACATGCGTTTCCCGCTCTTGACCCCTTAATGCTCCGGTGTAGCATAAAGCTCGAACCGGCTCCTTGAAGGCCGGGTTTTTTGCCCCATATATATACTCTAAATGAGTATTAATGGGCAGTGGAGAGTGGCATGGGTGTTGAGCTGGCCTATACCGACGCGGTGGCGCAGGAAACGAGCGGCCAGTACGCCAAAGTCGCCAAATTCATTCCCAAGGCGGAATGGATCGCCTATGCCCCGGTGATTGCCCAGATCAATCGCCTGAAGCGCGAAAAAAACGCCGTCATCCTGGCGCACAATTATATGACGCCGGAAATCTTCCACGGCGTGGGCGATTTTGTGGGCGACAGCCTGGCCCTGGCCCGCGAGGCGGCGCGCACCGACGCCAAAGTGATCGTGCAGGCGGGCGTGCATTTCATGGCCGAGACGTCCAAAATTCTGTCGCCGGAAAAAACCGTGCTGATCCCCAGCATGGAAGCAGGTTGCTCGCTCGCCGCCTCCATCACGGGCGCGGATGTGCGGCTGCTCAAACAGAAATATCCCGGCCTGCCGGTGGTGACGTATGTGAACACCTCCGCCGAGGTGAAGGCGCAGAGCGACATCTGCTGCACCAGCGGCAATGCGGTGGCGGTGGTGGAAACCATCGCGCGCGATTTCGGCACCGATACGGTGATCATGATCCCCGACAAGTATCTCGCCTGCAATGTTGCCGCCAAAACCGGCGTAAAAGTCATCACCTGGGAAGGCGCCTGCGAGGTGCATGAGCGTTTCACCCCCCAAGAAATCCGCGACTATCGCGCCGCCCATCCCGGCATTGTGGTGCTGGCGCATCCGGAATGCCCGCCGGAGGTGGTGGCCGAGGCGGATTTCGCCGGCTCAACCGCCGCCATGATCAATTATGTCGGCAGCCATAAGCCAAAGCGCGTGGTGATGGTGACCGAATGCTCGATGAGCGACAATGTCGCGGTGGAGCATCCGGACGTGGAATTCGTGCGGCCCTGCAATCTGTGCCCGCACATGAAGCGCATCACCCTGGACGGCATTCTGCACGCGCTGCAAACCATGACCCATGAAGTCACGGTGCCAGACGAAATCGCAGCGCAGGCCAAAAAACCCATTGACCGCATGCTGGCGGTGAAGGTCTGAAACCGTGGCACGCATCGACAACATCATCGAGACGGATGGCGCGCTGATATTGGGCGCAGGCATAGCCGGGCTGTTCACCGCGCTCAAGCTGGCCCCCATGCCGTGTATTGTCCTGGCGGGCACCCGTCCCGGCCTGTCCGGCTCCAGCGCCTGGGCCCAAGGTGGTATCGCCGCCGCCATGGGCGCGGATGACAGCTGGCAGTCCCACGCCCATGATACGGTTGCCGCCGGCGCGGGCCTTTGCGATCCCCAAGTGGTGGCACTGGTCGCCCAGGAAGCCCCCGCCCGCATCCAGGACCTGATCGGTTATGGCGTGCCGTTCGACCGCAAATCCGATGGCGCACTGGCCCTGGGCCGCGAGGCGGCGCATTCGGTGCCGCGCATCGTGCATGTCAAAGGCGATGGCGCGGGGGCGGCGATTTCCGCAACCTTGGCCGAGCGCGCCAATGGGGCAAACAGCATCACCCTGCTGGAAGGCTTTCATGCCGTCGAACTGGCGATGGAGTCGGGCCGGGTGATTGGCCTGTTCGCCCGTTCCGGCATGGGCGCCGATGCAAGGCTGATCCTGTTTCGCGCCCGCGCCGTGATCTTGGCCACCGGCGGTTTGGGCGCGCTCTATGCCGTCACCACCAATCCCTTGGAATCGCGCGGCGAAGGCTTAGGGATGGCGGCGCGCGCCGGCGCGGTTGTAGCTGATCCGGAATTTGTGCAGTTTCATCCCACCGCCATCGCCATTGGCCGCGATCCCGCCCCGCTGGCCACCGAAGCCCTGCGCGGCGAAGGCGCCGTTCTGGTCAATGGACGCGGGATGCGTTTCATGAGCCTGCTTCACAAAGACGGCGAACTGGCGCCGCGCGATATCGTGGCGCGCGCCATTCATCGCCAGATCGGATCCGGAGAGAAGGTGTTTTTGGATTGCCGCACGGCGATCGGCGCGGAATTTCCCCGTCATTTTCCCACCGTCTATGCCGCCTGCATGTCGGCGGGCATCGATCCGGTGCGCGACATGATCCCGGTTGCGCCCGCCGCGCATTATCACATGGGCGGCATCGCGTCCGATTGGCAGGGGCGCGCGTCCCTGCCCGGCCTGTGGGTGGTGGGAGAATGCGCCTCCACCGGCTTGCATGGCGCCAACCGGCTCGCTTCCAACTCGCTTTTGGAAGGCCTGATATTCGGCGCGCGGGCGGCCGACGATATCCGTGGTCAGCTGGCGGGCGGCGCGATGCGTGGGCTTCCGCCCGCGCCGCAGCGTTTTGCCTCGCCCGCGCCGCCACATGTGTTGCGCAACGCCATGAGCCGCGATGTGGCGCTGGAGCGCAATGCCGAAGGCCTCAAAAACGCGCTGGCGGCGATCGCGCGCCTAGAAGCGGTCAGTCATGAACCGGCGCTGCTCAATATGACGGCGGCCGCCAAGCTGGTGACGGCAGCGGCCCTGGCGCGGAAAGAATCGCGCGGCGGCCATTGGCGCAGCGATTTCCCGCAGACCGGCGAAAAAGGCGCGCGCACCTTCATGACCTTGGCGGACGCCAACAAAATCGCCGCGGGCGACGAAATTTTGCCGCGCCAAGCCCGCCAATGACACCTGCCTTGGCCTTCACCCGGCCGCCGCATCCGCTGCAATTCGAAGCCTTAGTGCATGCCGCGCTGGAAGAAGATTTGGGCCGCGCCGGCGATATCACCAGCCAGATCACCATCGCCGCCCATAGCCAAGCCAACGCACAATTCATCGCGCGCGAGAGCGGGCGCATCGCGGGACTGATTTGTGCCCAGACCGCTTTCCGGTTGGTGGACCCTGCTGTGATATTCCAGACCGTGTTGCCCGACGGCTCGGATGCCGAGGCCGGGGCGGTGCTGGCGCGGGTATCCGGCCCGGCGCGCAGCATCCTGACCGCCGAGCGGGTGGCTTTGAATTTTCTGGGACCTTTGTCAGGGACCGCAACCCTTACCGCGGCGCTGGTGAAAAAGGTGGAAGGCACCCAAGCGCGCATCGTCTGCACCCGCAAGACCCTGCCGGGACTTCGCACTTTGCAGAAATATGCCGTGCGTTGCGGTGGCGGCTTCAATCACCGTTTCGGATTGGATGACGCCGCCATGATCAAGGACAATCATATCCGCGCCGCCGGCGGCATCGCGCCGGCTGTGGCGCGGCTGCGCGGTGCCCTGGGCCATATGGTCAAGATCGAAGTGGAAGTGGACGCCCTGGCGCAACTGGAAGAAGCGCTGACCCAAGGCGTGGACGCCATCCTGCTCGATAATATGAGCTTGGACGATCTGCGCCGCGCTGTGACGCTGACCAATGGCAAGGCCGTTCTGGAAGCCTCCGGCAATGTCGGCTTGGAGACGGTACGCGCCATCGCCGAAACTGGCGTGGATACTATCAGTTCAGGGGCGCTGACCCATAGCGCGCCGAACTTGGACATCGGTCTGGATTTCTAAAGCGCTTGGGCGTCCCGGGGACGCGACACACCACGATAAAAGATGTGGTTGCCGATCTGGGTGGTCTTGTCCATAGTCTCGGCCCATTCCGGCGCCACCGAGATGGCGTGGAAATTCAGCGCGCCGCCGGTGGAATTTTTGAGCCGGACCTGGCCGGTGAGGATTTGGACGGCTAGCTTTTCGGCGTCATGCCAGGCCGCTTGGTGCCTGGGGCGCTTCATGTCGCCATTGCAGGTGAAGGAGAATTGGCAGCCGGGCTTGTTGGCGCCTTCATAGACAACGGCGCAGATGGAATTGCCGAAATTGCCCCGGTTCATGCGGTGAAAAACCACTTCCGCGATGGCCTTTTGACCGCCGGTGCCCTCGCCGCGCGCCTCATAATACAACACTTCCGACAGGCATTTGTGCTCACCCAGAAGCTGGCTCATCACCGTGTCGGCCGCGGGCTTGGGCGCTTCGGCCACTTTCACCACCGGCTTGGCGGGCGCGTGCTGGGGCGCGGGCTTATAGGTTAGGGACGCGCCGATCGCGGCGCTGGCGGTGGCGAGTATGATCGCCATCGCGGCGACAAGCACGCGGTCGGAACGCGAAATCGCGTCATGGGTTTTCTTGGACATCGGACTGCAACTCGTTTCGGCTTTAGGTTTCGCTTGCTCAATGTGGCTTGGTCTATTTCGCGCTGCGTAATCCTGCCCCTTCCGGACGTTCACGCGCAGTTGCTATTTCAATCAGGCTGTTTCGATTAGGCGGTGTCCTTCAAAAGTTCCGAATGGTTCCCAGCACCGGGATGGGCGCTTATGCCCCCCGGAAAAACGAATCGTCAATTAAATTTTTTCAGTAGCGTGACGGAACGTCACAGCGAGTCGCGAAAAACCCAATGATTTCCTGCGGCAACTGCCTGGAAATTAAACATCACCGCGAATATTTTTCAGCGCCGCTTGCGCCGCCGCAAGCCGGGCCACCGGCACGCGGAATGGTGAACAGGAGACATAATCCAATCCCGAGTCGTGGCAGAAGCGGATGGAATCCGGATCGCCGCCATGCTCGCCGCAAATGCCCAGCTTGAGATTTTCGCGGGTCTTGCGCCCCCGTTCCGCCGCAATTTTTACCAGTTCACCAACACCATCGATATCCAAAGAGACGAACGGATCGCGCGCGATCACGCCCTTGTTCAGATAATCGCTCAGGAACATGCCGGCATCGTCGCGCGACACGCCCAAGGTGGTCTGGGTGAGATCGTTGGTGCCGAACGAAAAGAATTGCGCGGTCTGTGCAATCTCGCCCGCCCGAAGCGCGGCACGCGGCAGCTCGATCATCGTTCCGATCATATAATCTGGCACTTTTCCGCGTTCCTGCTTGATCGCCGCGGCCACCTGGGCGATGCGCGCCGCCAAGGCATCCAGCTCGGATTTGAAGGCCACCAGCGGGATCATGATTTCCAGCTGCACCGGCGCGCCGCCCTGTTCTTCCACCGCCAGGGCGGCTTCCAGAATGGCGCGCGCCTGCATTTCGTAAATCTCAGGATAGGTGATGCCCAGCCGGCAACCGCGATGGCCCAGCATGGGATTGGCTTCGTGCAGGGCGATGGCGCGGGCGCGCAGCTTCCGCGCATTGGTGCCGGCGGCCGCCGCCACCTCCTCGAATTCTTCTTCCTTGTGCGGAAGAAATTCGTGCAGCGGCGGATCGAGCAAGCGTATGGTCACCGGCAAGCCCGCCATCTCCTTGAAAAGGCCTTCAAAGTCGCCGCGCTGCATGGGCAAGAGTTTCGCCAGCGCCGCTTTGCGCTCGTCTTCCGCGTCCGCCAGGATCATCTGGCGTACCGCGATGATGCGGTCAGCCTCGAAGAACATATGCTCGGTGCGGCACAGGCCGATGCCCTCGGCGCCGAACTTGCGCGCCGTGGCGGCGTCGGCGGGCGTGTCGGCGTTGGTGCGGACTTTGAGTTGGCGAACTTCATCCGCCCATCCCATCAGGGTGCCGAAATCTCCGGTCAGTTCCGGCTGACGCAGGCCCACCTTGCCTTTGAAGACCAGGCCGGCGGCGCCGTCGATGGTGATGATATCACCGCGATGGATGGTGACATTGCCCGCCACCATTTCGCCCCGCACGGGGTCAATTTTCAGCATGCCCGCGCCCGAAACACAGGGCCGGCCCATGCCGCGCGCCACCACCGCCGCGTGAGACGTCATGCCGCCCCGCGCCGTCAGAATACCGCGCGCCGCATGCATGCCGTGAATGTCTTCCGGACTGGTCTCGATCCGCACCAGGATCACGTCGCGGTGATCGGCGGCCAGCTTTTCCGCCTCCTCCGCCGTAAACGCCACTTCGCCGGTGGCCGCGCCGGGAGACGCGCCCAGGCCCACCGCGATCTGCTCGCGCGGCGCATCGGGATCCAGCGTGGGATGCAGCAGTTGATTGAGCGCTTCCGGCTCGACACGGGTGATGGCGATCTTTTTGTCGATCAGCCCTTCGCGCTCCATATCCACCGCAGCCTTCAGGGCGGCCTCCGCCGTGCGCTTGCCGGAGCGGGTCTGCAGCATGAAAAGCTTGCCTTCCTGCACCGTGAATTCCACGTCCTGCATGTCGCGGTAATGCTGCTCCAGCCGCTGGCCGATGGCGCGCAATTCCTCAAACGCGCGTGGCATGGCTTCTTCCATGCTGGCTTTCTTGCCGCCTTGGCGTTCGCGCACCACGCGGGAGATGGGTTGGGGCGTGCGAATGCCCGCCACCACATCTTCGCCCTGGGCATTGATCAGAAATTCGCCATAGAGCAACTTTTCGCCGGTCGCCGGATCGCGGGTGAAGGCGACGCCGGTGGCCGAACTCTCACCGCGATTGCCGAACACCATGGCCTGCACCGTGACGGCGGTGCCCCAATCTTCCGGGATGTTGTTGAGCTTGCGGTAGGTGTTGGCGCGGGGTGAGCGCCAGGAGCCGAACACCGCCCCGATGGCGCCCCACAACTGTTCCTGCACGTCTTCGGGGAACGGCTTGCCCAGTTCCTTTTCGATGCGCGCCTTGTAGAGCGCGGCAATGCGCTTGAGATCGGCGGCATCCAGGTCGGTGTCCAGTTCGACGCCTTTCTGGTCCTTTTCATCGTCCAGAATTTCCTCGAAGGCGGCATGGTCCACGCCCAGCACCACATCGGAATACATCTGAATGAAGCGGCGATAGCTGTCATAGGCAAAGCGTTCGTCGCCGGTCAGCGCGGCAAGGCCGGCGGCGGTCGCGCTGTTAAGGCCCAGATTCAAAACCGTATCCATCATGCCGGGCATGGAGACGCGCGCGCCGGAGCGCACGCTGAGCAGCAGCGGCTTGTCGGGATCGCCGAAATTGCCCTTAGCCTGATAGCCGACCTCGCGCAGGGCGCTTCCCACTTGATCCTTGAGGTCCGGCGGATAGTTTTCCTTGTGGCTATAGTAATAGGTGCAGACTTCGGTGGTGACGGTCAGGCCCGGCGGTACCGGCAGGCCCAGATTACTCATCTCCGCCAGATTGGCGCCCTTGCCGCCGAGCAGATTGCGCATCTCGGCTTTGCCTTCGGCCTTGCCGTCGCCGAATGCATAGACCCACTTCGTCATCGCTCACCTGCCGCCGCGAATATACTTGTCATGGCCCGCGAGTTCGTAGCAACAGCGTACGAACGGGCCACCCAGGTGAAAACATATCCGATCCGGGATCGTAAAGCGCCGGAGTTTTCGCCTAGCGCTGCGCGCGTTCGGGCGGCGAAATGTCCGCTGGACATTTCGCTGACCACCCTCACCCCTCAATCCGTGAGAAATCCGCAACTTGGTGCAGGGTCGCGCGCAGGCTTGCCAGCAAATTCAAGCGGTTCGCGCGCACCTGTTTGTCGTCGGCGTTTACTTTTACGCCCTCGAAAAATGAATCAACGGGAACCCGTAAAGCCGCCATCTGTTGCATGGCTGCGGCAAAGTCTTCCTTGGTTAGGGCATCGGTGATGAGCCCGCGCGCCTTGGTCAAGGCATTGAATAAAATCTTTTCGGCCGGTTCGGCCAGCGACTTTTCCGTGACATCGCCGCTGAAGCTTGTGCCGTCCTTCTTTTCCTCGATCTTGAGGATATTGGCGGCGCGCTTGTAACCCGCCAGCAGATTGGCGCCGTCGTCGGTTTTCAGGAAGGCCTGCAACGCCTCGACCCGTGCCACCAGCCGCACCAGATCGTCTTCGTTGCCGAGGGAGAACACCGCATCAATCAAGTCGTGGCGGACGCCTTTTTCCTTCAGCGCGACTTTCAGGCGATCGGCGAGGAACGCCAACACCTCATCATTCAGAGAATGTTCGGCGAACCGCGCATACGGCTTTTCAAAATTGCTTTGATGGATGAGGGTATAGGCATTTTGCGAATTTAAAGTTCTCGCAACATCAATTAGCGGTAAGAGATTTATCTTTTTCCTATTTTCCAGAATGATCCGAATAATTCCCAGTGCCGCGCGACGGATACCAAATTGATCTCCCGAGCCTGTCGGCTTTTCACCAACCCCGAAAAAGCTAACAACACTTTCGATCTTATCACCTAATGCAAGTACTATACTGAGGGCGGCAGTTGGGACAGCGTCACTAGGACCTAAAGGCCGATAGTGATCTTTGATCGCTTCCGCAATTTCAGGCGCGGAGCCTTGGGCGAGAGCATAATATGATCCCATGATACCTTGCAGGGTTGGAAATTCACCGACAACCCCACTTCCGAGATCGTTTTTCATCAATTCAGCGGCCTCTATCGCATCCACTTTTGACACGCCCATTTGGGTTGCAACCACAGCGGACACGTTTGCAACACGCTGAATACGATCCTCAAGAAATCCAATGAGGTTATGGAACATAACTCCTTCAAGTTTTGCACCCATTCTATCCAAGCCGACCTTGCGGTCCTCATCCCAGAAGAATTTAGCATCCGACAGCCGCGCGCGCAGCACACGCTCATTGCCCGCGACGATTTCCTTGCCGCCGTCTTTGGCGATCATATTGGCCACCAGGGCAAAGCGGTTGGCCATCTTTCCGGTCTTAGGGTCACGCAAACTGAAATACTTCTGGTGCGTGCGCATCGAGGTCTGCAAGATTTCGGCGGGCACATCCATGAATTCATTCTGGATGGTACCGATATAGACCATCGGCCATTCCGCCAGGCCCGACACTTCGGCCAGCAGCCCCTCGTCCGGAATCATTTCCAGCCCATGGACAAAGGCCGCCTGCTTGACGCCTTCGAAGATGATGGCGGCGCGCTCTTCCGCCTCCAGCACCACATGGGCGGCTTTCAGCTTTTGGGCATAGTCGTCAAAGCGTTTCGCCTCGATCCTGCCTTCCGATAGGAAGCGATGGCCGCGCGTGTGCAGCCCGCTGGAGATGCCCGCGAAAGAAAACGGCACCAACTCACCGTCGAAGGTACACAGAATGGAATGCAGCGGGCGCACCCAGCGCACCGCTGAGCCCTGTTTCCAGCGCATGGATTTGGGCCAAGGCAGCTTGGCCATTACGTCGGGAATGATCTCGGCCAGCACATGGGGCGTGTCGCGGCCCGCCCGCTCGATCACCGCCAGATAGACATCGCCCTTGGGCGTTTTTTCGATTCTCAGCTGGTCCTTGGTCAGGCCGGTCTTTTTGAGAAAGCCATCCAGCGCCGCCTGGGGCGCATCCGTCTTGGGGCCTTTCAATTCCTCACGCACGTCACTCTGCTTGGCCGGCAGGCCGGCAATCGCCAGGGTCAAGCGCCGTGGACCGGCAAAGGCCTTGATGCCTTCGAACAGATAGCCGCGATCGGTCAGCGCCCCGACCATCAGTCTTTCCAAATCGCGCGCGGCGCCGGCCTGCATGCGGGCGGGAATTTCTTCGGAGAATAACTCGAGAAGAAGATCAGGCATGGATGCCACTCAAGAGAGAAGTGTCATTCCCGGCGAACCGCGCGCATCGGCGCGTGGTGAGGGAAGGGAACCCAGGTGGAAAGACCGGGTTTGATCCATCCACCTGGGTCCCCTTCCCCTCGCGCAGCAATGCTGCGCGAGGCCGGGGATGACAAGATGGGTTTGCATAGATGCACATCACCCATTTCCCTTATCAACAAAGCGGGGCTTGTATTCGCCCATTGGCGTTTGCAGCCAGGCCTCGCAGCAGGCCTGGGCCAGGGCGCGCACACGACCAATGTAAGCCGCGCGTTCAGTGACCGAAATCACCCCGCGCGCATCCAGCAGATTGAAGGCATGGCTGGCCTTGATGCATTGGTCATAGGCGGGCAATGGCAACGCTTTTTTATTTTGCTCGCTTCCGCTCGCGGGGCCGCTCAACAATTCGCGGCACTGTTTCTCGGCATCCTTGAAATGCTGGAACAGAATTTCGGTATCGGCACGCTCGAAATTATAGGCGGAGAATTCCTGCTCGGCCTGATGAAACACTTCGCCGTAACGGAACTGGTCGTTGAATTTCAGGTCATAGACGAACTCGACATCCTGCACATACATGGCCAGACGTTCGAGCCCATAGGTGATCTCGGCGCAGACCGGGTCGCATTCGATCCCCCCCACCTGCTGGAAATAGGTGAACTGGGTGATCTCCATCCCGTCACACCACACTTCCCAACCCAGGCCGGCCGCGCCCAGGGTGGGACTTTCCCAATCGTCCTCGACAAAGCGGATATCGTGCAGCTCGGGGTCCAGCCCGATGGCGCGGATGGAGCCCAGATACAGCTCCTGCACATTCTCCGGCGCGGGCTTGAGGATCACCTGATACTGATAATAGTGCTGCAACCGGTTGGGGTTTTCGCCATAGCGGCCATCGGAGGGACGGCGCGAGGGCTGGACGAAAGCGGCATTCCAGGGACGCGGTCCCAGGGCCCGCAAGGTGGTGGCAGGATGAAAGGTGCCCGCCCCCATCTGGTCGTCATAGGGCTGCAAGATCAGGCAGCCCTGGGCGGCCCAATAATTCTGCAGGGTCAGAATAAGATCCTGAAATGTGCGGGCTTTGGCCACCGAGTCTGCGCCTTTGGGAAGTGGGGCGGAACCTACAGACGGGCCCCAGACAGGGCAAGCGCGCCGCCGCGACGCAGCACGGCGTCCGCCTCCGCCGTCCAACACCCGTCCTGGCGGTGCAAAACCAGACCCGGCAGCAGGGCGAAGGGCGCGAGCGAGCCTTTGCGGGCCTGCACGATCACCCGCTTGGGGTTTTCGCCCTCGCGCGGCCAAAGCGGGAGCGCGCAAAGTCCCCGCTGCGGCAGCGCGGCCAGCGCTTCGTTCAGCCGGTCGGCGCGCAGGATGGTGGTGAAAAAACCGCCCGATACAGTGCGTTGCAAGCCAAGCTTCAACCAATCGCGCAAACGGCCATCGTCCATCAGCGCCACGGCACGCGCCGCATCGGGCGATGGCTGGCCCGCGCCATGAAAGGGCGGATTGGCCAGGACCTGGTCGAATTCGCGCTTCAAATCCGGCGGCAGGGCGAAGATATCGGCGGCGGTGAAACGGCAGTTCACGCCATTGGCGGCGGCGTTGTCCCGCGCCAGCGCCACCAGGCCCTCGTCCCGCTCAACCCCGGTAATGGTGACACCGCAAACGCGGGCGGCAAGACACAGGCTGGCCGTGCCCGCGCCCGCCCCCAGTTCCAGCGCAGTCTGGCCGCTTGTGGCGGGCACCGCGGCGGCCAGCATCACCGCGTCCAACCCAGAGCGAAAACCGCTCTCCGGTTGGGCAACCTTCACGCGCCCATCTAGGAAAGTCTCTGTCACATGGCTTCCGGCACAGCGGCGCGCAAAAGCTTGTAGGCTTCGGCGAAATCCTCATCCAGCACCATCAACCGGCGGGGCAAAAAACCCATGCTGCCATCCATGACGCTGGCATGGGTATCGAACACCACCGCCTCGATGCCCTCCTGGGCCAGCAGGTTGGCGGCATAATTCAGCACCACGGGATCGGTGGTTTTCAGCACGGCGCGCATGGCGCAAGTTTAGCCCAACCACGTCCTTCTGTCGCTACGAAGCCATTGAGAGCGGCTTGGCGGGCCCCTGGGGGTCCGGTATTCTACCCGGCGCATGGGTGGCACAGACGCGCAAGTCTTGAAGACTGTCCGAAGCGCCGACAGCGGCGTCTCTCCGGTCGAGCGGCTTCATGCCCTGGTCGATGCCGACATGGCCCAAACCGACAGGCTGATCCATGCCCGCATGACGTCGGGCGTGACGCTGATCCCCGATCTGGCCAAGCATCTGATCGACTCCGGCGGCAAGCGGCTGCGGCCCCTGCTGACGCTCGCCGCCGCCAAGGCCGGCGGCTATGCCGGCACCCACCATGTCCGGCTGGCCGCCGCGGTTGAGTTCATTCACACCGCCACCTTGCTGCACGACGATGTGGTGGATGAAAGCGCGCTGCGCCGGGGCAAGGTCTCGGCCAATCTGATGTGGGGCAACAAGCCTTCGGTTCTGGTGGGCGATTTTTTGTTCTCCCGCGCCTTCCAGTTAATGGTGGAAACCGACCATCTGGCGGTGCTCGATATTTTGGCGGGCGCGGCGGCGGTGATCGCCGAAGGCGAAGTGATGCAGCTGAAATCCACCAACAATCTTTCGGTGACCGAAGACCATTATCTGAAGGTCGTATCCTCCAAGACCGCGGCGCTGTTCGCGGCGGCGGCGGAATCGGGTGCACTGCTGTCAGGTCAGGACAAGAAATTCGTCAGCGGCCTGCGCGCCTATGGCGAGAATCTGGGCATCGCCTTCCAGTTGGTGGACGATGCGCTGGATTATTCCGGCCGCCAGGCCTTGATGGGCAAGACGGTGGGCGATGATTTCCGCGAAGCCAAGATGACCTTGCCCATCATCCTGGCGCATGCCCGGGCCAAAGACGCCGACAAGCCTTTCTGGAAACGCGTGATCGAGACCGGCAACCAAACGGAAAGCGATCTGGACCGCGCCATCACCTTGATCGAGCAGACCGGCGCGATGCAGGAAACCATGCGCCGGGCGCGCGCCTATGCTGATCTGGCCAAGGCGGCGCTGGCGGTGATGCCGGAAAGCGATATCCAGCACGCACTGGCAGACATAGCTGATTTCTGCGTAGAGCGAGCTTACTGAAGGATATCGCGCCGATACGCGTTCTTCGCTGACGCTCAGAACCTATCGGCTTCTGTGTGGAGCGGGCTTACTAAAGACCCTGCGACGTGGGCCCGATATCCCGGCCGGGCTGATCGCGCGTGATACCGATTTCCGGCACAAACGTCGGCGCGATCCACCAAGCCGGATAGGCGTTCTGCAATATCTCCGCCGCCCGGTCGCAGCATGCATCATCGGGAAAAATCGCAAAACAGGTGGCGCCGCTGCCCGACATGCGCGCGAACAGCGCGCCCGGCAAGGACGCCAGCGCCGCCAGCACTTCGCCGATCACCGGCTGAATCCGCCGCGCCGGCTCTTCCAGATCGTTGCGGGTGGTTTCCAGAAAGCGCAGCAGATCGGCGGTGTCGCCAAAGCGCCCGCGCGGCAAGTCCATCTCCACGCCGCTGCGCTCCTGCAAGGCGGCAAATACATCCTTTGTCGGCACGGCCACGCCGGGATTGACCAACAGCATCGGCACGCGCGGCATGGACTGCGGCGCACGCAGGATTTCACCGCGCCCTTCCATGAAGCAAGGCGCAGACAGCACACAGGCGGGAATGTCGGACCCCAGGGCCGCTGCGATGGCGTGCAGCCCCGCCTCGCCATGTTGTGTGTTCCACAAGCGACGCAAGCCGCGCAGCGCCGCCGCCGCATCGGCCGAGCCGCCGCCGATTCCGGAGGCCACTGGCAGATTCTTGGTCAGGGTCAGCCTCGCGCCTTGCGGGCTCAAGGCGCGCGCTGCGCGCAGCACCAGATTGTCGCCCTCGCCTTCCAGTCCCTTGGCGAACGGCCCTGCCACCGTCAGCGACAGATCCTGCGCACGCTCCAGCGCCAG
Organism: Rhizomicrobium sp.; assembly: GCA_035251935.1. Classification (GTDB taxonomy): domain Bacteria; phylum Pseudomonadota; class Alphaproteobacteria; order Micropepsales; family Micropepsaceae; genus Rhizomicrobium. The sequence goes on along the minus strand of DATFDR010000037.1, from coordinate 64,955 downwards.
CACATCGCCCGCTTGCGTGAACACCGCCAGGCTTTGCAAAGGATGAAAGCCGTCCTCACGGCGCGCGCCCACATGCAAAAACAGATTGATCTTGGCAGGCGCAGATTCTTTGATGGTCGCACGCCCGGACGGAACAGCGCTCCGCATTTTCTCGCTATCGCTCACAGATGTTCCGCGCTGTTCCTGGTCGCTGCTTCGTGTGATCACGTTTAAGCCGGCTTTTCGCCAAGCCCGTTTTTCAGCTTGCGCTCGATCGCCGCCTTGTCGGTATCGTTGTCGGCGAAGGTCAGCGCATGATTCCACTGAAAGCGGGCATCGATGCGCCGCCCGGCCCGCCACAAGGCATCGCCCAGATGGTCGTTGATGGTGGGATCGCCCGGCACCAGCAGCACCGCCGCGCCCAGCGTCTTGGCGGCGTCCTCGTAACGGCCCAGCTGATAATAAGCCCAGCCCACGCTATCGACGATATAGCCGTCATAGGGACGCAAAGCCCGCGCCTTTTCCAGCATGGTCAGCGCCTGGGAAATGTTGCGGCCGCGGTCCACCCAGCTATAGCCCAGATAGTTGAGCAATTCCGGCTGGTCCGGCGCCAGTTTCAGCGCGGTTTGAATGTCGGCTTCGGATTCGTCCAGCCGCTTGAGTTTTTCCTTGGCCATGGCGCGGGCATAGAACATCGGCCAATCCCGCTTGGCGGGACAGGGAATCGCTTTTTCGGCCCGGTCATAAGCCTCCACACTTTCCGCGAACTTGTTGGACGCACGATAGGTGTCACCCAACGCCACCCAAGCCTCGCTGTCATCGGGCTGCGACGCCAAAAGCCTTTTCAGGCCGGCGACCGCCTCATCGTTCCGCTCAAGCCGCTGCAGATTCAGCGACGCTTGTATCTGCGCCATGCGGAAATAAGGCGAGGCCGGATGGATGCCGCGATAGATGTCGATGGCGGCTTCGAATTTGCGCAAGGATTCAAAACGGTCCGCCAGCAGAACCTGCGCCAATCCCAGATCGGGGCGCAGATAAAGCGCCATGCGCAGATAGAGAATGGAAACATCGGCGCTCTGCGCGTCGGTCAAGGACGCCGCGATCCCGAACAGCGCTTCGGCGGCGCCGTCCGCCGGGTTGCGGATCAGGGGTTCGGGGCGATCCTTGGCGGCGATCCGCGCCAGGCCCGGCTGAATGACGCTGGCCAAACCGACTTCGTTCATGTGCGAGCGATACAGCGCGGCGGCATCCTGGCCACGGTTGCTGCGCTCCAAGAGGCGGCCATAGGCCTCCAGCACACGCGGGGTCGGCGCGCCGGAACTTAGGGCTTTTTTGTAAGCCGTTTCGGCAGCGGCGGTGTTGCCCAGATAGTCCTGCATCAAGGCGCCGTGAAACCCGGCCATGCCTTCGGCACCGTTCTGCTTCGAAAGAGTCTGCAAATCTTTTTGCATCCCCGCCGTATCGCGCTCGGCCGCCGCCGCCCAGCCATCGAACAAAGACAGGGTCAGAACCGTGAACGGGCCCCGCGCCGACTGCGCCAGATGTTTGCGGACCGCGGCATAGTCCTTGCGCTTGAAGCTGGCCACCGCCAGCGCCAGCCGCGCGGAGCGGTCGTCGGGCGTCGCCGCCACCACGCCTTGGGCATGTTTGACGGCAGCGTCGAAATCTCCCGATGTGGTGGAATAGAAAAAGGACAGGGCCAACAGCGAGGGATTGGCCGGATCGTTGGCCAAGGCCAGACTGTAATAGCGCGCGGCCTGGGGCAAATCGCGGTCGTTGGCGGCAAAACGCGCCGACAGATAGGTCGAAAAGGCGTTGGCCTGAATATCCGAATCCGACCGGACGGGTAAAATGGGCTTGGCGGCGCAACTGGCCAGCAGCAAAGCCATCAAGGGTAAAAAAAGGCGCATACTCTCCTACATATTCGCATAATTGGGGCCGCCACCGCCTTCGGGCGTCACCCATGTGATGTTCTGCGCCGGATCCTTGATGTCGCAGGTTTTGCAATGCACGCAATTCTGCGCATTGATCTGAAATCTGGGACCCGGTTCCACCACCTCATAAACGCCTGCCGGGCAGTAGCGCTGCGCCGGCTCCCCATATTCGGGCAAATTGACGGAAATGGGAATGGCCGGATCGCCCAGCACCAGATGAACCGGTTGATCTTCTTCATGGTTGGTGCCGGAAAGAAACACACTCGACAGCCGATCGAAGGTTAACGTCCCGTCCGGTTTGGGATAGGTGAGTTTGGGACTGTCATCCGCTTTTCTTAATGTGGCGAAATCCGGTTTCCCATGACGCAGGGTTCCAAACAGGGAAAGGCCGAACAGTTGGTTGGTCCAAAGGTCCAGACCGATAAAAGGCAAGGCCAGGACGCTGCCCAATCGGGACCAAAGCGGCTTGGCGTTGCGGACCTGATACAAATCCTTCGCCACCCAGCTTTGGGCATAGGCACTGTCATATTCGGACAAGGTATCGTTTGCCCTGCCCGCTTTCAGCGCCGTGGCGGCCGCATCCGCTGCCAACATGCCGGTCTTCATGGCGTTATGACTGCCCTTGATGCGCGGCAGATTCACAAAGCCCGCGGCACAGCCGATCAGCGCGCCGCCGGGAAAAGACAATTTCGGCACCGATTGATAACCACCCTCGGTGATGGCGCGCGCGCCATAGCCGATGCGCTTGCCCCCGGTCAGGATTTTGGCGATGGCTGGGTGGGTCTTGGCGCGCTGAAATTCCCCGAACGGGTCCAGCCAGGGATTTTTGTAGTTGAGATGAACGACAAAACCGACGGAACAAAGATTGTCGCCCCAGTGATAGAGAAAAAGCCCGCCGCCGGTTTCATGGTCCAGCGGCCAGCCCATGCCATGCAGCACCAGGCCTTTTTTGTGCTGCTGCGGCGGCAGTTCCCAAAGTTCTTTCAGACCGATGCCGAACTTTTGCGGCTCACGGCCGTCTTGCAGATGAAATTGCGCACCAAGCTGTTTGGAAAGCGAGCCGCGCGCGCCTTCGGCGAATAGCGTATATTTGCCGCGCAATTCCATGCCGGGCGTGAAGCTGTCTTTGTGCTGGCCGTTCTTGGCCACACCCAGATCGCCGGTGATCACGCCTTGCACCGCCCCCTCTTCGACAATCAGCGCGGCGGCGGGAAAGCCCGGATAGATTTCCACGCCCAGCCCTTCGGCCTCTTGGGCCAGCCATTTGCAGAGGTTGGAAAGGCTGGCGATATAATTGCCACGATTGCTCATCAGCGGCGGAAACAGAAAATGCGGCAGGGCAATCGCGCCATTCTTGGTAAAAAAACAAAAGCGGTCATCCGCCACCGCCGTTTCCAAAGACGCGCCTTTTTCCTTCCAGTCCGGGATCAGCTCATTGAGAGCCCTGGGATCGATCACCGCACCCGACAGGATATGCGCCCCGATCTCGGAGCCTTTCTCTAGGACGCAGACGCTGATGTCGGCAGAAAGCTGCTTCAAGCGGATCGCCGCTGACAGCCCAGCCGGGCCGCCGCCGACGATCACGACGTCATAGGCCATGCTTTCCCGGGCCTGGGTCTGGTCTTGCGGCATGAATCGCCTTGTTGTTGGTTTCTTTTCTAACTGGCCTGATGGCGGCCTGAAAGCCTAAGATCGGCCGGTGAACGACAACCTGTCCATTTTGAACTGGCTGGTGGAAGCCGGCGCCGACGAGGCGATCACCGAACAGCCGGTCGACCGGCTGGTGACACGCGCGATTATTCCCTCCCCCCTTCCGGGGGAGGCGGGGCGGACGGTTCCCCTTCCCCCGAGCCGCGGTGCGGCTCGCCCCCCACAGGACGCGCTTGGCCGCACGTCCGTCCTTCGGACCCCACAAGGTGAAATTGTGGACACGATCGGCAGCGCCCAGGCTGTGGCAGCAAATGCGGCAACACTCGATGAATTGAAAGCGGCCTTGGAAGCCTTCGACGGTTGCGCCTTGAAACGCACCGCCGCTCATACGGTGTTTGCCGACGGGGTGGCGGCGGGACGCGTACTCTTCATCGGCGAAGCACCGGGCCGTGACGAAGACCGTATCGGCAAGCCCTTTGTCGGCCGCGCCGGACAGTTGCTGGATAAGATGATGGCGTCCATCGGGCTGGACCGCAAAACCAACGCCTATATCACCAATGTGATCAACTGGCGTCCGCCCGACAATCGCGATCCCACGCCGGAAGAGGCGGCAAGCTGCCTTCCCTTTCTGCGCCGGCATATCGAATTGGCCAATCCGGGCATCATCATCCTGCTCGGCGCGGTGGCGGCGCGCCATGTGGTGGGTGCTTCCGAGGGCATCATGAAATTGCGCGGCCGCTGGCTGGAATATCGCGTCGAGGGCCGGATGGTGCCGCTGATGCCGACCCTGCATCCCGCTTATCTGCTGCGCCAGCCCGCGCACAAGAAACTGGCCTGGCGCGATCTGCAGGCGGTGCGCGACAAGATGCAGACGCTCGGCTTGCCCCAGATGCGCGACGCAGGCTAACTAACCCTTTTCGCTTCGAAGGGCCTGAAACATTCGTATCAAATTTGCTTTCGCCGGATTGCTGCTGGCCTCGGCAAGCGCTTTTGCGCAGCCGGCCGTGCCGGCGGTTTCCACCGGGCCGATTCCCGCGCCGCGGCCGCCCGCCCCGCCACACATTCTCAACGCCGAGGATGTCGTGCTCTACAAGCAAGCGATGGCGGCGGAGCGCAGCGGCCAACATACAAGCGCCAAAACGCTCTTGGCCAAGGTCGCCGATACCTCCCTGCTAGGCTATGCCGAAGCCTTCTATTTTCTCTCGCTGCCTTCGCGGCGCGTGAAAGCGGCTTCCTTGGTGGCGTGGCTGGCGCAATATCGCGATCTCGCCATCGCCGAGCGCATCTATCGTTTGGCGGTGGCCCATTCCACCAGGACCGTGCGCCGCAACAAAAAACGCATCAAGCTGGCGGTGGTGACCCATATTCCGGTTCCCATCGGCGTAGGCCGGCGCACGGGCGGCTATGAAGACACCGAACTGCCCGAACCCGTGCCGTCATCCGACGCCGCCAAAAGCGCGATGCCTGCCATTCTGGCCGCCATCAAAGCGGGCCAGCCCGATCAGGCCCTGGCCTTGATGCAATCGACCCCAGCGCCGCCCGGCGACATCGCCGTCATGGCGCACCGGATCGCTGCCTCTTACCGCGCCGAAAGCCGCGACAGCGACGCTTACAGATTGGCGAGTTCCATTGCCCACCCCAGCGTGCCGCAATTGATGTGGGATGCGGGTTTTGCCGCCTATCGTTTGGGCGACTGGGCCAATGCCAAATTGTGGCTGGAAAAGTTGGCCGAAACGCCCGAAGCCCAGAACAATCTGCGCGCCCAAGGCGCTTTCTGGGCGGCGCGCGCCCATATGCAGGCGGGCGATCCCTTGAAGGTGGTGACGCTGCTGAACTTCGCCGCGGAAAAACAACCCAGCTTCTACGGCCAAATTTCCGAACGCATGCTGGGCATCGACACCCAGACCGGTTTCGCCGACGCCATCCTCAATGCGGGCGATTTGCGCGATCTGATGGCGGTGCCATCGGCGCGGCGCGCCGTGGCGCTGTGGCAGATCGGCGAGAGTGAATTCGTCGGACCCGAACTCAACCGCGCCTTTGTGGGCAATAGCGAGCAGTTGGACCCGGCCATGGCCGCCTTGGCGCGCGCCATCGGCGTGCCCAATATCGAACTGCGCGCCAGCGAAGCCAGCGCGGCGCGCGGCATTGTGCTGACGGGGCTTTTCCCCGTGCCGTCTTACAGTCCCGAAGGCGGTTATAAAATCGACTCTTCTTTGGTCTTGGCTTTTGCGCGCATCGAAAGCCGTTTTCAGACTCAGGCCACCTCGCCGATGGGCGCGCGCGGCTTGATGCAGGTGATGCCCGCGACCGCCGCGCGCCTGGGCGTTAGCGATCCCGATACGCTGTACGATCCAGCCAAGGCTCTGGCGGTGGGCCAGCGTTATATCGAGCTATTGCTGACCCAGCTGGACGGCAATCTCTTGGAATTGGGCGGCGCCTATAATGCCGGGCCGACCGCGATGGGCCGCTGGCGCACGACAAAGGCAGGGGGCAAGGCGGGCGGCAACGATCCGCTGCTGTTTGTGGAAAGCATCCCGGTGGCGGAAACACGGTCTTATGTGAAGCGGCTGATGCTGTATCACTGGCTTTATCGCCGCCGCTTCGGCCAGGACGCGCAAAGTCTGCAGGAAACCGCCAGCGGCGGGTGGCCCATCTATCGCCCCGGCATGCCGGTCGAGGCTTCGGCTTACGGGTTGAGGATGAGTTCGCAGAAATAGAAGAAGTACTGTCATGGCCCACCGGAGTGTGGGCCACCCAGTTGGGTTCGCGATTGTCCTGAAAGAAAAACGCTGGCGTCATCTGGGTGGTCCGCATTCGCGGGCCATGACAATGTGGAGATTTGGTGCAAACTCTAAAGCCGCGCCAACACACCCGACGGCACCCGCAACGCATGCAGCAGCGTCAGCACCAAGCCGCGCAACGTGCTCTTGGGCGGGCGCGCGGCATTGACGGCGCGGGACCGCAAGGAGACCAACCGCCGCCGCCCGATGCGCCGCACCATGTCGGCATCTTCCATATCCGTCAGGGCGCGATAGCCGCCGACCTTCTGGTACAGCCGCTTAGGGATCAGCAATCCTTGATCGCCATAGGGCAGCGCGAACAGCGAGGTGCGCAAACTGGCCTTGGCCTCGGCGCGGCGGGCTTCGCCGCCGAAATCCTCAAGCGCGAACCGGAAGACCGCTGCCCGGGGCCGCTCCATCAAGGCCTGGTCTATGAAAGATTCCGCTTCCAACTCCCAGCCCGGCTCCAGCGCGGTTTGGGGATGCAGAAATAGCAGCCAGTCGCTCTTGGCGATGGCCGCACCTTCGGCAAGCTGGCTTCCCCGCCCCTTGCGGGCATGCACGATATGGGCGCCTGCAGCATCCGCAATCGCCAGCGTGCCGTCGCTGGACCCGGAATCGCTGACAATCACTTCGCGCACCACCCCCCGGACCGCCGCGGCGATCAGGCTGTCGAAGCAACGGGGCAGCACCCGCTCGGAATTGACGGTTGGTATGACGACAGAAATCATGACACCATCATGACGCAAGCTTTGCCATGCGCCAAAGTATTTCCGGTCGCAGCCTTAGCGGCAGCCGGAACGATTAAGCACCTGTAATTTTTGACGTTTCCTCGCCGACAGCTAGGGCCATCCAGGACCCTTCGCCAAGAATTTTGGGGCCACATTTTTGCGCATAGCCAGCTCGATTAGGTTCACGCGATGCACATATGCGCCAGAATAATCACCGATGCGCGCAAGCGTGGCGTGGGTCAAATCCAACTTATCCCGAAGTTCGGTAATGATGAGTTGCTCTGCTGCCGCGATGGCCGGGTTCTGCCCCTTGTCGAATGAGAATGAGAGGCCGGGATTTGCGTCCGCCCACAAGGAGGCCGCCTGAGCCACAGTAAAAGTATTCACCTTGAGCCAGGGCGCAATTTTGTCCTGGGGGAGTTTGCTCAAGTCCAACGGCAACAGGGGCAGAGGGGATAGCGATTTCCCCATAGGGGCTGAGACCTGTATCCTGGGTATAGGCGGCGTCGGATGTGAAGGCCGCAATGAGCGAAGATCTGGCTTAGGGGACAGCCCAGGAGAGATATCAGGCAGATCAGGGGCAAGGCGAATGGCAACAAAAAACGCCAACACGCCGCCGATCAACGCAATGATAATGAGCGATTGTGGGCTTGCTGGTGTCGCCAGCCAAAAACCCAGCGGCGGTAAAACCGTCCCGATCACGGTAAACACGCCCACAATGAGGTAGTAGAGGTCTCTGGCGGTGAAGGCATCGCCAAGCCGATCCCATAACCATTTGATGACCCGCATCCGTGCGGCACTCCCAGGCCCGATCAAGGTCCCACCGTACACGGAGCAAAGTCGCCCAACAGGGCTTTCGATTGACCTTTGAGCAGCTATCCCCAGCCGCATGGATAATGGTACTGTCTCATTTTGTACTTGCTTTGTTCTTATTTGGGCTTATAGTCCCAAATATGACAATCGTCCTGGACACCACCATCCGGCCGGAGATTCTGCGTGGCCGAGGCGCCCTCTCCAACGCCGTGGGGCGCTATGAGAAGCAGACGCGGGTTTTGCTCGATGACGGCTGGGACGATGGCTGGCGGGCCGACGACGACGCCCCGCCCCCGCTCAAGACCGAAGTGATCCATGACGCCACCCGCAGCATCATCGCCCGCAACAAATCGCCCGACATTTCCTTCGACCAGTCGATCAATCCCTATCGGGGCTGCGAGCATGGCTGCATCTATTGCTTTGCCCGCCCCACCCACGCCTATCTGGGCATGTCGCCCGGGGTGGATTTCGAAAGCCGGCTGTTTGCCAAGCCCAATGCCGCCGAACTTCTGGCCAAGGAATTGAGCGCGCCCGGCTATGTGCCGCGCGTGATCGCCATGGGCACCAACACCGATCCCTATCAGCCCCTGGAAAAAAAGATGCGCATCACCCGCTCCATCCTGGAAGTGCTGCGCGATTTCCGCCATCCGGTGGGCATTGTCACCAAGTCGCCGCTGATCCTGCGCGATCTGGATATTCTGTCCGAGATGGCGTCCATGGGCCTGGCCAAGGCGGCGATTTCCATCACCACGCTGGACCGCAAGCTCGCCCGCATGATGGAGCCGCGCGCCGGCACCCCGGCGCGCCGCCTGCAGGCCATTCAAGGTCTTGCCGATGCGGGCGTTCCCGCCGGCGTGATGTTCGCGCCCGCCATTCCCGCACTCAACGATTGCGAAATGGAAGCAGTGATCAGCGCCGCCGCCGGTTATGGCGCGCGGTCGGCCGGTTATGTGCTGCTGCGCTTGCCGCTGGAGATCAAGGACCTGTTCCGCGAATGGCTGGACGTCCATGTGCCGGACCGCGCCAAGCATGTGATGGCGCTGGTGCGTTCCATGCGCGGCGGCAAGGATTATGACGCCAACTGGAACAGCCGCATGAAAGGCACCGGACCTTATGCCGAGGTGATGGCGCGCCGGTTCCATATGGCAGTGAAGCGGCTGGGGCTGAATTTGCCGTCACAACCCTTGGCCGTCCACAAGTTCAAGCGCCCTGCCCGGCTGGGAGACCAGCTCGCTCTTTTCTAAAAACCGCATCCTTCCTAAAAGAAGGCATGCCGCATTACATCTATGAGTCCCGCCTGCTCAAGACCATGCCCGGTCCCATTTGCGGCGTGGACGAAGCCGGGCGCGGCCCCTTGGCGGGGCCGGTGGTGGCGGCGGCGGTGATCCTGGACCGCGCCCGCATCCCCAAGGGCCTCAACGACTCCAAGCAGTTGGACGAAGAAACCCGCGAAGCGCTTTTCTCCCGAATTATAGAGATGGCGGCGGCGGTGGGTATCGGCCAGGCCAGCGTGGAGGAGATCGATCTGGTGAATATCCGCCAGGCCACCCATCTGGCGATGGCGCGCGCGGTGCGCTCGCTGCACATCGCGGCGGCGTTCGCGCTGGTGGACGGCAACGATCCGCCTGCGCTGCCCTGCAAATGCGACACGCTGGTGAAGGGCGATGGGCGCAGCCTTTCCATCGCGGCGGCCTCAATCATCGCCAAGGTGACGCGCGACCGTTTGATGCGGCGGCTGCATGACGAGCATCCCGGCTATAATTGGCGCAGCAACAAGGGCTATGGCACCCCAGATCACTATTCCGGCCTGAAGCGGCTCGGCGTCACGGCGCATCATCGCAGGAGCTTTGCCCCGATCTCGCTCATTCTGCGCGGCATGGAGCCGGTGGCGGAGATGGCGGAATAAACCATGTTTCGATTTTTTGCCCGACATGTCCGCCCTTCCCCGCCCATGACCCGTCCCTGATCAGGCTAGTGCAAAGATCGCGGCTTTGGCGCGGCATGGATTTGGCCTAGGATCAAATCCCCGGCCCAAGGCGTGTAGGACGGTTATGCCTTCCAGCAAATCACCGATTCGATCCCGCATGCGCTGTCCCAAATGTGGCAGTCCGCTTTTCTATATCAGCGCGGGCTTTTTCTTTTTCATACGCAAGAAAAAGCGCAAATGCCTGGCGCCGGATTGCGACTATGAGGATCCTGGCCGCTTCAAAATTGTAGTGCGCTAATTGCAGGCGATCACGCGGCCTTCGGGATCGAACCGCGCGAGGCTATGGCTGGCGCAGGTGACGGTCTTGCCCGAACCGTCGGTCAAGGCCAGACCCATGCTGCCATAGTCGTCCAGGATACAGGACTCGATGCGGCCATTGGGGTAGAACATGGCGCTCTCCCCGCCCGCGCATTTCACCACCGAACTGGCGCGTTGAATGCGCGACATCGGGACCCCCGGCCCCACCAGACTGAAGCTTTGTCCATAGCCGCCATTGGCGCGGGCCAGGATGCAGCTTTCGCGATTTCCCCGCACCCCGCCCCTTTCGCACCGCGCATTGCGGGTGGCGGGATCGGCATTGGCAAAATCGCGGCCCGAACCATTTTGCTGCCCCACCGCGGCGGCGGAGAAATTGCTGGTCACCGACGGCACAAAAGCCTGGCCGCCCAGACAAGCCGTGCGCGCCTTCACGCAGCGGTCATAGAAGGGTTTCCAATTTTTGCTGCCATCCACGGTAGCCATGCAGCGGTCCCAGGATGCCTGGCACATGGCTTGTTTGGGATCGGCTTGCTGGCCGGCTGCGGCAAAGGGAAAAAGGGAAAAAACAATCGGGACAATGAAACGCCTTCTCATCTGCCCGCCCCAAGATAGAGAGTTCAAACTACTCCGCGCAAAGTCCGGGCGAAACCGCAATGATGCCGAACGCGCCTTGCGAACCCACCAACGAGAGGGCGCGTTGCGGCTGCGCCAAACACATTTGCGCGCCAGCGGAACGCTGATGCGAACTGAGCGACGACACCGGCGTGCTGCCGATAAAACTTAAGGCCAAAAGCGCGGCCATGATCTTTGCAGTGCGCATAGCGGGGTACACGGAAGAATTGTTCCGCGGGGAACTTGAACCCAATTGGTAAATGCTTGGTTAGCGCCGGCGCCGGACAAGCCATCAAAGCGTTGTCACGGCTACATTTTTCATAAAAATCGCCCAATAGGTCTGATGACGATTGTAGCTGTCACAAATTAGGCGCCGGCCGCGGCGCTAAAAACCGCGGGGCGCACCTCTCACATCCAAAACCAAATCGCGGCGGCGACCGCCATCCAGAAGGCGGCCGAGGCAAACACGACCAGAACGATCGCGGTGTCGATACCGGCAATCGTTTTCTTTGTCTCGGGAACATATCGGGCGTCGGAACAATCAATGTCGGAAAAATCTACCATGGTAATAATCCTTCCACGGACAATGTCTACGAATTAACCATATTTTGCAGGCTTTTCAAGCATGATGAAAAAGTGCGACGCAGCAAATTTGCTGCAGCACACATTTTGTGCAGTACGAGTTCTCTGCCGCGCCGCGCGTTAAGAATTGTGACAGCGCACTTGGTCGGCGCCCAAGGACCCGCGATGCAAAACACGCCGATCGTTCATCGCCATTGCCACCAGCGCGAAAAAAACCGAACCCAAAATCGTCCCCACCCACCACATCTGGTATGGGGATGAATCTGGGGACTCAAGAGATAACACTTTGATTCCTCAAGACTCTTGACCTGCGGACTCCACCGAATCAGGGTGATTCCCGCTGTTGATAAGATTGGGCGGGCACATGACATCTCTGAAGCTGGATCAGGTGATCGAAGGCGATTGCGTGGCGCGCATGAACGCGCTTCCCGAAGGCTGCGCCGATCTGATTTTTGCCGACCCGCCCTACAACATGCAGCTTAAAGGCGAATTGCGCCGTCCCGATCAGTCCAAGGTGGACGCGGTGGACGATCATTGGGATCAGTTCAGTTCGTTTGAAACCTATGACCGTTTCACCCGCGAATGGCTGCTCGCGGCGCGCCGCTGCCTGAAGGACAGTGGCACGCTGTGGGTGATCGGCTCCTATCACAATATCTTCCGCGTCGGCGCGACGCTGCAGGATCTGGGCTTTTGGATTCTCAACGATGTGGTGTGGCGCAAATCCAATCCCATGCCCAACTTCAAGGGCCGCCGCTTCACCAACGCCCATGAAACCTTGATCTGGGCGACCAAAAATGCCGAACAAAAATACACCTTCAACTATGAAGCGATGAAGGCGCTGAACGACGAATTGCAGATGCGCTCGGATTGGACCCTGCCGATCTGCGCCGGTCATGAACGGCTGAAAGGCGCCGACGGCCAAAAGGCCCATTCCACCCAGAAGCCCGAAGCGCTGCTGCACCGGGTGATCGTGTCCAGCACCAAGCCGGGCGATGTGATCCTGGATCCCTTTTTCGGGTCGGGCACCACCGGCGCGGTGGCCAAGCGGCTGGGCCGGCGTTTCATCGGCATCGAGCGCGAAAAGACCTATGCCGATGTGGCGCGCGCGCGCATCGCCGAAATCACGCCCGCCGATAGCGATGCGATCGAAGTGACAAAATCCAAGCGCGCCGAGCCGCGCATTCCCTTCGGCTGGGTGGTGGAACGCGGGCTTTTGCCGGTGGGCACCGTGCTGCAAGGCATCCGCAAGCATCAGACCGCCAAGGTTCGCGCCGATGGCACGCTGGTCACCGCCAACGCATCCGGCTCCATCCATCAGATGGGCGCGCATGTGCAGGGCTTGGACGCCTGCAATGGCTGGACCTTCTGGCAGTTCGAGATGAACGGCACCTGGGTGCCGATCGATCTGCTGCGCCAGCAGTTGCGGTCAGGGCTTTCTTGAACGGGAAAGTGGGCTTGATCGGAACAGCGGGCCATCATCGTCCAGCCCGTGTTCCACCACCTTGCGCATCACGGTGGGCAGCGCCACTTCGCCCAATTTGATTGGGCTAACCCACATTGTCATTCCCGGCGAGGCGCGCGGTTCGCGCGCCGAGGGGTGAGGCGTGTCCGGCGAAGCCGGCAAATCGGTCTGGGGGACCGATTTGAACGCCGAACGCCGCGAGCTTGAGCGAGCGGCCGGCTGGTGACGACAGATGTGTGTTGGCCGCTTCGCGACCACCGCCACATAAACCTCAATTTCCAATTCAAAATGCGTGAAGCCGTGGCGCACAATGCCGGGGCGTTTCGTCCAGGCCGCTTGAAATGGCGCTTGTTTGCGCGCCTTGGCGTTGGATGGAAAATCTTCTGCCCACGGTCCCAGGGGCGGCTCCAGCATCGAGGCCAGTAAGCCCTTGTCGGGACGTTTGACCAGCAGCACCGCGCCCGACCGGTCACGCGCCACAAAGGCCGCGCCACGCTTCAAGGGACGCACTATCTTGGGCGCCTTGACCGGCACTTGTTCCTGGATGCCCTGCTGGCGCGCCCGGCAATCATCCGTCCAGGGACAGTTGCCGCAAGCCGGCTTTTTGGGGGTGCAGATGGCGCTGCCCAGGTCCATCAGGGCTTGCGCGAAATCCCCCGCGCGCTGCGGCACCAGCGCCGAACACAAGGCATGCAATGGCGCTTTGGCCTTGGGCATCGGGGTTTGAACGGCATAGACCCTCGCGATCACCCGCTCGGCATTGGCGTCCATCGCCGCCTGCTTTTCGTCATAGGCGATGGCCGCGATGGCCCCGGAGGTGTAGCTGCCCACCCCGGGCAGCGCGCGCAAACTTTCGGCGGTGAGAGGAAACTTGCCGCCCATTTCCTGCGCCACGATTTTCGCGGCGGCGTGCAGGTTGCGGGCGCGGGCGTAATAACCGAGCCCCGCCCAGGCCGCCAGCACATCATCCTGTCTTGCCTTGGCCAGCGCCGTCACATCCGGCCATAGTTTCAGGAACTTGCGGTAGTACTTTCCCACCGCCTGCACCGTGGTCTGTTGCAGCATGATTTCCGACAGCCAGACCCGATAAGGATCGGCGCGTTTTCCGGCCGCCGCCCGCCAGGGCAGGACGCGGCGATGCACATCGTACCAAGCCAGCAGACGCTGGCTGAGATCGGGCTTTTTGCTTTTGGCGGTTGGCGGCATAGTGGCGACCATGACCCGAACCCCGAACCAGACACAAGAACTTGGGCCCCAAAGGCGAGGCCGTGCCGGCGCGGTCGGCGGCGACGCGTCGCTGGCGGCAATAGCCGCTTTTGTACGCGCCGGTTTCCGCGATCCCACCCTGGTGCTGCGCTGGAGCGAAATTGCCGGCCCCGAAGTCGCCCGTTTGGCCCAGCCGGTGAAGCTTACCGATGGGCCATCGGGCGGGACTTTGACCTTGCGCGCGGTCCCCGGCGCCGCCCTGTTTTTATCCCACGAAAAACGCGCGCTTTGCGAACGCATCAATGCTTATCTGGGCCGCCCCGCCGTGGCGCAGATTAAATTCACTCAAGGTGTGCTGCTGCCGCGCCCTTTGCCGCCCAAGGCGGGAAAAGCCGCTGGGCCGTTGCCGCCGGACGATCCCAGCCGCCACTACCTGGGGCCGGAGGGCCTTGCCCAGGCGCTGCGGGCGCTGGCGCGCCGCCGCAGGAGCGAAGGCGGCAGCGGTAGCGAGCCATAGAAAAATCTGCGAAAACCCTCCCGCCAAAAAGGCGGGGAACAGCATGTCGCGCAAGACTTGGATCATCCTGGGCGTCATCGCCGCGCTGGCCGCGGGCGCAGCGCTCTATTTCCTGCCGCGCGACAGCGGCATCCAGACTGCCAGCCCCCCACCAGCGAACAACCGCTACGAAGCCCTGCCCACCGACCACACTTTGGGCAATCCCCAGGCCAAGGTGGTGGTGATCGAATATGCCTCGCCGACCTGCCCGGTCTGCGCCAACTTCATGGTCAACTTTTTTCCCAAGCTGAAGAGCGATTATATCGACACCGGCAAGATCTTTTACGTTTATCGCACCTTCCTGCGCGGTCCGGACGATGCTTCGGCGGAAAAACTCGCCCGCTGCATGAAGGATAAATATATGGACTTCACCGACACGCTCTATCGCAACCAGCCGCGCTGGGATTATGAATTTGGCATCCCTTCACCCGACGGCGTTCATGCCGCTCTGGTGCAGCTGGCGCAGGAAGCCGGCATGAACGGCGCCGACGCCCAGCGCTGCATCGCCAGCACGGCGGACGAAGAAGCCATTTCCAAGGTTGGACCGGACGGCGTGGCGAAATATGCCATCAACGCGACGCCGACTTTTGTGATCAACGGCCAGGCCGAAGGCGGCTTTGAGAACCTGTTCTCCCGCTTGGACATGGCGCTGGCCGCAAATTAGCCTCCATTCGCCAAACGGGCGACGGGGCAAAAGCCGTTGCCGGCAATAGCTTTTGGGCGATTGGACCGGGACCAAAATCTCTGCCAAAACACCAGCGCAATTGTGCTGGAGAGTCGGCCGTGTCTCGCAAAACGCTTTGGATTGTCCTGGGCCTGGTGGCCCTGATCGCCGCCGCCACAATCGGCTATACTCTCACAAACGACTCGGGCAGCGCCGCCAGCGCGCAAGGTTACGAAATCCAGCCCACCGATCGCACCTTGGGGAACCCCAAGTCGAAGGTGGTTCTGATCGAATATGCCGCGCCCACCTGCCCGATCTGCGCGGCCTTTAACGTGCAGGCCTATCCACAGCTCAAGACGCAATACATCGATACCGGCAAGATTCACTATGTCTTCCGCATCTTTCCTTTGCACAGCGACGACGGCGCCGCCGAGAAAATCGCCCGCTGCCTGCCTGAGGATAAGTACTTCGCCTTCATTGACCTGTTGTTCAAGAATCAACCCAAATGGGACTATGAGTTTGGGATATCGCGAGAGGGGGTCCATGAGGGATTGGTCCTGTTGGGGCGCATCGCGGGGATGAGCCGGGAACAGGTCGATCAATGCATGGCGAGCACGGCCGAAGATGCGCGGATCAACAAAGTATCGTCGGAAGCCCAGTCCCGCTACAGCGTCAGCGGTACTCCTACCTTCATTCTCAATGGCGTGAATATCGGGTCGGGCAACCTGCCCTTCGAAACGCTATCGAAGCTTTTGGACGCCGAGCTCGCCAAGCAGAAATAAGCGGGCCCGTTTTACTTTTAAGGACATACAGTTGAAGTTCACACGCCTCAGGCTTTCCGGTTTCAAATCCTTCGTCGAACCGACGGAGCTTTTCATCGAGCCCGGCCTCACCGCCGTGATCGGTCCCAATGGCTGCGGCAAATCCAATCTGTTCGACGCCTTGCGCTGGGTGATGGGCGAAACCCGCCCCTCCTCCATCCGCGGCAGCGAAATGGACGATGTGATCTTCGCCGGCTCGGCGGGGCGGCCGGCGCGCAATGTCGCGGAAGTCACGCTGTTCATCGACAACAATGACCGTACCGCGGGCAGCCCCTATAACGAGTTCGACACGATCGAGATTTCGCGCCGCATCGAGCGCGAGGCCGGCAGCGTCTATCGCATCAATGGCCGCGATGTGCGCCAGCGCGATGTGCAGATCTTTTTTGCCGACGCCTCTTCGGGTGCGGGCTCGACCGCCTTTGTGCGCCAGGGGCAGATCGGTCTTTTGATTTCGCAAAAGCCCTTGGCGCGGCGCGCCATCCTGGAAGAAGCCGCCGGCATCGGCGGATTGCATCAGCGCCGCCATGAAGCCGAATTGCGCCTGCGGGCCGCCGAAACCAATCTGTCGCGGCTGGAAGACGTCATCCGCGAAGTGGAAGGCCAGCTCGCCAGCCTTAAGCGCCAGGCGCGGCAGGCCTCGCGCTATCGCAATCTTTCCGGCCATATCCGCAAGGCGGAAGCCTTGGCGCATTATCTGCGCTGGACCGCCGCCGAGGCGCGTTCCGCCCTGGCCGCCGGGGAGCTGGCCAACGCCGCGGCGCAGGTCGCCACCGCCACCGATGCGGCAGCGCGGGCCTCCACCGCGCAAAGTGACGCCGCCACCGTCCTGCCGCCCTTGCGCCAAAGCGAAGCGGAACGCGGCGCGGCGCATCATCGCTTGATCGCCCAGCGCGAACAGCTGGACGCCGAAGAGAGCCGCGCCCGCGAAGCCGCCCAGCGCATCCGTCAATTGATCGCCCAAGCCGATGCCGATGCCGAGCGCGAACGCTTGCTGCAGCACGATGCCGACAGCGCCCTGGCCGATCTGGAGCGTGAAACCCGCACGCTGAGCACCGCCAGTCAAAGCGCGGGCGAAGATTTGGCGGCAGCCGAGCAATTGGCCGCGCAAATGTCCGAAAGCCTAGCGCAAACTGAAAGGCTGCTGGAGCGTCTCACCGCCGAGCTGGCGGACTGGAACGCCAAGAAAGCCAGCCTGGAACGCGGTCAGGGCCTGGCCGCCGCTTTGCGCGACAGCGGCGCCGGTCAGTTGAAAGACGCCCAGGCCCGCCTGGATGCGGCACTCACAAGCGCCAAGGCTGCCCCCGACGTTCACGCCGCCGAAGACCAAACCGAACGCGCCCGCAGCACGTCCGGCACGGCGCGCGCTGCGGCGGCGCAGGCGCGCGCCCAATTCCATGAAGCCGAAGCGGCGGAAAATACCGCGCGCGGTCCTTTGGAAGCGGCCGAACGCGAGGTGCAGCGTCTGTGTGCCGAAGTAAAGGCGCTGAGCGATCTGTTACACCCAGAAGGCGAAGGCCTGTTCCCGCCGCTGGTGGACGCGGTCAAAGTGCAATCCGGATACGAGGCCGCGCTGGCCGCCGCCCTGGGCGATGACCTTCAGGCGCCCTTGGACAATTCCTCGCCGCATCATTGGCGCGACCTGGGCGCCTTTGATTTCGATCCTGCTCTGCCGGGCGGCAGCAAATCGCTTGGTGATTTCGTCAAGGCGCCGCCTGCCCTGGCTCGCCGCTTGGCCATGACCGGTCTGGTATTTCCCGATCAAGGCGCCAGCCTGCAAGCTCAACTCAAGCCCGGTCAGCGGCTGGTTTCGGCGCGCGGCGACGTGTGGCGGTGGGACGGCTTTGTCGCCAGCGCCGACGCCCCTTCGCTGGCGGCGCAGCGCCTGGCACAGCGCAACCGGCTCAGCGCCCTGGAAGGCGATGTCGAAAAAGCCAAGACCGTCCGCGCCGCACGTTTTGCGGAATATTCCGCCGCAAAAGATACCGCCCAAGCGGCGCGCGAGGCCTTGCGCGCCGCCGAGCAGGATGAACGCAACGCCGAGCAGGCGCTGATCGGCTCGCAGGATCAAGCCACCCGCGCCGCCCGTGCCGCCGCCGAGCGGGCGTCCCAGCTTGCCTCGCTGGAATCCGAGATCCGCCGCCTCACCCAGTCGGTGGAAGCGGCCGAAGAATCTTTTGCCGCCGCCGCCGCGGGCCTGGAAGAGCTCGGGGACGGCTTGGCGCTCAACCAGCAAGTCGCAGAGGCGCGCGGCAAAACCGCTGACGCCCGCACCAAGGCCAGCGAAGCGCGCGGCGCGCTGGAAGCCCTGCGGCGTGAAGGCGAAGTCCGGCGCGCACGCTTGACCACTATCGGCGACGAACAAACCCGCTGGAACACGCGCAAGGATGACGCGCAGAATCACATCGCCGAACTGGCGCGCCGCCAGGAAGAACTGGCCGGTGAATTGACGGGCGCCGAACAGGTGCCCGAACAGATCGCGCAAAAGCGCAGCGCCTTGCTGGATGCAATCGCCACCGCGGAAGCGGCGCGCAACCAGGCGTCGGACGCACGCCAACGGGCCGAGAGCGTGCTGGCGGAAGCCGACAAGCATGCCAAATCGGCCGATGCGGCCTTGTCTTCCGCGCGTGAGGACCGCGCCCGCGCCCAGGCCCTGTCGGAAGCCGCCAGCCAGCGTATCGAGGAACTCAAGACCCGCATTCACGACGAACTGGAATGTGCGCCGTCGGACTTGGCGGAGCGCGCCGAAATCAAGGACAACGAGGAATTGCCGCCACTGGAACAGGCGGAAAAGCGCGTCGAGCGCCTCAAGCAGGAACGCGAGCAGCTGGGCGGCGTCAACCTGCGTGCCGAGGAAGAAGCCGTCGAACAGGAAACCCGCCTGACCGCCCTGGTGGCCGATCGTGACGATCTGACCGGAGCGATCGACCGGCTGCGCCGCGGCATCCAGAGCCTGAACAAAGAAGGCCGCGAGCGGCTGCTGGCCTCCTTCGAGAAGGTCAACACCAACTTCCAGCAGCTTTTCACCAAGCTGTTCGAGGGCGGCGAAGCCAAGCTGACCTTCACCGAGTCCGAGGACCCGCTGGAAGCCGGATTGGAAATCTTTGCCCGCCCGCCGGGCAAGCGGCTGCAGTCGCTGGCGCTTTTGTCGGGCGGCGAACAGGCGCTGACCGCCATGGCGCTGATCTTCGCGGTGTTCCTGGTGAACCCTGCGCCGGTCTGCGTGCTGGACGAAGTGGACGCGCCGCTGGACGACGCCAATGTCGAACGGTTCTGCAACATGCTGAACCGGATGACCGAGATGTCGGGCACGCGATTCCTGGTCATCACCCACCACGCTTTGACCATGAGCCGGATGGACCGGCTGTTTGGGGTGACCATGACGGAGCGCGGCGTCAGCCAGCTGGTTTCGGTGAGCCTTTCGGAAGCCGAGAAGATCGCGGCGGAATAGTCCTGGCGGCCCGGAAGGGAGCAGATTCGCGGCAATTGCTGCTGCGCTTGCGAAAATTCGCGCGACATAATGCGCGGCGGGAGTTTTTCGCAGCAAAATCAACCTGTTGTGCCACCCTATCGTTCTTGACACCCAAAATGGGCAAACCTATGGTCCGCCCGCCTTCGAAGCGCCGTGAAGGCCGGTTTCAGTTAGCTTTTTCGGACTTGGGGAGACGGTTTTGACGGCTCCGGACCCGCAACGGCTGACCGACCTGGGCAAACGGCTGGACGAAGCCCAAAAGCGGCAAGCGGCCGGCGCCAAACGCCCGCCGCGGTCGCAAGCGGGGATCGCGAGCCGCTTCGCCACCGAACTGGTGGCGGCGCTGCTGGTCGGGGGTGGACTGGGGTGGGGGATCGATTGGCTGCTAAGCTATTTCGGCTTTCACACCCGGCCGGTCTTTTTGATTGTGTTTTTCATCTTGGGCGCGGCGGCAGGTATCCGCAACGTGATGCGCGCAGCAACTGAGATCAACGCCGAGATTGCGGCAAAAGCCGCATCGAAGCCCGAGGAGAAATAGTCCGTGGCCATGAACCCGATGGAGCAGTTCGCCATCAAGCCGCTCATCGCCGAGCCGGTGCTGCACCTTGCGGGTCATCCCATCTATTTCACCAACCAGGCGCTGCTGATGATTGTGGTAGCCCTGGTCTCGTCGCTGTTCCTCAGCCTGGCCGTGAAACCGAACCGCCTGGTGCCGACCCGAGGTCAGTCGATGGCGGAACTGTCCTACGAATTCGTCGCCAACATGATCCATTCGGCGACCGGGGAAGACGGGCTAAAATACTTCCCCTTCGTCTTCACGCTCTTCATCTTCGTCCTGTGCAGCAACTTCTTCGGCATGGTGCCAGGCAGCTTCACCGTCACCAGCCAGATTGCCGTGACCTTGGCACTGGCTTGCCTGGTGGTGGGCATGGTGATCGTGGTCGGCTTCATGAAGCACGGTATCGGCTTCCTCAAGCTGTTCGTGCCGCACGCGCCCTGGTATCTGCTGATCCTGCTGATCCCGATTGAGGTGATTTCCTTCCTCACCCGCCCTATCAGCCTTTCGGTTCGTCTGTTTGCCAACATGCTGGCGGGCCATACCATGCTGGCGGTGTTCGCCGGCTTCGTGGTGTCGCTGGGCGCGGCGGGCGCCTGGGCACCCTTGGCCATCGCGCCCATGTTGCTGATCGTCGCGATCATGCTGTTGGAACTGCTGGTGGCGTTCCTGCAGGCCTATGTCTTCGCGATCCTCACCTGCATCTATCTCAACGAAGCACTTCATCTTCACGATCACCACTAAACACTGAAACCTAGAAGGGACTTAAAATGGAACTTGCAGCTGCAAAAATGATCGGTGCGGGTATTGCCTGTATCGCCCTGGTCGGCGCCGGTATCGGCATCGGCAACGTGTTCGGCTCCTATCTGTCGGGCGCACTGCGCAATCCGGGCGCCGCGGCGAGTCAAACCACCAACCTGCTGTTGGGCTTCGCGCTGTGCGAAGCGACCGGCCTGTTCGGTCTGGTCATCGCGCTGATCATCCTGTTCACGTAAGACCAGAATGGCCGAGGAGACCGCCCACACCGAGACGACGGGAGCCCCCGAGAAAGAGGGAGGCTTTCCGCCGTTCGACACGAGCACGTTTCCCAGCCAGTTGTTCTGGCTGGCGATATGCTTCGCGTTTCTGTTCACGGTGCTGTGGAAGGTGGCGGGGCCCAAAATCAATGCCGCCATCACCGGACGCCGCGGCGCGATCAATGGCGCCATCGCGCAAGCCGGCAAAGCGCGTGAGCAGGCCGAAGCGGCGCAAAGCGCTTATGAAACGGCGCTGGCCACGGCACGGGCCCGCGCCAATGCCCTGGCTGATGAGACACGCTCGAAGCTGAACGCCGAGATCGTCAAGGCCAAGGCGGAAGCCGATGCCGAAGCCGCCAAAGCCATGGCGGCGGCGGATGTCCGCATCGCCCAGACCCGCCAGACCGCCAAGGCGCATGTGACGGAAGCGGCGCGCGACGCCGCCATCGCCATTGTCGAGCGGCTGACCGGCGATAAGGTCTCCAATGAAGACGCCGCCAAGGCGGTGGGGAGCTAGACCGTGACAGAATTGCTTTCCGATCATCATACCTGGGAAATCGTCGGCTTTTTGATCGTGGTCGGCCTTTTGGTATGGAAAGGGGTGCCCTCCATGATCGGCAAGATGCTGGATCAGCGCGCCGCCGTGATCGCCGCCGAGCTGGAGGAAGCCAAGCGCCTGCGCGCCGAAGCCGCCCAACTGCTCGTGGATTTCCAGAAGCGCGCCGCAGGGGCCGAAGCAGAAGCCCAGTCCATCGTGGACGCCGCCAAGGCGGAAGCCGCACAATTCGCCAAGGATTCCCGCATGGCCCTGACCCAGCAGATCGCCCGCCGCCAAGCTGCGGCCCAGGACAAGATCGCCCAGGCCGAAGCCGCCGCCCTGAACGAGATTCGTTCGCTGGCTGCCGACACCGCGGTAAACGCCGCCCAGAAGCTGATTGCCGCCCGGCTGGACGAGGCCCGCGCCGGCGGGTTGATCGCCGACAGCATCAAGCGGCTTGGCGAGAAATTAAACTGAGCGACAGGCGGAACTGAGCCCCATGCCGGGGGGCCAGCAACCTTCCACGACATCAAAGACGCGGACGAAAAGCCGAACCGGCGCCGGACTGGTCTTCCATGACCCAGCGCAGCGCCGCAATGAAGCCGTCCCCGTCATTTTTCTGCACCAGGGGCGCGAGCAGGCGATTCAAAAACCTGTGCTCTCGTTGCGGTCCTCCCAGATGCAGCGACAGATAGAGTGGTACGCCTGTCGTGACGCAATGCTGCACAAAACCCAACAGGCCCATGTCTTTGAGATGCTCGGTGCCGCGCATCAAGCATAGGATAAACGCGGTGGAAAGGAATCCCGGCTCATGGCAGGGGGTCTGGTAGATCAGGATACCGGAACGATCTGGACGCCATTCATCCGACAAGCCGGGTATCAGGCGCCAGCCGCACATCCAAGTGCGGCAGACATCTGGGCGCGTGGCATGGATGGCGCAGCCTACGCCTTCCACCAAATGCCGGCAGGCAACGCCTGCGGGCTTGGCGATGGACGGCTCCTGAATTTCAAGCAGCACACAACAGACGGTGCAGCCGCCGCATTCGCGTCCCGGAACCGGAAGACCCACTTCGCCCATGCGGACTTTATAGCAGGCCCGGGATCATTTTTCAGGATAAACGATCTTCAGATGCAGCTCCTTGAGCTGCTTGGGCGAGGCCGGACTGGGCGCATTCATCAACAGGTCCTGGGCCGATTGGGTCATGGGGAACATGGTGACCTCGCGTAGATTTTCCTCGCCCGCCAGCAGCATCACGATGCGGTCGATGCCCGGCGCGGTGCCACCATGCGGTGGGGCGCCATGGCGGAAGGCGTTGATCATGCCCTTGAACTTTTCTTCGGTTTCCGCGCGTGCATAGCCGGCGATCTCGAAGGCTTTCAACATCACATCGGGATCGTGGTTGCGGATCGCACCCGATGACAGTTCATAGCCGTTGCAGACAATGTCGTACTGATAGGCTTTCAGCCCCAGAATGGTCTCATGGTCGTTCTGGTCGAGCGCGAGGAATTTCTCCCGGTCGAATTGCGGCATCGAGAAGGGATTGTGCGAGAAGTCGATCTTCTTGTCGTCCTCATTCCACTCATACATGGGGAAATCCACGATCCAGCAGAATTTGTATTCGCCGTCGGGGATCAGGTTCAGTTCGCGCCCGATGCGGGTGCGCGCCATGCCGGCGATGGTTGCGGCACGGTCGGATTTGGCGTCGGCCGAGAAGAACAAGGCGTCGCCCGCCTTTACCTTTGCAACCTTGGCCATATCGGCCAGAACGCCGGCGGGAATGAATTTGGCGATGGGGCCCTTGCCCGCCAGCACCCCACCCTCTTCCTCAAATTGGATATATCCCAGGCCCGCCGCGCCTTCGCCGCGCGCCCACTCATTCAGCTTGTCGAAAAAGCTGCGCGGCTGGGAGGCGCCGCCGGGGGCGGGGATGGCGCGCACCGTCTTGTTCTTGAAGGCTTTGAACTCGACCTCGGCGCGGGAGAAAACCTCGCTGACATCCACGATCTCGATCGGATTGCGCAGGTCGGGCTTGTCGGTGCCGTATTTCAGCATCGCTTCGGCATAGGGAATGCGAATGAAGGGCGGCTTGGTCACCGCCTTGCCATTGGCGAATTCCTCGAATACCCCCGCCAGCACCGGCGCGACGGCGGCGAAGACATCGTCCTGGGTGACAAAGCTCATTTCCAGATCGAGCTGATAGAATTCGCCCGGCGAACGGTCGGCGCGGCCATCCTCGTCGCGAAAGCAAGGCGCGATCTGAAAATAGCGGTCAAAACCCGACACCATGATCAACTGCTTGAACTGCTGCGGGGCTTGCGGCAGGGCGTAGAACTGGCCGGGATAGCGGCGCGACGGCACCAGAAAGTCGCGCGCCCCTTCCGGCGAGGAAGCGGTGAGGATCGGGGTCTGAAATTCGGTGAAGCCTTGTTCGATCATGCGGCGGCGAATGGAGGTGATGACGTTCGCCCGCAGCATGATGTTCTTGTGCAGCCGCTCGCGGCGCAGGTCCAAAAAGCGGTAGGTCAGCCGCGTCTCTTCCGGATAGTCGTGATCGCCGAACACCGGCAGCGGCAATTCCTGGGCCTTGCTCTGCACGCTGGCCTGCTCGATGCGAAGCTCCACCTCACCGGTGGCCAGATCCTTGTTCACCGTCTCGGCGCTGCGCGCCACCACCTTGCCGGTCAGCGTCAGCACCCATTCCGAGCGCGCCGTGTCCACCAGCGCGAAGGCGGCCGCATCCGGCTCGATCACGCATTGGGTGACGCCGTAATGGTCGCGCAGATCCAGAAAGATCAGCCCGCCATGATCGCGCCGGCGGTTGACCCAGCCCGACAGACGCACGCTTGAGCCGACATCGGCCTTGCGAAGCTGGCCGCAGGTGTGGGTGCGATAGGCATGCATGATGAAATTCCAGCCATAATCCGAAGAAAACGCAGGGTTTTTGGCGGTTTATAGGGGGTTGGTCAAGGGCGCCCCCGCAGGCTTGCCGCCGTCCCGTTTTGGCCGGTTTTTCGCGTCATGCCGCGTAATCTCAGAAGCTTTGTTCGGCGGCAGCGAGGTCAGCGTCAGCAGCTTTGAGCAAACCCTTCAATCCCAGCCAGTGGCGAATGGCGTCCGCACAAACCTCCGGGTGCAGCAGGTGGGCGAGAACCAGCCCTTTTCGATTACGCCACCCTGGCCCGCTGCGAGGCGCAAGCGATGTTGAGCCCCATGCCGGTTTCCAGGAAGCTCTTGAGGCCGGACAGCACCCGCGGCCAGCCGTTCGAAATACCCCTTGCCATCTCCGAACCGGGTTTGAGCTGGTTGTGGAGAACGTCCAGACGCACAACGTCTCCAGCCATCTCGATCTCGAAGGCGACGCGCGAATATTCCGATTTGTCGGCGGCCTTGCCGGGATCGACCCAGCTCAGCACCAGGCGCTTGGGTGCAACGCTTTCCAGGATTTCGCCTGTCACGCGCACGGCGCCCTCGCTGGTGACATGCTCCCATTTGGAGCCGGGCTTCCAGTCCGAAACATTGGCATTCCCCCAATATTGGCGGGCGAATTCGGGTGTGGTGATGGCGTCCCACACCTTTTGCGGCGTGGACTTGATGTAGGTGGTATAGAGGAATTCTGTTTGGGGGGCGGTCATTGATCTTTCTCCTGTAAAGCCTGTTTGAGATTGTGGAGCGCCTGGACGCGGCCATGCTCGAACTTGCCGATCCAGCGCATATAGATTTCGTTGATGGGGACGGGGTTGAGGTAGTGCAGTTTTTCGCGGCCTCGTTTGGTGGTGGCGACCAGATTGGCCTCCTCCAGCAAATTGAGATGCTTGGTCACCGCCTGACGGCTCATATCGTGGCCCTGGCAGAGTTCCGACAGCGTCTGGCCGTTCTTGCGGCGCAGCCGGTCCAGCAGTTGACGCCGGCTGTCGTCGGCAAGGGCTTTGAACACTTTGTCTTCATCGGCAACCATGACCGGACTATATGCAACCATTTAGTTGCATGTCAAGCGCCCGGAAGCGCAATCCGAAAAATCCCCATTTTCAGGGCGAATCCGCTATCAGGAACCTCATGCGGATCATTGAGAATAACGAGGCGCTAGCCGCCTTTGTCACGGAACTGGCGCAGGCGCCCTATCTGGCGCTGGACACCGAATTCCTGCGCGACCAAACCTATTATCCCAAACTGTGCCTGATCCAGGTCGCGGCGCCGGGTGTCGAAGCGATCATCGATCCCCTGGCAGGCGGCATGGATCTGACGCCCTTCTATGACCTGATCCGCCGGCCCGGCATCGTGAAGGTGCTGCATGCGGCGCGTCAGGATATCGAAATCTTTTTCCTGCAGGGCGGCGTGCTACCCGATCCTTTGTTCGACACCCAGGTGGCGGCGATGGTGTGCGGCTTCGGCGATGCCGCATCTTATGAAACGCTGGCGCGCAAAATCGCGCATGTGGAGATCGACAAGTCGGCCCGCTTCACCGATTGGAGTCATCGCCCCTTGAGCAAGCGGCAGCTGGAATATGCCCTGGCCGATGTCACCCATCTGCGCGTCATCTATGAATGGATGAAGGCCAAGCTGGAAAAAACCGGGCGCGCCTCCTGGGTGCAGGAAGAAATGGCGGCGCTGCAGGATCCCGGCCTTTACAGGCTGGAACCGGAAATGGCCTGGAAGCGGCTCAAACCCCGCACCACCAACAAGCGTTTCCTGGCGGTGCTGGCGGCACTGGCCGCCTGGCGGGAACGCGAAGCCCAGGCGCGCGACATTCCGCGCGGACGGGTGCTGAAAGACGAAGCTCTGACCGAAATTGCCGCCCACCCACCCGAAACGCCCGAAAGCCTGGAGCGCATCCGCGCCGTGCCTAAGGGCTTCGCCAATTCCAAACTGGGCAAGGGATTGACCGAGGCCATCGCCTTTGGCCTCACCGCCTCACCGCCTCAAGACATCATGGCCGACAGCAAGCAGCGCCGCCGCCGCGAACCCTCGCCGGCGGTGATGGACCTGCTCAAGACCTTGCTGCGGCTGCGGGCCGAGGCCGCGGGCGTGGCGCCGCGCCTGATCGCCAATGCCGAGGACATTGAACGTTTGGCCGCCAATGAGGATGATGGCGTTGCCGCTTTGCAAGGCTGGCGCAATGAGGTGTTCGGCAAGGACGCCATCGCCTTGCGAAAAGGCGATCTGGCCATCGCACTGGAAAATGGCGAGGCGGTGGTGGTGGAATTGGAAGATTAGCTTTCCTGTCATTCCCGGCCGAGCGATGCGCCAGCAACGCGAGGGGAAGGGAACCCAGGTGGGAAGACTGGGCCTGATCGATCCGCCTGGGTCCCCTTCCCTCGCATCGCGTCAGAGCCGCGATGCTCGCCGGGGATGACAAGATGTGCTGCAGATGGCCAAGAAACGAATAGTTGAACTGGAGGAGGAACAATGAAGAAAATCTTGATGGCTTCGACACTGCTGGTGCTCGGCGTGACGCAGGTACAAGCACAAACCCCGCAACCGGCGGACTGGGTTACCTTGACCCTTACCGCCGACATCGCCAAACCCGCCGATGTGGCCTGGGAGCGGGTCGGCGGCAATGATTGGTGCGCCATTGCCAAATATCTTGAGGTGAAAGGCTGCACCATCAATTCGGGCAAGGGAGAATTGGGCTCGGTACGCACCATCATCACCGCCACCGCCAACCTGGTGGAGAATGTGGTGGCGCGGACCAGCCGCTCCTACACCTATGCCCAGCCCTTCAGCCCCATCTTCTATCACGGCACCATGGCGATCGAGCCGGTGGACGCAGGTCATTCGCGGCTGGTTTATAGCTTTATCTGGAACCAGGCGGGGCTGCCCGATCAGAAGGCGCGGACCGACGCCTATGAAGGGCGCAAGGTTCGCTTCCAGGCGGCAATGGACAAGATGAAAGCGGCTGCCGAAGCGCCTTAAAGGGCACGGGTCTTTTGGCCGCTGGGTTCGTCGCGCGTGCTCACGTGCGTTGAGCACGCTCCGCGCGCGCTCCTGCCCATCGACCAAAATCCCTCGTGCCTATCGGGGTTCAGGCTTCGTCCAAGTGAGGCGAGCCGGTAGCCAAATCTTCCGGCTCCTCCCCAGTATAGGGGTCCTCGTCCGGCCCTAGCTCCTCGGACGGATTGGGCACGTCAAAGCCCGAAGGCGGCATGGCTTCCAGAAAGCCGGCGGCCTTGAGTTCATCGATCCCCGGCAGGTGCGCCACGCTTTCCAGCCCGAACTGGACCAGGAAAGCCTCGGTGGTGCCGTAGGTGACCGGGCGGCCGGGGGTGCGCTTCCTGCCCCTAATCTTGATCCAGCCGATCTCCATCAGCATGTCGATGGTACCCTTGGACATGGCCACGCCCCGAATATCCTCGATCTCGGCCCGGGTGACGGGCTGATGATAGGCGATGATAGACAAGGTCTCGATCGCGGCTTTGGACAGGCGCTTCTGTTCGGGCTGTTCCTTGCGCAGCAGGAACGCCAGATCACTGGCGGTACGGAACTGGTATTTTCCGGCGACACAACAAAGTGTTACACCGCGATTCTCATAAGTTTCTTGAAGCTCTTTCAAAAGCCCCGGCACGTCCGCGCCCTCCGGCAGGGATGTTGACAGCGCCTTTATGTCCAGGGGTTCGCAAGCTGCGAACAGCAGCGCCTCGACCATCCTGAGATGTTCGGGATTGGCCTGCTGGGCATCCATTTGGGTTTCGATCGTCTCAATCATCTTGGCTACGCTGCTCATGTCTGTTCCTCCCGGCCCTAATTGGAGGCCGTTGCCGGATTGGCGGATGGCTCCCGGTCCCGCACAAAAATTTCGGCGAAGGGGGCCATCTGCTGAATCTCCACCTTGCCATCCCGGGCCAGCTCCAAGGCCGCTAGCAGGGTCGAGGCCACCGCCGAACGCCGCCGGGTCCCGCCGGACCATTCGAACGGCAGCAGCCGCGTTAGGGCGCTCCAATCGGAAATCTTGCCCAGCATCCGTTCCAGCCGCTCACGCGCTTCTTCAATATGCAGCACGGGGGCCATTTCCGGACGATAGGCCTTGCCGCCCAGCCTGCGCACCCGGTCGGCGGCATAGGCGGTCAAAAGGTCGTACATCGTGTCCTTGTAGGTCCGCAGCTTGATCACATTGATCGGCTCTGGGTCGCCGCGACCGAACACGTCGCGGTCCAGCCGCTCGCGCCCCAAAAGCCGGGTGGCAGCGGCGCGCATGGCGTCCAGCCGCTGCAAACGCCAACGCAAACGGGTGGCCATTTCGTCGGCGGTGGGTTCGCCATCGGGGCCTTTTTCCTGCGGCAGGATCAGGCGGGATTTCAGATAGGCCAGCCACGCCGCCATCACCAGATAGTCGGCCGCCAATTCCAGATTCAGCTGTTTGGCGCTTTCGATGAACTCCAGATACTGATCGGCCAGCTTGAGAATCGAGATCTTGGCGATGTCGACCTTCTGGTTGCGCGCCAGAGTCAGAAGCAGGTCCAGCGGGCCTTCAAAACCGTCCACCGCGACCCGCAGCGCCTGATCGTCGGCGAAGATGGCGGTCGATTCGAATTCGTCGAAAGTCTCGGCTTGCTCGGCGGCCGTCATGCCGACCCTCCCAGCAAAGATTCCAGGCGCGCCTGGGCGGCGGCGGGGTCGAAGGGTCCGGCCGCAACCGAAAGACCGGACGGCACGGCGAGCTGAGACAAGGCATGCCGGCTGCGCCTTGCCGCTTGACCCTCCAATTGCTTCACCTCCGATGCCACGTCGCGCATTTCATCCATATCGCCATTGCAGTGAAGCACCAGGTCGCAGCCCGCGAATTGGGCCTGTTTGGCGCGCACCGACAAAGGCCCGTCGAGCGCCTTCATGGAAAGGTCGTCCGACATCAGCAGCCCATCAAATCCTATCTCACCGCGTATCACATCCCGAATGACTTTGGGGCTGGTGGTGCAAGGACGCTGTGGATCAATCGACTCATAGATGACATGCGCGGTCATGGCGATCGGGCATTGGTCAAGGCTGCGAAAAGTCACAAAGTCGCTGGCGGAGAGTTCCTCGGCGCTCGCCGTGACGCGGGGCAGCGCCAGATGGCTGTCGGCCCCTGCCCGGCCATGGCCGGGAATATGCTTCATCACCGGCAAGACGCCCCCGTCCATCAGCCCTTCGATCTGGGCCTTTCCCAGCGCGATGACGGTGGCCGGATCGCCGGCAAAAGCCCGGTCGCCGATAATATCGTGGGCGCCAGGCGCCGGCACATCCAGCACCGGCAGGCAGTCCACATTGATACCCAAGCTGAACAGGTCATGGGAGATCAGCCGGGCATTGAGATAGGCCGCCTCGCGGGCGGCTTCGGGATTGTCCGCGTACAGAGCACCGAACCGGGCGGCGGGCGGGCGGGCGGGCCAGGTTGGCGGCTTCAACCGCGCCACCCGGCCACCTTCCTGGTCGATCAGCACGGGGGCCTTGGGGTCGTTTACGGTTTCGCGCAATTGTTCAACAAGCGCTTTAACTTGCACTGAGTCGCTAATGTTACGTGCGAACAGAATAAAGCCCCAGGGCTGGGTCTGGCGGAAAAAATCCCGTTCCGCCGTCGACAGGCTGGCGCCGGCGCATCCGTAAATCGCGCGACTGGGCATGGCTATCTACTCAGCAGACACGCACCGCCGTCGGCTTTCAGCCGATCGCAAAGGGCGATCGCCGCTTCCCGGTCGGACGGTCCGCCAATCCGCAGCCGGTACCAGGTGCCTTTTTCGCCCAAGTCCACCTGCTGGACATTCTCGGCATAGCCCGACAGCAGCGCGGCATGCCTGGCCCGATAGATCCGCCAAGCAGTCGCGGCGTCGGCCTGGGACTTGTAGGAGCCGATCTGCAGCGCATAGCCGCCTGTGGCGGCAGCGGCCACGGGTTTTGGGGTCGGCGTCGCGGCCGCAACTTGCGCCGGGGGCGTCAAGGCGCGCGGGGCACCGGTGGCGGCATTTTGATTGGCTGTCGCGGGATTGGCTATCGTGGGAGCGGCGGTCGGCTTGGGCGGTGCCGGCTTGGCTTGCGGCACGCCATTGGCTTGTTGGATCAAGGCGGCAACGGTTTTGGGCGCAGGCGCGGCGGGCGCGGGCTTGGCCGCAGGCGGCGGTGTGACGGCAGCGGCTTGCGGCTGCGGCGCAGGTTTGGGTTCTACCGCAACAGGCGGAGCGGCATCGGCGCCGTCGTCGGCCGGCGCGGGCTGCTCGTAAATCTTGAAGCCTTGATAGGGCACGGTACCGCCGCCTTCCTGGGGCGCAACCCGCTCCGGGCCCGCTGCCGCTGTCAGGACGGGCGTCTCGCCACGGCCGCGCGCCACACCTTGGGTATAGGCCAGCCACACCACGCCAGCGAACATCGCCAGCACCAACAAGGCCAGCACGATCAAAAGCGGAAGGCGCGAGCCTTCGACGTCATCTTCTTCCTCGGAGCCGTCGAACACCCGCGCTTCATCCCTGGGCTCGTAAACACCGCGATCGAAATTCGCCAAAGCCGTGGTTCCCGAATCTGCCGGCGGCGATCTTAGCACCGGCGGCGCGGCGAATCACTCCGAACTAAAGCTGGATTTCCGTTGAAAACACGCGGGTGTATTCGGCCAGGGCGAAGCGGTCGGTCATCCCGGCGATATAGTCCCGCGCCACCGTACCCGGCACAGCCTGCCGCGCGGCGTACGCCCAGTCCGGTGGCAGGAAACCAGGATCGGCGACAAAGGCTTGATACAGGTCGCTCACCACCGCCTGAGCCCGGGTCATGGAAGCGGTGATGCGGGGATGGCGGTACATATTCTGCATTTGAAAGGCCTTGAGCGCTTTCAGCCGCGCAAGGCCCCCCGGGGAGAAAGCCGCCATGGCCTTGTCCGCGGCGCGCAGGGCCTGCGCGGAGGCGAAAGCCCCGCCGGCGAGATTGGCGCGGGTCTGGTCCAGCACATCCTCCATCAGCTCACTCATCAGGGTACGGATCAATTCGCCGATGAAGCGTGACAGTTCCAGTTCGCCATGCCGCTCCAAAACGCCTTTGACATGATCGCCCGCCAAGGGGGCGTGAGTCAGGTCTTGGATGGTGAAGATGCCGGCGCGCAAACCGTCATCGATGTCGTGACTGACATAGGCGATATCGTCGGCCAAAGCGGCAAGCTGGGCTTCCAAACTTGGCCAGGTCGAAAGCTCCAACGGCCAGCGTTTGTCGAAACTGGCGATCGGGCCGGGCAAAGGGCGCAAGGGGTCAATCAAAGGACCATTGTGTTTGACGAGCCCCTCCAGCGTTTCCCAAGTCAGATTCAGCCCGTCAAAATCGGCGTAGCGATGTTCCAGTTTGGTGACCAGCCGAAGCGCATGGGCATTGTGGTCGAAACCGCCAATCTCCTTGGTCACCGCATCCAACGCCTCTTCACCGGCATGGCCGAACGGGGTGTGGCCCAGATCATGCGCCAGGGCCACGGTTTCGGCCAAATCCTCATCGGCCTCAAGCGTGCGCGCCAAGCTGCGCGCCAGCTGCGCCACTTCCAGCGAATGAGTCAGCCGGGTGCGGTAATAATCGCCTTCATGCTGCACAAAGACCTGGGTCTTGTGCTTGAGGCGGCGGAAGGCGGTGGAATGGATGATGCGGTCGCGGTCGCGGCTGTAGCAGCTGCGGGTAGCGCTTTCCGGTTCCGCAAAAAAGCGCCCGCGGCTGGTCTGGGGTCTTGCGGCATAGGGGGCATGCGGCCCGGGTGGGCTGACGACGGGCCCCAAAAGACGCCCCAAAGGCCTAGAATCGGCAGGGTTGGTTTCGGCCATGTCCAGGACTACATAGAGGGTGCACCCCAGACTGCAAGAGTGCCGATGACCGCCATGCCTGTCACGCTTTCCGACCGCGCCGCCAAGCGGATCCGCGAGATCCTAAAGGCGGAGCCTAATCCGACCGCGCTCAGAGTGGCGGTTACGGGCGGCGGCTGTTCGGGCTTTCAGTATAATTTCGCCCTGGATGACGCCCAATTGGACGAGGATCTGGTGGTGGAAAAGGATGGCGCTAAGGTCCTGATCGATC
Source organism: Rhizomicrobium sp. (assembly GCA_035251935.1). GTDB lineage: Bacteria > Pseudomonadota > Alphaproteobacteria > Micropepsales > Micropepsaceae > Rhizomicrobium. Next base: position 32,342 of record DATFDR010000037.1, on the reverse strand, counting down.
CGGTGTCGCTGGATTTCCTGGCCGGCGCGGAGATCGATTTCACCGACGACCTGATCGGGCAGGCCTTCAAGGTCAACAACCCCAACGCCACCGCGTCTTGCGGCTGCGGCACGAGTTTCACGGTCTGACTGCGGATCAAGTCGATGCGGGCATTGCTGGTAGTGGCTTTGTTGCTGACCGGCATCGGTCCGGCGGCGGCCGACGAAGTTGCCAGCCTTGCCGGAGACTGGGATGGCGCGATGTCAGCGCGCCGGGGCGTTGGCTTACGCATGAATCTGCGTGTCGATACCAGCGATGGCAAAACCACCGCTACCATGGCCAGCCTCGATCAGGGCGGCGTGAAAATTCCGATTGCCAGCATCGCGCGCAACGGCGATAGCGTCACATTCGATGCGCCGACAGTCCAAGGCCGTTATACGGCAACGCTTTCGCGCGACGGCAAGACAATGACCGGCCACTGGGCACAGCGCGTGACCTTACCGCTCACACTGACGCGGCGCGCGGAGGGCGCGCCAACGCCAATCGCGCGGCGGCCTCAAGACCCCAAACCACCCTACCCCTATGTCTCGGAGGACATCGTCTTTGACGGACCGGATGGCATAGGCCTGGCGGGCACCCTCACCCGGCCGGATGGCGATGGCCCGTTTCCGGCGGTGGTTTTGATCCAGGGCTCCGGTCCGTTTGATCGTGACGAAGCCATGATGGGGCACAGACCCTTTTTGGTATTGGCCGACGCCTTAGCACGTCAGGGGATTGCGGTGTTGCGGGCGGACAAGCGCGGCGTGGGCAAATCCAGCGGCGATCTGAAGACCGCCACCATTCGCGATTCAGCCGCCGATACCCAGGCCGCCATCGCCTATCTGAAACAGATAAAGGCCATCAATCCGCACAGAATCGGATTGATCGGTCACAGCGAAGGCGGCCTGATCGCGCCCATGATCGCAGCCCAGGACCCTTCCATCGCTTTTATTGTGCTGATGGCAGGACCCGGCCTGAAGGGCGAGGACATTCTGGACATGCAGCAACGCCTGATCGGTCAAGCGATGGGCACGACGCCCGACAAGTTGGAATCGACGCTTGCGCTGAATCGCAAGCTTTATGAGGCGGTAAAGACTTCGACAGATTCCGCCGATGCAAAAGCAAAGGCGGAAGCGGTGCTTGAGGCTGCCGGAGTTCCTCCCGACAAGCGCGCGGCCAATGCCGCCATGGTCGCCATGCCCTGGTTTCGCTTTTTCCTGGACTATGATCCCGTGCCGGCTCTGCGCCGGGTTGCGTGTCCGGTGCTGGCGATAAACGGATCGCTGGATTTGCAGGTTCCCCCGAAAGAAGATTTGGCCGCGATCCGCGCGGCGCTGGCAAGCAATCCCGATGCCACTGTCTTGGAGTTGCCCGGCTTGAACCATTTGTTTCAAACCACCAAGACCGGCGCTCCAGCCGAATATGCCCAGATTGACCAGACCATTGCGCCAACCGTTCTGGCATTGATCGGCGATTGGATTAGGAAGCACAGCCAATGAAGATCGCCACCTGGAATGTGAACTCCGTCAAAGCGCGGCTGGAACCGGTCTTGGCCTGGCTGAAGTCGGCGGATCCCGATATTCTAGCCCTGCAGGAAATCAAATGCGTGGACGAGAATTTTCCGCGCGAAGCCTTCGAGGCGCTGGGCTATAACTGCGCCGTACACGGACAAAAAAGCTATAACGGTGTTGCCATCCTGTCCAAGCGGGTGATGGAAGACGTCACCCCGCGCCTGCCCGCGCAGGATGGCGTGCTGGATGAGCATTCGCGATATCTGGAAGCGGTGATCACGGGCGATAAGGGCGTGGTGCGGGTCGCCTCGATCTATGCGCCCAATGGCAATCCTTTTCCCGGCCCCAAATTCGACTTCAAGCTGGCCTGGCTGGAGCGCTTGCGCCTTCACGCCAAAAAGCTGCTCCGGAACGAAGAGCCGGTGGTGTTGATGGGCGACTACAACATCATTCCGGAAGACAAGGACGCCAAAAATCCTAAAGCCTGGCTGAAGGACGCTTTGTTCCAGCCGGAATCCAAAGCCGCGTTGCGCCGGATCGAAAATCTGGGTTACACCGACGCCTTCCGCGCGCTGCATCCCCAACCCGGTCATTACAGCTTCTGGGATTATTTCGGGTCATGGGAGCGCAACAATGGCATCCGTATCGATCACTTGCTGCTGTCGCCGCAGGCGTTGGACCGCTTGAAGAAGGCCGGCATCGACAAGGAGGTGCGCGGCGCCAGCGAGAAACCGTCCGATCACGTGCCTGTCTGGTGCGAACTAGATGTTTGAACAAAGGCCCTGCGGGCGTCCAGCCGTCTTCTTGCTGCCCCAATCTCCACTATAGTCGCGCATCATGAAATCCTGTCTCGCCGCCGCGATCGTCCTGGCCTGTCTATCGTCTGCCGTATCGGCGGCGGACAAGCGCGTGTTTCGCATCGACAGCCTGATCGCCACCCAAAAGAACGGCACGATCCAGTTGCAGGCCAAAGGCGCTGTGCCGACCGGCGGCTGGACCAAGCCGCGCCTGCATGTGATGCATGGCGACGGCCGCACTTTGACGGTGGAATTTCTCGCCACCCCGCCGCCGCAAGGCATGACGGTGATCGAGGCCTTGGTGCCCGTCTCGGCCAACCTTGAGACAAAGGGGCGCGCGCCCTCGGTGCGCGTCTTCGCGGACCAGAACGAAATTACCAGCCAGGTGCTGAAGTAAGCCATGCCGGCCCGCTTGGGGCATGCTACAGATCCCGCGATGCAAATAGATGTTGTTTCCGACACGGCTTGCCCTTGGTGCTTCATCGGCAAGCGGCGGCTGATGCGGGCTATCGCCCAGCGGCCTCACATTCTCTTTGACGTGAAATGGCGGCCCTATCGCCTGGACCCGACGGTGCCCAAGGGCGGCGCGGACCGGGCCGCCTATATGCGCGCCAAGTTCGGCAACGATCCCATGAAAATTGTGGAAATGTACAAACTGATCGCCGCGGAAGGCGCCAAGGACGGCATCGAGTTCGATTTCGCGGCGATCGCGCGGCGCCCCGACACGCTCGATTCCCACCGGCTGATCCGTTGGGCGCAAGGCCATGGCGTGCAGGACGAAGTGGTGGAGCGCCTGTTCATCGCCTATTTCGAGAATGGTGAGGATATCGGCGATGTCCGGGTGTTGGCCGATATCGCCGATCTTTGCGGCCTGGATGGGGTGGAGATCGCGCGGATGCTGGAAAGCAATTCGGACATCGCAATGGTGGAGCGCGAAGACCGGCTGGCGCATGAAATGGGTGTCACCGGCGTGCCGGCGATGATTTTCGGCAATCGGTTGGCGGTGTCGGGCGCGCGCGAGCCGGAATTGCTGCTATCGGTGATCGACCGTGTGGCGGCGATGGCGGCAGAGCAAGACGCGCCGCCGGAAGACGAAGAAGACGACTCTGACGAAACTCGATAGGCCTGCGCGAGGTGGACTTAAGCGTCCATGAGCGATGGCACGACGACGCCAGCGGCCAAAAAGACCGCGTCAGGCAGCGTCCGCGACCACTTTGTTGCGGCCACTACGCTTGGCGCGATACAGCGCCTGATCGGCGCGGTGGAGCAACTGCTCGGCGGTGTCGCCGGCCGCTTCGGACTTGGCGATTCCGATGGAGATGGTGATGTTCAACTGGCCGGGATCGCGGCTGATCTTGACCGGGGTGGTCTCGATCGACTGGCGCAGGCGCTCAGCGATGTTATAGGCGAACGTCAGGTCGGTGTCGGGCATCACCACCACGAATTCCTCCCCGCCATAGCGGCAGGCCAGGTCGATGCCGCGCACATTGGCGGCGATGCGGGTGGCAAATTCTTTCAGCACTTCATCGCCGATGTCATGGCCATGGGTATCGTTGACCTGCTTGAAGAAATCGATGTCCATGATGACGAAGGCCAGTGGGCGCCCACTCTTCTGGGCATTGGAGAGCAGTGTGTCGAGATGGCGGCTCATATAGCGGCGATTGTGCAGGCCGGTGAGCTGATCGGTGATCGCCATTTCCAGGCTGAGCTGGACATTGTGGCGCAAGCGGTCGGCATAGCGTTTCTTGCGCAGCTGGGTGCGTACGCGCGCCACCAGTTCGTTCTTGTCCACCGGACGGGTCAGATAATCGTTGACGCCCATTTCGAGCGCCTGAGTCAGCTTGCGGCGGTCGCCGTCCGACACCACCACCAGGATGGGCACATGCCGGCCTTCCGGCAGGGAACGAAGCTGCGAGCAAAGGCGCAGACCGTCAAAGCCACGCATGCCTAAGGACACCACGATCAAATCGAAATCGCCGCCCTTCACGCGCACCAGCGCTTCCTCGAAGGTATCGACGGACGACACTTCATGGGTGGGCGCAAGCGCGTTGGAGAACCAGGCCACGGACTCGACACGGTCCTCGATCACCAGGATGCGGCCGGTCTGGTTGTTCTCGGTGAAGGTTTCGGCGGGATCCAGAAGACCCATGTCCTGACCGGTCGACTCGCGCATGCGCAACTCGTCGGTCATCATCTTCAACCGCACCAGGCTGCGGACGCGCGCGAACAGAGCGGCATCGTCCACCGGCTTGGTGAGAAAATCGTCGGCGCCCGCATCCAGGCCGGCGACGCGGTCGGACGGCTGGTCCAGCGCGGTCACCATCACAACCGGAATATGGGCGGTCTTGGGATTGGATTTGATGCGGCGGCAAACTTCAAAACCGTCCATGCCGGGCATCATCACGTCCAGCAGCACGATGTCCGGAACACCCTGTTCCATCTTGGCCAGGCATTCCAGGCCGTTGAAGGCGGTGATGACCTCGAAATATTCCGCCGTCAGCTTCGCTTCCAGAAGCTTGACGTTGGAAAGAATGTCATCGACGACGAGGACTCTGGCGGTCATTGGGGAGGCCGTCCTGGCGTGTTATCCGATGAAACGGCGCACGGTTTCCAGAAAGCTGGTCACCGAGATGGGTTTGGAGATATAGGCCTCGCATCCGCCTTGGCGGATGACTTCCTCGTCGCCCTTCATGGCGAAGGCGGTGACCGCGACGACAGGAATGGCTTTCAGGGCATCGTCTTCCTTGAGCCACTTGGTGACTTCCAGACCGCTGACTTCCGGCAGCTGGATGTCCATCAGGATCAGGTCGGGAAGATGTTCGCGCGCGATATCCAGCGCTTCCATGCCGTCCTTGGTCTGCAGGATATTGTAGCCATGGGCGTCCAACAGATCGTGGAAGAGCTTCATGTTCAGCTCATTGTCCTCCACGATCAGGACAGTTTTGGTTTTTGCGTCCATAGCTTTTGGTCTCCGGCGCGCCGTATCTGGTCCCAGGCCCAAAACGGGCTCTGGCGGTTTTCACCAGTATTAGGGAGTATCTCTTAACGCTCCCTTGACGATGGCAGACATGAACAGCCCCAAAAGCCCCAAAAACGCCGAAATCCTCGCCCTGGAGGGATTGGGCTGGCTGGCGGCGGAGACGGACGGCATTCAGAGGTTCCTGGATCAGTCTGGAATCGACTCCGCCACTCTGCGGCAGGCGGCGGGAAGTCCCGGCTTGAATCTGGCGGTACTGGACTTCTTGTTGAGCAACGAAGATCTATTGCTGCGTTTTTGCGAAGGCGCCACCATTTCGCCCAAAGACTTACACTTGGCGCGGCATCAACTGGATGGCACGGCCTAATGCGTTTCGGCATCGATCTGGGCGGTACCAAGACCGAAATCCTGGCGCTGACGGGGGATGGCGCTACCCCTTTGCGGCGGCGCATCGCCACGCCCAAGGATTATGACTCGCTGTTGCGCGCGATGGTGGAGCTGGTGCGCGGCGCCGAGTCCGAGACCGGCGTTCAGGGCAGTGTGGGCATGGCGATTCCCGGCAGCGAAAGTTTCGGCACCAATGTCATCAAGAATGCCAACACCACCTACCTCATCGGCAAGCCGCTTAGGCGGGATATGGAACAGGCATTGGGGCGCCCCGTGCGGCTGGCCAATGACGCAAACTGTTTTGCCCTGTCCGAGGCCAGCGACGGCGCCGCGGCGGGGGCGCATACCGTCTTCGGTATCATCGCGGGCACCGGCGTGGGCGGCGGCGTGGTGGTGGACGGCAAGGTGTTGGACGGCGCGCACGGCATCGCAGGCGAGTGGGGCCATATCCCCCTGCCCGCACCCACGCTGGAAGAAGTGACGAATGCACCGCCCTGTTATTGCGGCAAACGCGGCTGCTTGGAGGTCTGGTGCAGCGGGCCGGGTTTGACCGCGGATTTCAAGCGCATCACCGGACGCGAGGCCAGCGCCGAACAGATCGCTGCGTCGGACGGTCAAGAAGAACGCGCTGCCATGGACCGCTGGACCGACCGCATGGCGCGAGGGATAGCGACTCTGGTGAACATCCTGGATCCCGACGTGATCGTGATGGGCGGCGGGCTTTCCAACATCGAACGGCTGTATCCGGACCTGCCGCCGCTGGTGGAAAAATATGGCTTCAATCCCGGCGGCCCGCCCAAGATTGTGAAAAACCTCCATGGCGACTCAAGTGGAGTCCGCGGCGCGGCCTGGCTGTGGTCCGAGAATGGTGCGTAGCATGAACCTCCAGCTCCGCTTTTTTTATTTTGTCGCTCCCGCTCTCGCGGACGCTCTATGGCCGGCATAGCCGCATGGCCGGCCTTTTGCCGCGATTGCATCAGCGATGCCGCTGCCGACGCGCCTTGCCCCGCTTGCGCTTCCACCCGGGTGGTGGCGCATCCCGAGCTCGACACCCTCACCATCGCGCATCTGGATTGCGACGCCTTCTACGCAGCCATCGAGAAACGCGATGACCCTTCGCTGAAAGACAAGCCGCTGATCGTGGGCGGGGAGACGCGCGGTGTGGTCTCCACCGCCTGCTATATCGCGCGAACCTATGGCGTGCGCTCGGCCATGCCGATGTTCCAGGCCAAGAAGCTCTGTCCGCATGCGGTGGTTGTGAAACCGCGCCACGCCCATTATGCCCAGGTGGCGCGCCAGATCCGAAATTTTATGGCGGAATTGACCCCGCTGGTGGAGCCTCTATCCCTGGACGAGGCCTATCTCGATCTGTCGGGCACCGAACGCGTGCATCACCGCAGCGCCGCCAAGTCCATGGCGGCGCTGGCGCGGCGCATTGAGCGCGAAATCGCCATCACCGTCTCCATCGGTCTGTCCGGCAACAAGTTTCTCGCCAAGCTGGCGTCCGAACTCGACAAGCCGCGCGGCTTCGCCGTGATCGGCATGGCGGAGGCCAAAAGCTTTTTGCGCGACAAGCCCGTGGGGATCATGCGGGGTGCCGGCAAGGTGATGCAGGCGCGGCTGGAACGCGACGGGATCGCAACAATAGGTCAATTGCAGGATGCCGATCCCAAGGCCTTGACCCTGCGTTACGGCGCCACCGGCCTTTGGCTGCATCGCATGGCCCATGCCCAGGATTCCCGCCGCGTGGATCCGGAAGGGGACATGAAAACCATTTCGTCGGAAACCACCTTCGACAAAAACCTGTCCTCCTATGCCGAGCTGGAAAAGATTTTGTGGCGTCAGGCCGAACGGGTGAGCGCACGCGCCAAGAAAATCGGCCTTGGCGGGCGCACCGTGGTCTTGAAGCTCAAGACCGCGGATTTTCGCCTGCGCACCCGATCGGCCTCCCTGGAAGCGCCCACCCAACTGGCCGACCGCATCTTCCGGATCGCGAAAGCAGCCCTGAAGCGCGAAGCCGACGGCACCCGCTTCCGGCTTTTGGGTGTCGGCCTTTCCAATCTCATGCCGGCCGAGAGCGCCGATCCTTCAAGCCTGATCGATCCGGCAAGCGACAAGCGGGCGGCGGCGGAGCGGGCAATGGATAAAATTAAGGCAAAATTCGGCGGTGAGGCGGTGGCGACAGGCCGTTCGTTTCGCAACGGGCGGCCGATTAAAACCTAGCCGCGGCTTCAAGAAAGCCCGTGCCTGAGCTAGGCTGGCTTACCCGCCTCGCATCGCGCTTGGACGCGCGATGCTGCGGCGTTCGCCGGGGCCGAAGATCCACTGGACCTTCGACAAATCCCGGGTCACCCCCACAGAGGTGCTTATGTCCATCATCGATGCCCGCCTGAAAACCCTCGGCGTGACCCTCCCCACCCCGCCAAAGCCTGTCGCGTCCTATGTCCCTTTCACCATCTGCGGCAATCAGGTGTTTATTTCCGGCCAGGTGCCGCTGGCTGACGGCGCGCTGAAATATGTCGGCAAGCTGGGCGCGGATTTCAGCATCGAGATGGGCCAGGCGGCGGCGCAGCTTTGCGCCATCAATGTGCTATCGGTTTTGAAAATGGCGTGCGACGGCGATCTGGATAAGGTGGTGCGCTGCCTGAAAGTCACGGTATTCATCAACGCGACGCCCGACTATGACAAGCATCCGGAAGTGGCCAATGGCGCCAGCGATCTGTTCGCGGCGGCCTTCGGCGACGCCGGCAAGCATGCCCGGGCCGCGGTCGGCATGGGCTCCTTGCCGCGCGGCGTGGCGGTGGAAGTGGACGCCATTTTCGAGATCCAGTGACGGCGGCGGCCCGGCTTGTCGCCAGTGCGGCGGAAATCGGCGCCGCGCGCTGGAACGCACTGGCCAATCCAGGGCGGCTGGCGGAGCCGCATCCCTTTACCACCTACGAATTTTTCGCCGCGCTGGAGGAATCCGGCTCGGCGAATGCCGCGACCGGCTGGCAACCTGCCCATCTTCTGGCCGGTAACGCCTTGATGCCAATGTATTTGAAAAGCCATTCCTATGGTGAATATGTTTTCGACCAGGCCTGGGCCCAGGCCCTGGAGCGCGCGGGCTGCGACTATTATCCCAAGCTGCAATGTGCCGTCCCGTTTACGCCCGTCACCGGGCCGCGGCTTTTGGGCACAGATGGCGGCTCACTGCTGAAAACCGCCGCCGGGGCGGTGAAACAAATCGGCGCCTCCTCGCTGCACATCACTTTCCTGACCCGGGAAGAATGGCAGGCGGCGGGTGACGCGGGGTATTTGTTGCGTACCGGCCAGCAATTTCACTGGAACAATCACGGCTATCAGAGTTTCGACGAATTTTTGGGTGAATTGTCTTCCGCCAAGCGCAAGAATTTGCGCAAGGAGCGCGCGGCGGTGAAGGGCGCCGGCGTGCGTTTCGACTGGCTGACCGGCAGCGACATCACCGAAAGCCATTGGGACCTGTTTTTCGATTTTTATAGGGACACTGGGGCGCGGAAATGGGGCACGCCCTACCTTACCCGCGATTTCTTCTCCCGCATCGGCCAGGGTTTGGCGCATCAGATTCTGCTGGTGATGGCGCAGAAGAATGGCCGCACCATCGCCGGCGCCCTCAACCTGTTCGGCGAAGGGGTTCTGTTCGGGCGCAATTGGGGGGCGGTAGAGTATGTGCCATTCCTGCATTTCGAGACCTGTTATTACCAGGCCATCGATTTTGCGATTGCGCGCGGGCTCAAACGGGTGGAAGCCGGCGCGCAAGGCGAGCACAAATTGCTGCGCGGCTATCGGCCGGTGGAAACTTACAGCGCCCATGTCATCGCCCATAAGGGCCTGGCCCGGGCGGTGGATGATTTCCTGGAGGCCGAACGCGCGGCGGTGACGCAGAACATCACCGAACTGGCGCGGCATGTGCCATTTAAAAAGAACTCATAATGTCATTCCCTTCCCTCACCGCGCGAGGCCGCGCGGCTCGCCGGGGATGACAGTGAGCATAAATTTCGAAAGAATGCCCATATGACACATTCGGACACCACCATGCCCTACGACCCCGACAACATCTTCGCCAAGATCCTGCGCGGCGAAATCCCCAGCGTGACGGTGTACGAAGACGACAAGACGCTGGCCTTTATGGACGTGATGCCGGAGGCCGAGGGCCATGTGCTGGTAATCCCCAAGGAAGCGGCTGCGGATATTTTAAGCCTGTCGCCTGACGGCCTGTGCGCCATGATGGCAACGGTGCAGCGCGTGGCGCGTGCGGTGGACAAAGCGCTGGGGCCCGGCGGCATTCTGCTCAAGCAATATAACCGCGCCCCCGCGGGCCAAAGCGTCTTTCATGTGCATTTTCACATCGTGCCGCGCTGGGAAGATGTCCCCATGGCGCCGCACGGCAAAGTCATGGTAGAGGCGGCGCGTTTGGAACCCATCGCCGCAAAGATACGGAGTGCATTGTGATCCTGGAACGCGCCATTTTCCCCATCAAGCCCGGCCATGCCGAACAATTCGAGGCGGCTTATGCAGAAGCGCGCAAGCTGATCGAGGCCTCCAAGGGCTGCCGCAAGGCCGAGATGCGGCGCGGCATCGAAAATCCCGATAGCTATATCCTGCTAGTGCTGTGGGATGATGTAGATTGTCACATGAAAGGTTTTCGCGAGTCGGACGCCTTCACCCAATGGCGCGCGCTGCTGAGCCCGCATTTCATCTCACCCCCGGCGATGGAGCATTACCAGGAGCCGCTTTAGGATTTGTGCTCGATAGGAAACGCCAACGCATTTGTCATGGCCCGCAAATGCGGGCCACCCAGGTGACGCAGACTCCCTGGCCGCCATCGAATGCTTTGCAATTGGATATCTTACACGAACAGCAATTGCTGCCGGACCCCAGACGTTACCAATAACCGATCATGCGCCCCGCCGTGATGGCGGTCAGCCAAAAGCCGAGGGATAACGCCGCGCCCACCTTCAGACGCCGCTCCTCGCTGGGCATCAGGGCGCGCACCGGATGGGCGCGCCAGGCCTGGGTCCGATGCACCAACCAGACATTGACCAGCGCCAGCGCGATGGCGGGGAATTTGATCAGCAAAAAAGGATTGTCGGCATACTCCGTCGCCGCAACCGCCAGCATGGGCAGACCGCTGCATACCGCCACCAGAAAACCGATCCGCGCCAGCATTGTGGTGGGGCCTGACAGGGTCGCCAGGGGAATGCGCCGCCAAGCGCCCAGCAGCCGCAGATCGAGCAGCAGGATCGCGCCGAACAACATGACGATGCCCAGGATATGGACCAAATTGATGACGCCGTAGCTCCACACCCCCAGCGAGCGCGTCAGCACCCCCAGGGGCGAGGCTTCCAGCCAGATCAGAAATTCCGGGACGCTCACGCCTTATTCGCGGTCGGGATAGACGTGATATTCCTTGGCGCCATGGCGCACATAGATGGTCTTCATCTCATGGCGTCCGGATTCGGCGGTACGGTTGCCGCGCACCGTCACCGTGTCGCCCAAAGGGATCAAGCCTTCCGCCAGGCCGGAACGCGCGGTACGCGCCGGCGGCGCCAGGGTGATGTCCCACACTTCGTTGCCGACCTTGATCTTCATGCTGGCATGCGGGCCCGCCAGGCTGACGCCCTGCACCACCGTGCCGGTCATGGCGCTGACTTTTTCATCCTGGCCGCTCCAGCCGTGATGGGCAAAGGCGGGGCCTGTGAACAACAGCGCCGATGCGGCCAATGCGACGCGCAATCCATGGGTCATGAGCATCTCCCTATTTTTCGGCCTCATTACTTTTCGACATCCTCGACCTTCTTCTTGCCCCGCTGCGGCGGGCGCGGCCTGGCGTCCGCCGCAGGCACGAATTCAAACACCAACTTGTCCTTGTCGCGGTCGAGCAGCACGCGCACCGTGCCGCCATCCTTGAGCTTGCCGAACAAAATCTCGTCCGCCAGCGGCTTTTTGATGTTGTCCTGGATCACCCGCGCCAGGGGACGGGCGCCGAAGGCGTCGTCATAGCCCTTTTCGCCCAGCCAGCGGGTGGCTTCCGGCGTCAGATCGAAGGTGACATCGCGGTCGGCCAACTGGGCTTCCAGTTCCAGCACGAACTTCTCCACCACCTTGTCGATGGTGGCGCGCGACAAAGGCGCAAAGCCGATCACCGCGTCCAGGCGGTTGCGGAATTCCGGGGTGAACAATTTCTTGATCGCTTCCTCATCCTCGCCTTCCCGCTTGCCGCGGCCAAAACCGATGGCGTCCTTGGCGGCATCGCTGGCGCCCGCATTGGTGGTCATGATCAACACCACATTGCGGAAGTCGATCTTCTTGCCGTTATGGTCGGTCAGCTTGCCGTGATCCATCACCTGCAAAAGAATATTGAACAGATCGCCATGCGCCTTTTCGATTTCGTCCAGCAAGAGCACGCAATGGGGATGCTGGTCGATGCCGTCGGTGAGCAAGCCGCCCTGGTCGAAGCCGACATAACCCGGCGGCGCGCCGATCAGGCGCGAGACGGTGTGGCGCTCCATATACTCGCTCATATCGAAGCGCAGGAACTCCACGCCCAAGACTCTGGCCAACTGCTTGGCGACTTCGGTCTTGCCCACCCCGGTGGGGCCGGAGAACAGGTAAGAACCGATGGGCTTTTCCGGCTGGCGCAAGCCGGCGCGCGCCAGCTTGATCGCCGAGGAAAGAGCATGGATGGCGGCATCCTGTCCATAAACCACCCGGCCCAGATCGGCTTCCAAAGTCTTGAGCGCCTCGGCATCGTCCTTGGACACCGACTTGGCCGGGATGCGCGCGATCTTGGCGACGATCTCTTCGACGTCGCGCACATTGACGACCTTCTTGCGGCGGCTTTCCGGCAGCAGCATCTGTGAGGCGCCCAACTCGTCGATCACGTCGATCGCCTTGTCGGGGAGCTTGCGGTCGTTGATATATTTGGCCGACAGTTCCACAGCCGCCTTGATGGCGTCGGCGGTGTAGCGCAGCTTGTGGTAATTCTCGAAGTAGCTCTTGATCCCCATCAGGATCTTGATGGAATCCTCGATGGTCGGCTCGCTGACGTCGATCTTCTGGAACCGGCGCACCAAAGCGCGGTCCTTCTCGAAATATTGGCGGTATTCCTTATAGGTGGTCGAGCCGATGCAGCGCAGCGTGCCCGCCGCCAGCGCAGGTTTGAGCAGATTGGAGGCGTCCATCGCGCCACCGCTGGTTGCGCCAGCGCCGATCACGGTATGGATTTCGTCAATGAACAGGATCGCCCCTTTCAGGTTTTCCAGCTCCTTCACCACCGTCTTGAGCCGTTCCTCGAAATCGCCGCGATAGCGGGTGCCCGCGATCAGCGAACCCATATCCAGGGAATAGATGATGGAACCGCGCAGCACTTCGGGCACTTCGCCCCGGATGATCTTGCGCGCCAGGCCTTCGGCGATGGCGGTTTTGCCCACGCCGGGATCGCCCACGAACAAGGGATTGTTTTTCTGGCGGCGGCATAGGATCTGGATGGTGCGCTCCACCTCGGGGCCGCGGCCGATCAAGGGATCGACCTTGCCGGACTTGGCCTTTTCATTGAGGTTGATGCAATAGGCCTCCAGCGCCTCGGTGCCCTGCTTGGAGGGTTTTTCGCCTTCCTCTTCCTCATCGGCTCCACGCACCTGCTTGGGCTGGCTCATCCCCGGGCGCTTGGCGATGCCGTGGCTGATATAGCTGACGGCATCCAGCCGGTTCATATTCTGCTCTTGCAGGAAATAGACGGCGTGACTTTCGCGCTCGGTGAACAGCGCCACCAGAACATTGGCGCCGGTGACTTCATCGCGGCCGGAATTCTGAACATGCAGCACCGCGCGCTGCACCACGCGCTGGAAGCCGGTGGTGGGCTTTGCTTCCTCCGACTCGTCCATCACCAGGGTGGCCAAATCCTCGTCGATATATTTCTGCACCGACTTGCGCAGCACCTCCATATCGACATTGCAGGCCTTCATCACCTGGCTGGCATCGCTATCGTCGAGGAGGGCCAGCAGCAGATGCTCCAGCGTGGCATATTCGTGATGCCGGTCGCTGGCGAGCTTGATGGCGTGATGCAGGGCCTGTTCCAGGCTGCGCGAGAGTGACGGCATCTATTCCTTCTCCATCGTGCACTGTAGAGGATGTTGATGCCGCCGGGAAAATTCAATCACCTGGGCGACTTTTGTTTCTGCGACTTCGAACGTAAAAATGCCGCAAACACCTACCCCGTGACGGTGGACATGCAGCATCACATCCACCGCCTCCTCGCGGGATTTTCCGAATATCTTTTCCAGAATGTGAACCACAAACTCCATGGGCGTATAATCGTCGTTCAGCAGAAGCACTTTGTAGAGGCTTGGCTTTTTGGTCTTGGGGCGCGTTTTGGTGACAATGCCGGTGCCGGTATTGCCCGACCCGTTCTTGCCGTCGCCGTTATTGCCGCCCGAGTCCTTCATCCGCCCGAGTACCTGACCAAAGAGTCTGCTTCGCTTTCCCACGCCCATCCTAACCCGGATTGGCATTCTGCCTAGTGGGATGTCGTTATCTGGTTATTGCATAAAGAGATTCAACCGTTTGGCGCAACGCAAAAGGGCCCCGGCGGCAGACCGGGGCCCTTTGCAATGCGGTAGGATCAGGCGTTAAGCGGCGCGAACGCTCTGCACCGTGTCCAGCCAAGCCTGCACGCGGCCCTTGAAAGGCGCGAAGGAATCCTTGGTGGTGGTGGTGGCCAGTTCGCTGAGCTTGCTCATCTCGCCGACATAGGCTTCGAAGGCGGACTTGGCATAGTCGGTCTGGAACTCAAATGCTTCATGCACCGATTTGGAGCCCAACACGGCCTTGGTGGCGGCGACGGCGTCTTCGATGGATTGCTTGGAATAGGAATAGATTTCGCTGTTGATGCTCTCAATACCCTTGCCGGTGACAGTGGCCGACTTGGTGACGGCGTCGGCAGTGTCCTTGCCGTAACCAACGAACGCGTCATAACCTTTGAGGGCCTTCTCCAGGCCGGTCTTCACGGCCGCGGCGCTGTTTTCCAGAACGGTTTCAGCCGAGGCAGTCGCCTTTTCACCGGCCGTTTTTGCTTTGCTCATGTCATGTCCTCTCTGTGCGTTAGGGCAGGACCGGTTTTCCGGTGACCTGTTGCAGTGCAACATAGCTTATATGAGACAGCACCGATTGGCAGTCAAGGATTAATTGTGCGGCGCACCATAAATTTTTATCCAGGACCAGGAGGGAACTCGGGAACTAATGTTAATCCTTGGTAAACGCCCGAAGCGCATAGTGTATTCTTGATTCTGACTTGCGGAAGCTGTCGCAATTTGGTCTTTTGCAAAAGGGTGATCCGGCGTTGGGGTTTTTATTGTCTTTACCGTTCCGACCTCGTTTCCTGACCGCAATAGCCGCCCTGGCCCTGTTTCTGGCTGGGATGGGCGAGCCGGCTATGGCCGCGCGCCATGGCAAAGCCAGCCGCCACCGCGCCGTGGTGCGCATGCCGGCAAGCCCCACCGACCCGGCTAAGGACGCCGCCATGGTGATCGACGGCGTCACCGGAAAAATCCTCTACGCCCGCAATGAGACGGTGGAACGCCACCCCGCCTCGCTCACCAAAATGATGACCCTGTACCTGCTGTTCGACGCCCTCAAGGCGGGCAAGGTCACCATGCAGACCCAGCTGCCGGTGAGCCGGCATGCCGCAATCCAAAAGCCGACCAAGCTCAATGTGCGCCCCGGCCAGACCATCTCCGTGGATACGGCCATTCGTGCTTTGGTGATCCGCAGCGCCAATGACGTGGCGGTGGTCATTGCCGAGGCCTTGGGGGGAACCGAATCCCATTTCGCGGAAATGATGACGGCCAGGGCCCGGCAGCTCGGTATGCGCGGAACCAATTTCCACAATGCCTCTGGCCTGCCCGATCCCTTGCAGATTTCCACCGCCACCGACATGGCGGTCCTGGGACGGCGCCTGGCTTACGACTATCCGCAATATTTCCCGTATTTCGTCTTGGGCGGATTCACCTACAAGGGCGCCTGGTATGCCACCCACAACAATCTGATCGGCCGTTATGACGGCGCCGACGGAATCAAGACCGGCTATACCGGCGCATCCGGGTTCAATCTGGTAAGCTCGGTGACGCGCGGCACCACCCATTTGATCGCCGTGGTGATGGGCGGACGCACCGCCGTGCGCCGCGATCTGGAGATGGTGCGGCTGCTGGATCAGACCTTCGCGCAGATCGCCGCCAATCCCACCATGGTGGCGCGCGCCAGCGTGCCTTGGTCGCAAATCGCACAGAGCGCCCCGGCGCCCGCCACCGCGGGGTTCAGCCTGCCGCAAATTTCCGGCAACCAGTTTGCCGCTTTGTCGCCGATACCCGGCACCGTTCAACGCGATGACGAGGATGCCGCCGAAGCGGTGCGCGCGCCGGACGAAAATTTTTCCCTTATCCATGCCGAAGGCGAGCCTGCCGTTCCGGCCATGCCAGCGCGGCAGCGGCCAGCCAGAACCGCCATGAATGCCACCGCCAATACGCCAAGGCCGCAAATGCGTCCTGCCTTGCGCAACGATGCTGGAGAGGGCGACTTGGATTCCGCCGTGCCCGGCCGCAATTGGACCATCCAGATCGGCGCCTATGCCGACAGGGCCCTGGCTTTGGCTCAGCTTAAGACCTATGCCGGCAAAGCCCAGGATGTGCTGGCGCGCTCCTCCAAGATCGTCGCGCCTCTTCAGTTTCCCAACGGTCACACTTTGTATCGCGCCCGTTTCGGCCTGTTCGCGGAACAGGAAGCGCGGGAGGTTTGCAGCAGGCTGACCGAACGGGGCCAGACCTGTTTTGCGGCCGTGCAAACACGCTAGTGTCACGACCACCGGCATGACCATTATCGCCTCGACGGTGGGCGAGTTGCGCGCAGCGCTGGTGGCCCGCAAGGCGCAAGGACACCGTATTGGTCTGGTTCCCACCATGGGCGCCCTCCACGACGGTCATGTGTCGCTGGTGACCCAGGCCCGACCCCAGGCCGATACGGTGGTGGTGAGCATCTTCGTCAATCCCACCCAATTCGCGCCGCATGAGGATTTCGACGCCTACCCCCGCATCCTGAACGCGGATCTGGAAAAACTGGGGAGCGGCGCGGACATCGTGTTCACGCCGACAGCGCGCGAAATCTACCCGGATGGTCATGCCACCACCATTTCGGTCGTGGGACCCGCGCTGGGTCTGGAAAGCGATTTTCGGCCGCATTTTTTTGCCGGCGTCGCCACTGTCGTGGCCAAACTTCTGATCGCAGCGGGACCCGACATCGCGGTCTTTGGAGAAAAGGACTATCAGCAATTGCTGGTGGTCAAGCGGCTGGCCACCGATCTTGCGCTGCCGGTTCAGATTGTCGGCGCGCTCACCTTGCGCGAAGCGGATGGCTTGGCAATGTCGTCGCGCAATGCCTATTTGAGCCCGGGCGAACGCAAAATCGCCGCCCGCCTGAACGTGATCCTCAAGGACGCCGTGACCCAGGCACAAGCCGGTCATGCCCTAAAGGACGTGGAAATACGGGCCGCCGCCGCTTTGAAAGAGGCAGGATTCGAGACGGTGGACTATGTCGCCATTCGCGACTCCGAAACATTGGCGCTGCTGGAGCGCCTGGACCGCCCGGCACGCATTCTGGCGGCGGCGAAGGTGGGCAAGACCCGGCTGATCGACAATATGCCGCTCGCCAAGATCTAAAGCAGCCCCAAAGCCGACAGTTCGCGTTGCAGAGCCTGTGGTAGATTTTTGGCGCCCTTGGTCTTGGCCAGATCGGGCGGGGCATCCCCGGCCTCCAGATAGCGCCAGCCCTGAAAGGGGCGCCGGGCCCGGGCTGCCACCGGCACCAGATCCTTGTCATAAACCAGACCGCAATGGGGGACCCCGTTCTTTTTCACGGACCGAAAGGCCAAGAGTCTTTGTCTGGCGATAATCTGACCTTTGATAACCCAATAAAGGGACCCCCCATCCAAAAGTTCCTCGGTGCGCTTGGGCGTCATCCGCGTGACGTGGATTAACTCAAGCTTTTGGCCTTTGGCGCGCTTTTGCTTCAGCCGCTTTTTTTGCCACGCCGCCAGGTCCGCAAGACTGTCGCAACCGACGCAAAGCTTAACAAGATGTATGGGCATAGGCCCGGCATAGCGGGGCGCGCAGCCAAACACAATTGCGGATTGCGGCGCTCATCGACGAAATTTCGCAACCGCCGCTTTCAATCCGGCGCCCGCGCCCGCTCAACAAATCCTTAATACCCAGCCGGTCTTTGGGCTGGGCTTTCATCCTCTCTCAACCTCATTCTGGCAGGTTGGCCCGATGCGCCAGCTTCTTTATGTCAGCAATACCCCGCAACGCGTCACCCTCGACGATCTGGACAACATCCTGACCGCGTCGCGCCGCCACAATGCCCTGATCGGCATCACCGGCCTTTTGCTGTTCATTGACGGCGGATTTTTGCAGATTCTGGAAGGGGAAGAGCGCGCGGTGCGCGAGCTCTATACCCGTATCGCGGTGGACCCGCGCCACGTCAATCCGCGCATCATGCTGGACCGCGAGATCGCGGCGCGCGCCTTTGAAGCCTGGGACATGGGCTTTGAGCGCCCCTGCATGGACGATCCGGAAACCGCCGGCATGTTCGGGGTGGCGCGTGAAGCCATCCATGGCCGCTTGTCGCCGGGCACGGGCCGGATCGTGGCGATGATGCTGCAGACTTTTTATGCCGTGCAGCACAGCGACCTGCCGGTGAATCTGTATTACGCGGGGTGAGGAGCGGTCTGTCGCTGCATGAGCGGCGACAGACGAGCAGGTGTTCGCCGCTCGAAACCGTCCACTGGACGGTTTCGCGGCCTTTGGCCGACGCGTCTCACGGACCTGCGAGAGGTCCATAGCGGCAGCGTATGGACAACGCCCTGAGCGCAAGCGAAGGGCCGGGCGAAAACACCGACCGAATACTGCGCTAGCCAAGTATTGATGCGTCCCAGGAATTCAGAACGGAAATGCGGAAGAAATCCAAAAGTTAAGCCGAAGGTCCGGAGCCTGTTTGCTAAGTCCGACATGTAGGCCTGTTCTGATTTCGAAAGTGCCGAGATTGAATATTCCTCCGATGCCGGCGCTTACGGCTGCTGGCTTGCCGTCAACCTGCTTGGCGAATAGCTCCAAGCCGGGGCGCCAACCCGGTCGAGGAAACTCCACCAGCATGCTTGCCCGCCATCCGTTTTCGTCCGCAATCGCCCGCGAGTCTTGAAAAGCTCCGGCATTTATGTGGAGGCGAAGAGCCTCTTTGCGGTAGCTGGCTAGGAGTTGGGATTCCCATCCGGCACCCGAATCTCCCGGCCGTATCGGAAGCAACGCCAAAGTTTCGATGCCAAAACCAAGCGTGTCGCCAAAAAACGGTACCCATTTGAATCCGGCAGCTCCATCGCCGAACGCACCGGCCTCCGGCACATATTCGAGTTCGGAAGTCAGCTCGATCTTCCCCGGCAAACCGTAATTCACCCGCAAAGCGGGCGCGGTGAATTGTGTTTCGCCGTCGAATGCGGCGATGGCTCCTGCGCGCAATTCGAGCGTATCCGGATCCGCGGTGTCGGCGTCGGTGGACCGATAGGGCGGAAACGCAAAACTGGGCGGCACGTTCGCGAGTAAACCGCTCCCCAAAGCAAGGGCCGACATGGCCTTTCTGACATTGAGCGGCATCAGTGAGCCTTATTCAGGGGGGCAATGGTGAGATCGTCGAACAGTGTGACGCTGTCGGCTTTGGTCCAAAGACCGACTTTGCCGGCGCCTTGAAATGTTTCGTCTTGAACGTCGAACAAATGTTCGCGGTTCAGATAGACGGAGAACAACTGGCCCTTCGCAACGACCCGCAAACTGTTCCACACTCCTCGCGGCACATTCGCCGGCTTGCCGTAGGAGAAGAGCGACAAACCGGCCGGTTTCAAGTCGGTGCGCTTGCCATTCTGCATCTTGTAGAGAACGACGTTGTCCTCCAGCGCGTTGGCGCGAACGATGTAATAATTGTTCGCGTCCTTGTAGCGCCAAACAATGCCGCCAGCCCGGTCGAGCTTGCCGGAAAGAGGCCTGAACCGAACCGACAGGTCTATGTCCTTTCCGGTGAAACCTTCATAGACGCAAACCAGAAATCGGCTGTTCGCATCTATCGCGCTCCTTTGCGCCACGACTTTGGTTCGCTTGCCGGATTCCACAAACGTTTCCACAATCCACCGCCCCTCTCCTCCCTCGCCCGTTACCGCGGAAGAAAATTGAGAAGGCCCGACGCCGTCGTTCATCGAATCAAAATCGATAAGGATGCTCTTGCTTCCTTGCGCGCGAAGCACACCCGGCAGAAGACATAACATCGCGAAAAAAAGGAGCGGACGGGTTGCGGAATAAAAAACACGCATCGGTGCCTCCTATGTTTCCGACAAGAACTGGGGGAGTAGTTTAAGTGAATCTGAAGTTTTTGTCCTGCCGCGCCCGCCCTCAAGTCGCTTGACACTACGCTGACGCTAGTCGCCGCGGGCGAGCTTGGCATTCAAACGCCCGCCTAGCGGGTTCCTGAGGAGGCTGTGTTTTCGCCTGCCGCGGACCCGCGAAGACACTATCGCGCGCGGGTCCTTGGCATTTCTTTGGCCTGCGACGCGGGCCAAAGGAATAGTGCGGTCAAGAATTCTGATACAATCTTGATTTTTCAATGATTTATAGGGTGGTGAGGGCGCTAACAGACGCTTTGAACCGTAATGGCTATTTGGCGCGGTGCCCCCACCCCATCGCCCCGGAGGCCGGATCGGTGAGATAAACGGTCTGGGTGGTGGCGGTGCCCGCCAGATCGCGCAATGGGCAACAGCCTCACACAGCTCCGATGCAAGCCAATTAAGGTGAACGTCCCTCGAATTCTGTCACCCTATTCACGTTCAATTATACCGCCACGCTCCCGCATAGTACTTCACCGAGGCTTCATTACTGCCTCCGCCGGCCACCGCGTTGCCGGCGTTGCCCGTGACGGGATTGGTGGCGTCGCTGACAACCGCAGTGGAGGCCGGACAGGGCGATGGCGGCAGTTGCGCCACGGTCACCTGAAACTGCTGGTTCGTCAGAACACATCCCACCGATATGCCCGTGGTCGTGAGGCTCGCGCCAACATCGCCATTTGTCGATTTCGGCCAATTGGCGATGATGAGTGTGGGCGGTGAACTCGCGGGGCCGGCGGTGACGGTAATGTTGCCCGCGCCGGAATAGCAGACGACCGGGTTATCCAGGAGCGCGTCGCGCCCGCTGACAATCTTGAGCGGCTTGGCCTGCTGGTCACACATGCCGCTGCCGCCCAAATGCGGCTCGACATGCAAATCGCGGAATGTCAAACCACACACGTCATTTGCCGTCGCTTGGAACTCAGCGCGTCTTGCGGAACCGGCCGCTTTGCTAAGCCAGTTGGTTTCAAGATGAAGATTGGTGAAATAGATCCCGGAAATCTTGCAGTCACCGGCGGTGCCGCCAATATAAATACCGTCCTCTTCCGCGTTGACGTTCTCGCCGCCATTAAAGTGGATTTCCTGTATCCCCCTGTCCGCCACAGTTATCCAAATATTTCTGGAGCGGGCGCTTTTCCACAAGCAGCCAAAACAATTGAAATTCGCGGTCCCGTTCGCCATTTTCAGATTGGTGTAGTTGGTATCGGTATTCACCGACACACCGACCGCCTTATTGGTATCGGTTGCATCCCACCCGATGCTGTTGGTGGTTCTGAAATTCTCGATGAGAATGTTCTCTAGATAGGGCGCCTGACAGGTGTCGACATATGGGTCGCGCACACATCCCAGGCCCGTGATGGCATTGTTGGTGGTATTGCTCCCGTCGATCTTGATGCCCAGGATCGAAGAATAGGCCTGTTGCTTGACGACCACGTTAGAGCCGGGGAAAGCCGAGGAAGGCTTAAAGACGCAGGTCATCGGCCCACTGAGATAGCCAAAGGTCGGCAGCGTTATCGTGGAGGTGATTTTGTAGGTTCCTGTCGGGCAATAGACGCCACTGCCCTTGGCGGCCGCAATGTCGAGGGCTTTTTGGATCGCGGTCGTGTCGTCATTGCTGCCATTGGCGACGGCGCCGCACATCTGGGGCGAGAATTGATCTCCATTGGCCATCACCCGCAGCCAGCGGCCGGTACCGACACCGGTCGCGGCGAAGATCGTGCAGGTGTCGGCTGTCGCTGTTGAGCCCGAATTCCAAACAAATGTTCCGCCACCGCCGGCGCCGGTTGTTGCGTAGTCGGAGACATATACCGTTCCATAGGTGCTGCTCGACGATCCAAGCGCTTGCAAATCTGCAATGGTCGCGACGTTGTAGGTCGTCGTCGGCACGGCCTGCGCCAATTGCGTGGCGGCCAGCGTTGGCACCAACAAGAGAAGGATGCGGAAAATCTGCCGGATGTTCATCTGCGCCTCATAGTTTTGCCCAAGGAAATACAACACGGGATCGACAAAGGATCTATTTTCGCTCGCTCGCGTCAATCGGCGATGTGCCTGCTCCATTTTTACAGACAAGTCTTGCAGCTCCATGACAAGCCACTGATAGACGAGCTTCGGCTTGGCGACCCAGCCAATTGTAGAAGGACCGGTGACGGCATATTTCGCGGCGCCCTTAACGGTACCGGGCGGAGCGCTGTTGGCCGCATTGAGGGCGGTATGCGCCACGAGATAGCGATCGCCCGTAGCAGGCGATCCGGGCGCGGCGACGGCAATATCCAAAACTGGTGTAGCCCAGGTAGCGGTCACAGTGTCCTCCCGTAAACCTATTCAAGTGTTTGAGCGTGAAACAAAACGGCTACTGGCAAACCAGCTCCGGCTGAGCGACCCAGCCAATTGTGGAGGGACCGCTGACGACATACTTCACGGCGACCTGAACGGTACCGGCCGGAGCGCCTCGGGATGCATTACGGGCCGTATCGGTAAAACTGCTCAGGCTATTTGCGGTGATGGAATTTTGGTCCAGCACATTGTTGCCGGCACCGATAGCATAGATCCATTCTTCGATATTTCCGGACCCCGACGTTTTCCATTTTGCCCTGGCACCATATTGCTGCCCAGCCGAACAAGGCATGTAGTATATCGCATGCTGCGCCGAACCCGTCGCATCCAGCTTGATCGACGCCGTCGCTCCGCTAGGTTTGGTTGTCGTATCGCGACTGACCGATGCGGTGGTACTCCATCCCGTCAGGCCGGTTGCCGTGAGGTTATAGTCGGCAATTCCGTTGGTGCTGGGCGCAAAGAAGAGAACAGCTTCGTCGTAAGTCCTTAGTCGCGAGATGGAGACGCCACCACTGCCCTCGACCATCGGCCAATGGCTCCCATGGGTTGGGGAACTGATAAGGACGTCGCGTAAAACCAGGCCCCTGCCATTCACCGGCGAGTCGATCCGGAAATAGGGCTTGGTCCGCGAATGGGGCGGATTGCCGTTGGGATCGGGGTCGGGCAGCCTCATATAACCGCCGCTGTCCATCACAAATCCCGCACCATAGGCGGAACTGACCCAGACATTTTCCGTGTCTACGATCGAGTTGGGATTTTCCCAATGACAACAGAAGTGGCTGATGCCGGCCAAAGCATAGGTACTGCCCGGGCCGCTGCCATTGTCCCCGGTGAGAACTCGGTCCATGAAGTCGAAACTGCATCCGTCGCAGGTGAATTCGGCGTCCGGCGCGCCCACCGCATCGACCAGGACATTTTCACATCCGATAACCGCCAGATTCACACCCTTATACATTTCACCCGCATTGCTCGTGCCTGTGAGGCGGATGAAGGTGCCGCAGGCCGCGGTTTGATTGCTGTATGTGTAATTCTCCCACGAAATGAACTGCGTCCCGTTGCCCAGCTTTGTCAGGGTTCTAAAACCGCTCGCGCCACCATTGGAGAAGGTGAAGGCATTGAATTGCGGCGAGCCGCTGGAAACCTTGGGTGTGAATTGGAACCCTGTCACATCCGCCACATTGGTCGCCGGGCCGATGACCACACAATGATCGAAATTGTGGGCCTTCAAATATTCCGGTTGCACCGTGTCGGTGGTGATCGTGAACGCCGTCCCCGACGACATATGGGAAAAGTCGAGCTGCCCACCCGCGCAATCCACCCGCACATAATTGGCGTCGAATGTCACGCCGGAATCGATCCGTGTCACGCCATTTTGATGGAAGATAACCGGCATATTCAAATTGAAAAGGCGCTGAACCGCCGCCGACTGATCGCTTCCCGACCGATCTTGAACGCCGCACCGCTCGGACGGAAACGGATTGGGCGGCTCGTCAGCAATCCAGCGGCCGCTGGGCGAGGCGGTGAAAACCGTACATCCGTTTGCCGTGGCGCTGCTCGATCCATCATAGTGGAAGGATGCTCCACCATTGTCGCCCAGCGCGCTGTACGACAAAGTCTTGACGTTGGGATAAGTCGCGCCTGATAGCGCCTGCATGTTTGCTATCGTGTTGACCACCACTTGTGACGTCTGCGCGCAGACCGGATTCACGAGGGCCATCCACAGAGCCGCAAGAAGATACGTTCTATTCATCTCAGCCTCCCTATCCATTCCCGAAAGATCGCTAGAAGACTGATACCGATTTCGATGCTTCTAGCTTGCAGTGACATGCAGAACCGCAACCATGACGCACGCCGCGTGATGCCCCAACGCAGGAAAGAGTCTTTGCCTAAGAATTGCTGACTCGTTTGTCCGCAATTTCGACTCACGCACGGTCCGATGCGTACTCTAGGTGGTTACGACAAAGCTCGATGCAGCCATAGGCACTGGCGCGAGGCGTTTATCTGACGACAAGTCATCATGTGTTCTAGATCGCGACAATGCGGTATCAAGCGATCGACAATATTTTTGAGCGCTGTGCGTTCGTGAATAGCGCGTGATCGAGGTGATCTAAATAAGGACAACGTCAACGATTGATGGCGCCTTCTTTTCATCCGCCTAACCAACTTTCACAATCACGTGCTCAAGGCGTCGTACGCTGTGATAGCGATAAGCCCGCCTTTAGAGGAACGCGAAAACGATGTCACAAATCTTCTATGTGAGTACATATGCATCGCTTGCGGCGGCGGACAGTGCCGCCACATCAGCTGGTGGCGTGCTGTACATCGACACCAATGTGACGCTCGCTGCAAACACAACTTTGTCGGCTAGAGAAGTGTATTTTGCCGGGGGCATTATTACGCGAAGCTCCTATACCCTTACCTGTGCCGGCGTTATCGTCGCCGGTGACACAAAGATTTTTGACGCGGCGGGGACCGGGGGAATAACAACCAAGAATGGCGTCGTAAATGCCAGATGGTTTGGAGCGGTAGGTGACGGCACGACTGACGATACCAATACGTTGATTCAATGCCAAAAATGTTGCGACAATTCAGTGGTTGGTACCGGTGCATCCATCATGCGGCTACCACTCGGGACGTACGCGATTTCAGCGCCCCTCCCATGGTACGGCAGCATCGTTGGTGACGGATCAAGTTCCAGCGCCATTATAGCTCTAAGCGGGTTCTCTGGTAGCTACATGCTGGATTTCAACTACGGCACCGAAGGCAAACAGATGGAGGGCGTGACCTGGGACCTACGGGCCCTGGGTTCATCAGGGACTGTCACCGCATTTGGATCAAGTTCTGCTGGCCATGGCGGAGGGTCTGCGGCGGGGGAGTATCGCGATGTTACGGTATTGAGTACTTCGTGCTCCACTTTCGCGATCAAATGTAGAAGTTCTGGGGTGCCGGAAGCATGGATGTTCACGGGTGCGCGTTTTTATGGCCTTCGCATCAGCGCGCCGCTCCCTTGGGATGTTGAAATAGGTGATGACCTCGTTTTGGTTGAGCCACGCTTCCATATCGCTGACCACGGCAATACCGTTCCTTGCGAGTTTTTAACAACAAACACAAAGATAATTTCTATGTATTCATGGGTTTCCATCAGCGACGATGCAGACAGCGCAATTTTCATGGTGGGAAACGGTGTCTCCATCGACGGCCATTTCATAGAGGGCAGTTCCAACCTCGCATGGGTTTATATGTATCCGTCAGGATCCCCACAGCCCATCTCCATAAGCCGCGTCGAAACCAATCTCACTATGGGCACTACTTCGACTCAGAAGGCGTTTATTCGCACCAACACGATGCCTACGACGAGGAACTTCGGAGTTTCGATCGATACTGTCTGTCCTGTCTCGGGGCCAATACCCTGTGACTATCTCTTCTCCATTTTTAATTCATGGACCGGCGTGGTCCCTTGGCAACTTCAACTGCAGGTAAAGGGGTGCGATCATTTTGGCGATTTGGCCAAAGCGGGAGTGAGCAGCTCAGCGAGCTCACACAATACCGTCATAGTCACAGGTCAGTTCCGGGAAGTTATCATGCAGCACGAGTTTACCTGTCCTGCGGCTCTAGGCTCTTATGTTGGGCATGGCTCAGTAAAAACACCGCCTTCGACATATTGATGCCGCAGGGCTCGTATAGCTATTGGGTGAGAAGCGATCGCCAATCTAACCTTCCCCGCGCCTGAATGCGCTTTGCTTCAATCCCGTCCGGTCTTGCTGCGGGGGGCCACCGTACGGATCCAATGATCGACAATATTTTTGAGCGCTAGATGCGATTTGAAGCTGGCCTATGCCGTCGCGGCAAGCACCTTGCATCAAGGAACAAGTATCGGGTTCAGAGAATTGCGGCGCGAGCCGCTATCCGCATCGATGACTGTGCCCGGATAGTTGTAGTAGCAGTCTACATCCACGAAACTGCCACCGGAACGCACCTTGATAGGGGTGTCTGTACCGGGGTTTGCAGCCAACATGACACCAATGAAGGTCACATATCCTCCATCCTGAATATCAACAAAGGGGGTTGAACCCATATCGTTGGAATTCAACAGGTAGCCGCCATGAAAGCTAATCTTGGAATTCACGGTGCCATACAAATTGCTTCCAAGAATGATGGGCTTAGCAAAACCCTCAATGTGGCAATTCGTGAAGGTTGCAACAGCGTCGTAGACCGAGAGTTGATACTGCCCCACTGTTGGAGCCTCGCCGTTATGGTCGAATGAACAGTTGACGAAATTGTAGGTACCCGATGGGTTCGCTAGGGCAGTTCCTGAAATTTGGTTGCCCGCGATCACACAGTCGCAAAACGAAATGTTCTCGCCGCCATTTGCTACCCACCCCATATCCGTAACGCCGTAGTTGTTGAAAATGAACCCGCAATTCTCGAATTTAATAAGATAGGCATTTGCTCCGAATTCTGCTCCCCGATGCCAACCCAAAACAACACAGTCCCGTATACAGATATGCGCGGCAGTATGGGCCGAAGGAACGAACCGCAAACCGTCGCTGCCGCTAACATTGGCACCGTAAATCACCGCTCCGCGAAATACCGAACGGTTCTGGCGGTAGGCGGTGCCGTCCTCTGGGACGCTAGATTGCACATGAACACCGTGCGCTGCCGCTGCTGAGAATATGAGACAAGCACCATAGGCACTGACACCGAAGCAGCCCGGATTCCATCGGATGGATTCAGTGAATTTGAAAACACTAGCGGGTGCGAAAAGATCGCAGAAATGCGCTTGATAGCCGGCAACTGACACGCCATACTGCTCGGCGAACACTGCGGCTTTTTCCCAAGCAGGACTGTTGTTCGTAGCACCCGTGGTGGCCCCGGCCGCAACCAAATTCACACCATTTGGCCCCGGTGTGTATTCCCAATACGCTCCATCGGCAGATTGAAAATACATGGCGTGCGTCGTTGGTGCGGAGCTTCGCCGCTTATAGTTTAACAGCTCTTGGGAATCGCCGACGGCCGCAAAGCCTCCGGCAACCACAGCATTCTCGCTTGAAGGAATGGTCGCACTCGCGGCATTGGTGACGGTATCGAAAAGCATCCTGGGACCTTTCATAAGAGAAGAAGCACGAAGATTGGGCGCGAATACACCGCCGATCACGCACGCGCCGATACTGTGGTTACAGCATTCTGAACAAACTCACCGCAAGATGAGGAGCCCTATAAGTGGGCGCTAGAAACCATCGGAATGTCCTGCCGGCATACCCCTGATAGTCTGTCAGTGTAATTTGACGAGTCGACAACGCGATGACAGCCCTCGATCGCCCCCCGAGCTTTTTCGTCCTGATGCTGCTGGTGGGCTATTGCTATGACATACGGCGCAAGTTCACCCAGGAAGTCCAACATCCATCAATGTTGTGACAGAAGTGTGATCGGCGGAAGCTACGTGCGACCGACTGCAATTATCGTTGCCAGCTATGGTGCTAACAAGAACGGCGACATAGTCGCTTCAAGTTCTGACAATTCATCAGACGCAATCAGGAGCAATTGAGCTAATGTTTCCGCCGCGCAGCGTCACATTAGTCTCCTTGTTGACAAAGATTCATGCCTTGACGCGCTCCAGTTTGAATATCTAATTCACAGCACAGAAAATCAGGAGCCAGTCCCATGATCGTTGCTGCGACGATGGCCGATTTGCGCGCGAAGTCGGTTGCCGCACTTCAAAATGCCGATAGGATCGAACTGTTGGGCTATTATGCGGCAAATGATCGGGGTGGCGGCGAGTTTGTCTGGAATGGTACCGATAGCCGTCCAGATGACGGCGGCGGCGTCATCAAGCCTACCGCTGTCTTCGGCAACGGCCGGCTTAACCGCTTGGTCGGCGGCATGTCCGATCCGTATCTTCATTCAAGTTGGTACGGCATCAAGGCGGACAACAGCACGGACAATAGCACCCAACTGCAAGCCCTCATCAATGCCTCCGTCAGCCTCGGCATCAACGCGGTCTATATCGACCCATGCCCCACCTCGTCCATCAACTTCAACACCCAAATCACGCTTGCGCCGAATATCGTCATACGGGGCGCAAAGAAAGATGTTTCGATTCTGAAGTTCACCAATGCTTCAAATACGGTATTTGCATTTTCCATCTTCATGCCCAACGGGCCGGATGCCGGCCTGAAAGCGCCTCAGTTTTTCGACCTGACACTCAATTGCCGCTCGGGCATCCAGATCAACAACCCTGCTGGCGGCTTCACGGATGACGCCACCTCACAGCAGGCGCTCACCTCGGCGTTCATTCAGCGGTGCGGCATCTACTCCACGAATCCCAACACAGCCGGCACCATCGGCATTCAGATGTCGAAGATCACTGAGGGCATCGTACAGGATTGTGAAATCACCGGCTTTGGCATCCATATAGACTTTGAAGGCTCAGAGAATTGCCGCATCCGGGACAATCGGATGGTCGGCGCCGTATCCGAGTTTGTCCTGGCCAATAGCCATGGCACATTCGGAAACGGCCTTATCGTAGACAGTAACTTCATGGCCGCGATAGTGAATGGCGGCAACGCTTATTTGGTTTCCAGTTATAGGAGCATCGCCGTCACCAACAATTGGGTGGAAGGCGCCGGCAACTATACGGCCGTGTGGTGGCTCCAGCAGGCGCAGAGCGCCGTGGCCGTGATCCGAGACAATTTTGTCAGCATGCAACCGGCTACCGTCACCAATGCATTTAAGGTTGACGATACAACCGATGGGAACGGAGGTGGCGTCGGTACCGGCTATATCCTCATTGACTATTGTAACAATCAGGGAGCCAACTTTCCGGGAGCCGCCGGTATCGGCAACTTCAACGGCAACACGGGCCTGTCCTACTATACCGGTGGCGGCGCCGTTCGCCGGAAGGTCATGCATTCAGGCAACTATGCTGGTTTTGGCGACATCGGCTTTCCCTTTAACAGCCGCTCATCATCCTTGGATGGTCAGAACCTGACGCCCAATGTTGTGGCCTACTTCTCTCCGAACGACGACGGTTTGAATTTCAATGGGCTAGGCATAACGGTAAAGTGCCGCAATGGTGCTTTCCAGCTCACATCCACCGGCAGCAACAACTATCTCGACTTCAGTAATACCGATAAGCCAACACCGACCGGAACGCTTAAGCTGTACGTCCTGGCCGCTTCGGCTTCAGGCGGCACCATCCGCGCCGCTGTCACCGATGCGGGCTCTGTGGTGGGGTCCTTCGCTGGTCAAGTCCTCACCGCAAAACCTGCTTGGTACCTGATGAATAATAGTGGTGCCGCTGTGGCTACCAGCGGCGGATGCCGCGTCTATGCGGACACAAACGATATCCAGCTTTATGCGGCAGTCCTGTCGCAATGAAGGCCAATATTGCCCATCAAAAGGGTATAGATGGCAACCGGAACGGCGGCATACAGGAACAGAATACGAGAATACGGCGACAGGATACCTATTTCTATTGCGAGTTTCGCAAGAAATCGAGTTGCCCGCCAATCGATGTCTTCGGCTTTCGCCCTGGCGCACGGCGGGCGACCGGCCGTCCCAACAATCGCTCCAGATCCGCGATGAAGTCCGCGTTTCCTAACGGGCGTCCGCTTCCTTCCGCCTCCCGAAGCGCCCGAACTCAATCCTGTGCGTGCCAGAATGGTGAAGGCGCCCGCTGATTATCCTTATTCCAGTTACCGGGCCAATGCGCTGGGCGAGCCCGATGCATTGGTGCGCCAGCATACGCTGTTTGCGCGATTGGGGCCGGATGCAAAGGCCCAGCAAAAGGGCTATCGGGAGCTGTTCCAGGAAAAGCTGGAGGAGCAGTTTGTCGATGATTTACGCGCCGCCACCAATGGCGGCTGGGCGCTGGGAGATGAAAGGTTCAAGAAGGAAATCGCGGAGGCGGCGAAGCCGCGGGCAGAACCCCTGCCAAAAGGGCGTCCACCTGAACCCAGGCGAGACAAACGCCAAATAAATCTACTCTGACCCCAATTCTTTCAATTCTTTCACAATTCTTTCATGACCCCAATTCTTTCAATTCTTTCTTCAGTGAAATTTACGTACGAAATTCCGCACAAGCCCCCCCAGCGGAAGGACCGGACATTCTATTTTCAGCAAACTTGAAAAGCCGAGATACGGGCTCATAGCTGAAAACTGCCACCCGATCGTTTACAGCGCCGGGCACGAGAAGCTCCCCTTTTGCATCTCGCGCGCCGCCGTCAGTAAACATCGCGCTGAATACTGTTCTGCCAGCACGCAAAAATCTGATTTCGATCGCAGCTGCGACCTGCCCTTCCCATTTGCCTTTAATCGTTAGCGCGGAAAATATTTTAGCAAGCTCTGCAACATCTTTAGGGTTGGATATGAGACAGCGCGCGCCCTCCTCAACAGCGCGAGGCGGCCGCATCGCAGTGTCGAAATTCGGTTTGTAAAAAACTTCGACATTTACGGAGCTCAGGTCTTTGAGCGATGCTGCATTCGAAGCCAATTCCGAGGCCGAGAGCTGCCTTATTAGCATTTCGCTTTGAGCAGGCACTTGCCCCATCGTTTCGCTTCCGGAACCCAGTATCAGTACCATTCCCAGCAGAATACGCCTCACGGTCATCCGATAGTACTACTCTCATCAGCGCATGGCTTCAATCTAATTCCCCTTCTGTCAATTGTGCCAAGTGGGGTTCTTCACCACAATATAGGTTAGCCCTGGCTTCGGAACATTAGAGTTGGGCGGGAAGACGCCATAGTGGTTGGTTCTGATCTGCTCGCCCAGAGGTACGGCGAGCCGGTTTTCGAGGCCATTTCCAGCGCTGTATGACAAGATCTTGTTGGTCTCTTGGATCGCCGCGGGCGAGTTATCGAAGAAAGTCGTGCCCACCGGCACACCGGAAATCACCCTCTTCTCCTCCAAGTTGTTAAAGCCAGGAGCTGAGGTTTTATGCAGATTTTGGTTGCCAAACGGAGAGA
Organism: Rhizomicrobium sp.; assembly: GCA_035251935.1. Taxonomy (GTDB): domain Bacteria; phylum Pseudomonadota; class Alphaproteobacteria; order Micropepsales; family Micropepsaceae; genus Rhizomicrobium. Next base: position 869 of record DATFDR010000037.1, on the reverse strand, counting down.
TGGAATAACTCACGGCGTGGTCAATTTCGTGTAGCAACGAAAGAGCTGGCGACAAATATTGCCCGGTACCCACATAGCTCAGGACACCGCCCTTTTGGACCGCGACTGTTGTTTGAATTGCAGCCGTCGAATCCCAGAAAACTGCGTTTAATGGATTGCGCCCCGAAAGATCGCCTCCATTCAACGAACGCACCACTCCAGGACTAAACGCATCTACGCCGGTGTTAGACGGGATGATCGGCACGCTGCTGTTGAAAAACTTTTGTACAACATCACTGGCTTTGGGATGATTATTTACGTCATACCAGAGTGCTTGATAAACCGCTCCCATATCCAACGGCACTGCCCTTGCATTAGCAAAATCATTCATTTGATTCTTTAGGGCCGTCTCAGCCGAAGTCCAAAAATTCCCCGTAGGAAAATCTTCGATCTGTAACGGGACATTGCCTTTGTATAGAGCATAGAACTGGCCATCTACGATTTTGTAGGCCAGTCCGCGATCATTGTATTTCTGCGCTTCGGCATAGATATCCGGCACATTGACAAATTTGGCCTTCAACCCAGCAAGGGCTTCAGCGGGCGAAACAGCACTATATGTTCCATTGGATGCCCCATTGTCACCATTCGTATTGCTCGCTGTAGGACCAGCCAATTCTTGCATGCGAGATTGCTGTATCGCGCCGACTGCCATATTCCCGATGGTTTGGCCGATCATATCCGGCAGAGACGCCATGATATTGTCACCAAAATCGGAACCGTTCACTAAGGTGCGCGTGGCCGCCATTGCGAGACCTCTTGCTGCGCCAGTGATAAGCTCTCCCGCGAAGCCGAACTGTCCAACCCTTGGGCCAACGACAGCGCCTACACCG
>DATFDR010000036.1:0-77847 GCA_035251935.1 Rhizomicrobium sp. | reverse complement strand
TGTTCTGCGGGGCTTTTGCAGGACAGCCGCACCATCAGCGACACCAGCACCTTGTTGCCGTCTTCCGCGCGGGACACCAATTGGCGCAGATTGTCAGGAGAATGGGCGATATCGGCATCGGTGAACCAGAGATGCTCTGGGCTCAAGCTGATGGCATGATCACTGCCCTGCTTCATCGCCCACAATTTGCCGGTCCAGCCCGGCGGACGCGGACCACCGCTCAACACCGTAAGGCGATCGCTGCTTAAGCCGCGCGCCAGATCGGCGGTGCCATCGGCCGACTGATCGTCCACCAGCACGATGTGGAACGGGCCCGGATAGTCCTGGGCGATCAAACTGCCGATGCTGTGCTGGATCACATCGGCCTCGTTGCGGGCCGGAACCACCGCCACCACCGATGGCCAGGATGCGGGTTCGGCGACCGGCGCGGTGTCGCGCTCCTTGAGCAGCCAGAAGCCGTGATGGAACAATAGCAGATAAACCCAAATTGCCAGAGGCAGAAAGCCGAACAGAAATCCCGCGATCATGTGAGATACCCGTTCTCACGGAACCAGCTGAGGGCGTCCTGCAGGCCTTCTTTGTAGGGGCGCGCGGTATAGCCCAGCTCCCGCTTGGCTTTTTCGGAGCTGAAGAACATGCGGTAGCGCGACATGCGCAGTGCGTCCGCGGTCAGGAACGGCTCCTTGCCTGTGACGCGCGCGAACAGTTCCGCCCCCCAAGCCAGAGGGAAGAGCGGCGCGCGCGGCAGTTTGATGGTGGGCGCGCGTCGGCCCGCCAACAAGGCGATGTCGCCCAGCATGGTTTGAAGCGCCACATCGGCGCCACCCAGAATGTAATTTTCCCCGATCTTGCCTTTGTCCAAGGCCAGCAAATGCCCTTGGGCGACATCGTCCACATGCACCAGATTAAGCCCGGTATCGACAAAAGCCGGCATGCGGCCCGTGGCGGCTTCCACAATAATGCGCCCGGTGGGCGTGGGCTTGACATCGCGCGGGCCGATGGGCGTAGAAGGCGCCACGATCACGGCAGGCAAGCCTTCCTCACGCACCATGCGCTCCACCTCGCGTTCCGCCACCAACTTGCTGCGCTTATAGGCGCCGATCACGCTCTCCGCGGTATGGCGGGCAGTCTCGTCCACGGCCGCCTCGCCTGGCTTCAGGGCAGCGACCGAGGAAGTATAGACGACGCGCTCCACGCCCGCCTTCAAGGCCGCGCGCATGGTGGCGCGGGCGCCGTTGAAATTGTTGCGCTCGATCTCGCCCGGATCGCGCGCCCATAGGCGGTAGTCGGCGGCGACATGAAACAGAGTGCGCGCGCCTTTCAGCGCCGCCGTCATGGACTCTTCCTCGCGCATATCGCCCATGACCGGCTCGCAATCGAGCTTGGCGATATTGAGATGCGAGGCGGTGGGACGCATGAGAACCCGCACATGCATCCCGCGCGCCACCAGGGCGCGCGCCACGGCGGAGCCGACAAACCCCGATGCGCCGGTGACCAGGGCGATGTCAGACATGGTTTGAGCCCGCGAAAGCCTTGCGGCTCTCCACGCCTTGCCAATAAAGCAGCGCCGGCACACCCAATACGATCTCGCGCGCCCGCTTGAGCAGCGACACCGCCACGCCCATTTCGGCGGGCAAGCCGAACAAAGGGGCCAGCATGGCATAGCCCCATTCCTGCACCCCAATGGCGGCTGGAACAGGTGCGGCAATGCTGCGCAAGGTGCACAGCAAGGCTTCCAGCGCGATGGCGTTCAGCAAGCTGATCTCTCCCCCCACCAGCCGGAAGGCGATATAGGTGCTCCCGCCCGCGCCGATCCAGGCCACAAGATGCCAGGCCGCCGAAACCGCCAGCCGGCTACGGGAATCGTAAAGCTCATGCATGGCGGCATGGAAGGACACGCCTTGCTTGACTTGGGGGAAGAAGCGGCCGGCAATTCTTTCCGCAAGACCGGCGCCCTTCTTCTGTAGGACGATCAACAGCGCAATTCCCGGCACCGCCAGCAGCAGCACCGCCAGCATCGCCTGGGTCAGCGGCCCGGAGCCTTCCAGATGGCGGAATTGGGTAAGCCCTATGCCCAGCCCAAAGGCCAGAAAGACCACTTGCGCCATCGCCTCGGTGGTGGCGTCGGCCGCAACCGAGGCCGCGGCATAGGCGCCGTTCATGCCTTTCAAGACCATCAGCCGCGCCGCCGCCACCATGCCGCCCACCGGCGAGAAAGGCGAAATCTCGGCGATCGAATCGCGCACCAGCCGGGCAATGTAGAGATCGAGCAAGGGACGACGTTGCGCCAGCGGCAGGAGATACTGCCAGGCCCAGGTCAGGGTGACGAAGACCACCAGCGCGTAAAGGCAAAGCAGCGCCAAGCCGCCAAAACCGGCACGGGCAATCGCCGCGAAAACCGGATCAAAACCGATCGACCAAACCAGATAGGCAACCGCCACCAGGCCAGCCAGCAGCGCGACAGCCACGCCGATCTTGGACGCCCATTTCATGAGCATGTTTTTCTTAAGTGGAACCACCTGCGCCGCAGGGATTTTGTGACGTGGGCAGGAGAAGGGCGAAGGCTGTTTTCAATTAAAAAAAACATGCTCTAAGCAGGCAACGGCTTGGCGCGGAAGCTCCACAGGCGCATGGCGCCCAGCGCGGTTTCCGCCAGCTGCGGCAAAAAGCTGGGGCGCAGCAATTCCTTGTCGAAGACGCCCATGCGGCGGCGATTCTCCGAATAGCAATCCTCCAGAAAGCGGCGGAAGGTGAAGCCGTCCAGGAATACGCTGGCTTGGGTGGCGGTGAATTCCTTGCCGTCGTTCAAATCCTTGCCCCGCTTGGCGGTGCCGATCATGCGGCCCAGCGCGCGCATGTAGTAGCGAAAATCGGTCAAGGGCAGCACCAGCCGCGACAACAAGCCCTTTTGCGCTTGGTTGTAAGCCATCCAGTTGACGAAGAAGACGATGTGGCGGGTTTCCTCATACATCAGGGTTTCGAAGATGGTGAACATCTCCTTGGGCAGAAATTGCGATTGCATGGCGATCTTGAAGACGCCGAAACCCAGAAACGAATCCATGCATTCGCCGAACCCGAAATCCTTGAAGCGGGTTTCGACATTGTCGCTGACATCTTCCAACGGACGTTCGACGGCGTCGATGCCGTATTTTTCGATCATCACCCGGATCAGCTTGGCGTGGCGGGCTTCCTCGAAGCCTTGCAAGGCCACGGCTTCCTTCATCACAGGGTCCTGGATGGTCTTGACGAATTCCGCCACGATCGCGCCCGCGCGGCGCTCGGTGTAAAAAACTTCTTCCCAGAACGGCACGGATTTCAGCCGTTGCAGCGCGGCTTCGTCCAGATCCGGCCAGGGCAGCGTCTCGGGATCGAACTCCGTATAGGTCTGCATGAAATGGCGGCAAAATGTGTCGCGGTGCTCCGGCGATCCGATCTTCATCACGCAGCTTTCTTGGCTTTTGGGCCGATGAACGTCAAGGCAAAGCGCGCCATGAAAGGCACAAAGCGCGGGCGCTTGAGGCGGTTGTCATAAGGCTTGAGCCGCCGGTCGTTCTCCGCCACGCAAATCGCGATCAATTCGCCGACATCGATATCCGAACCCAGCTGGCTGGCGCCATTCATGGTGAAATTGTTGTCCTGCTGACCATTGGAGACATCCGAAGCGATGCCCATGCGCTCATAGATCAGGAACAGCCAGACCGCGAGAACTTTGAGCTCGAAGTAAGGACGCCGCCACGGCGGCATGTTGCGGCGATGCCAAGAAACCCAGTTCACAAAGAACAGGATATGCCGGGCCTCCTCATTCACCACCGGATCGAAGGTCTGAATCAGTTCCGGCGGAAAATAGCCGGTATCCTTGGCCGCCTTGAACAAACCGAAAGCGAAGAAGGAGTCGATGCATTCGCTATAGCCGGTGACCATGAAGGCCCATTCCGGGTCCTTGGGCCGCTCATACACCGGCTCGGGCGCCAGCTTGATGCCGTACGCCTCAACCAGATTGGCCAGGACATGGCGGTGACGGCGTTCCTCGAAACCGTTGAGCTCCACCGCCTTGCGCAGCAAGGGATCGGGAATATTCTCCGCATAGGTGCAGACATTCAGCCCGGCGCGGTTTTCGGTTTGCACCGCGATGTCCCAGATGGGAAGGGCGGTGATGCGCTTTTCGGCTTCCTCGCCCAGCCGGGGCCAGTCCAGCACCGCCGGCTTGTAGGGATCATGGGTGTCCAGCAGGGTCTTGCAGAACAGCCTTTTATGTTCGTCGCTGCCAAAGCGGATCGGTCCGTCGCCGGGCCAAATGCCGGTGTCGCGCGTCAGGTCGGGCGGTATGGCGAAAGCCGGACTAGTCATGGCTCACAGGCGCTCCTGTCTCATCACTGCATTACCCTTTTGAGGCGTTCAATTGAACCCCAAAATATCAACGTCTGCGTCCTACTTATGCCACTGGTTTTATTGATAAAAATCGCAAAAACCGCCGGTCCTTATGCCCCCTGCCGCCAGCAAGGCCGCCAGTTGCGGGTCCGTCAGGGCGGCCAGTTCCTCCGCATAACGGTAGCCAGGCGCCGAACCGGGATAGGGACCCAAGGCGGGATGCATGTAAATCTCGCTCAAACCTTCCGGCAGATTCGCGATCAAGCCTTTCAGGCGGCTGGCTGTCATGGCGCCGGACCAAGCCAAGCCAAAGACCTGATCGGGCGCGGCAATTGCGGCATTGCGGAATCGGTTGCGCAAGCCCCGCGCAAAGGGCGCGGTCAAAGCCGCGACGCCTGAGGCTTTGTGCGTTTCGATCCGGGCCAACACGGCCTGTGGTTCCAACGGCACGCGCGCGCCTTTCACGCCAAAGCGCTTGCCGATTTTGACCATCAAGCCCGCGATGGTGGGATGAAGATGAAAATGCTTATGGGCGTTGACGTGATCCAGCGCCAAACCGGTGACGGCAAAGGCCTCGAACTGGGCCTCAATTTCCGCCGCAAGCTGGGCGCGCAGCTTGGGCAAAAAAAACATCGCCGCCCCTGCCCGCGCCATGTCGGTGCGGAAATGACCGGCTTCATCCACCAAGTCCGGCACGGCCCGCGCCGGCAATACCGGTTTTCCTTCTACCAGCACCAGATGAAGGCCGACGCGCAACTTTGGCATGGTCTTGGCGCGCGCCACCGCATCGCCGGCGGCGGCACCTGCCACCATCAGGCTGGCGGCGGAGAGAATCCCGTCCCGATGGGCGCGCTCGACCGCTTCATTGACTTGGGCGGCAGCACCGAAATCGTCGGCGGTGACGATGAGCTGCTTCACAACACTCAGGAAACGATCATGTCTTCGCGGTTCTTGAGGAACTGGAAGAACTCCACGCCTTCGCGCAGGCGGCGCACTAGCATGTCGCGTGAAGTCAGCATTTCCTTGACGATCTCCATGATCTTGGAGGGACGGAAATAGAACTTCTTGTAGAAGTCCTCCACCGAATCGAAGATTTCGGTGTGGCCGAGATGGGGATAGTTGAGCGGCGCGATCTGGGTGCCATCATCGGTCAACAGATCGACATCGCTAGCGAACCAGCCATTTTCCTTGGCCTGCTTGTAGAGGAAGGTGCCCGGATAGGGCGCGGCCAGCGATACCTGGATGGTGTGCGGATTGACTTCCTTGGCGAAACGCAGGGTTTCCTGAATGGTTTCGCGGGTCTCGCCCGGTAGGCCCAGGATGAAGGTGCCGTGGATCACAATGCCCAGCTCGCGGCAGTCCCGGGAAAAACGCTTGGCGACGTCGACCAACAGGCCCTTCTTGATGTTGTGCAGGATCTGCTGGTTGCCGGATTCATAGCCTACCAAGAGCAGGCGCAAGCCATTGGCCTTCATCACTTCCAGGGTCTTGCGCGGCACATTGGCCTTGGCATTGCACGACCACACCACCTTCAGCGGGCCCAACGCCTTGGCGAGTTCTTCCACCCGGTCGTGATTGTCGGTCAGGGTGTCGTCGTCAAAGAAGATTTCCTTCACCTCGGGGAAATTCTCTTTCACATACTTCACGTCCTGCACCACCCGGTCGATGGACATGAAGCGGTATTTGTGCCCGCCGATGGTCTGCGGCCACAGGCAGAAGGTACAGCGCGACTTGCAGCCCCGTCCCGTGTACCAGGACATGTAGGGGTGCAGCAGATAACCGCCGAAATACTTCTTCACGTCGAGCTGCTTGTAGAACGGCAGCACCGAAGGCAGCTTGTCCATATCGACCAGGATTTCGCGCTCGGGATTGGAGACGATCTGTCCGGAAGGCTCGCGGTAGGTCAGACCCTTGATGGTGGACCAATCCGCGCCGTTCGCCAGTTCCTGAATGGTGAAATCGTATTCGTTGCGGGCGACGAAATCGAGTTCCGGGCAGGCTTGCATGCTCTCCATCGGCTCGACCGCCACCTTGGCGCCGATGAAACCGATCTTGGCGGTGGGATTGATGGCTCTGACCAGACCGGCGGTCTTGATGTCGGACTTGAAACTGGGCGTGGAGGTATGGATGACGATCAGCTCATGCGCCTTCACATCCTCCTCAATGTCCTTGAAGGAGAGATTGTGCGGCGGGGCGTCGATCAAGCGCGAGCCCGGCACCATCGCGGCCGCCTGGGCCAGCCAGGTGGGAAACCAGAAGCTCTTCACTTCCCGCTTCATCTGATAGCGCGCACCGGCGCCGCCGTCATAGCCGTCGAAGGACGGGGCTTGGAGGAAAAGAGATTTCATCATCGTCATAACCTCTTGCCCGGAGACCACCGGGCACGTTTGGAACTTTTGAGTCTAAACCCGGGACATCGCGCCGGAAGGCTCTACCGCAAAGTGCGTCCCGCGCCAATGCACGGTTTCGCCGAACAGCGAGCCCACGAATACGGCAAAACTTAACAGATCCCGCAGCGGCACCAGCCAATAGGGCCCGGCATAGGTGCCGAAAAGCCCGTCAATCCGGGCCTTCAGATACAGCCGCGTCAGCATGGCCAGAATCAGGATGCACAGGCTGACCGCGTTAAAATCCAGCAGAAAAGCGCTCATCAGGGCAAAAGCGAAGCCATGGGTGACAAGACTGCCCAGATGGCCGGCCGGGCTGACCAACCGGATGGTGCGGGTCCAGCGCAGCTCATGGCGCAACAGATCGCGGGCATTGTTCTCGGCCGCGGTATGGCCAACCCCCATGGCGGGAATCGCCAAGGCATAGCCCTTGCCGCGTACCGCACGGCCCATCTCGTAATCGTCCGCCAGTTGGTCTGCGAAAGCTTGAAAGCCGCCGATCTCTTCCAGGGTCTGACGCTTAAGAGCGATGGTGGAGCCGAAGCACGGCGCCGCCAACCCCAGCGACATGCCCAACACCGCATTGGGCAGAAAGGCGTAAGAGGTGCCCATCGCCGCCAATGCAGACCAAAGCTTGTGGCCGTTCTGGGCCGGTTCGCCCGTGTAAAGACAAGTGACGATGCCCACGCCGGGGCGCGCCAAAGCCGCGGTGACTTGCGATAGCCAGCCTGGACCCACGGCAATATCGCTATCCGACAAGATCAGCGTGTCATGCCGCGCAAAAGGCAGCATATTGATTAGATTGGAAACCTTGGCATTGGCGCCATACTGCACGGCCTTCACCACAACCGCAGTATCGCGCTGCGGATATTTGGCCTGCAGGGCGCGCACCACCGCCACCGCGGGATCGGTCTCGTCGCGCACGCCGAACAGAATCTGCACCGCTCCGGCATAATCCTGGGTGAAAAATGTCTCCAGGTTGCGCGCCAAATCCGGCTCGCCCTGATGCAGCGGTTTGAAAATGGTCACAGCGGGACTTGGGCTGCCGAGATTTTGCGGCTGGCGCATGAAGCGGCCGACCAGGATCGCCGCCAGCAGGGTATAGGCTGTGCCGATCACCGCGACAGCTCCCAGGCCCCAACCGGCATATAGAAAAAGCGACTGCATACTCACGTTCTAGAGCCCCCCGCTCTTAGATACTTATTAGACCATCGTCCTTCGAGGGGGAAAGGCCGGGTCTGTGACATTTTACGACAATTGGAAATTCTGTCGCAATTTCACCAAGTCATTGATAACAATTGTTATAATTGAGAATTTGCGGCCTTTTAAGCACGCCTCTTAAGACGCGCGCTGCCGGGTGTGAACGGCTCTGGATGTCGCGTACCGCCCCTTGGCTGCCGCCACCAGGGTCAGCCAGTTGCCGACCAAGCGAACGGCATGGGACCGCCAGATTTGCAGGGGCAAGGCCGCCCTGATCAGCTCCTGGTGGCGTGACAGGCTGGTATCCTTGGCGATCTCCGCCAACCTGTGTTCGGTGGCGCGGTCGAAATACCGTTCAGGAATGGCGGGACGCTGTTTTGTCTGGCCCTTCAGGAAACGCTCCAAGTCGTCCAGATACGCCACGCCCAATGTGCCCGGATCATATTCGGGATGGCCCTGCAAAAAAACAAAGCGGCTTTGACCGGCGAGTTCACGGGTGAAGATATCGACCTGATCTTCGCTCAGCCGCGTCAGCACCCGGTAGCCCTTGGCCGCAAGATCGCTTTCGGGAATGTTGAAACACCGTGCATGCGGCACCGCCAGGGTCTTGGGCATGTTGAAAAACAGGGGGTCGTCCTCGGCTTGGTGCACATCGAAGACCCCGGACAATTTCCGCGGCAAAGGCCGGCTGGCAATAGCGTCCAGATGCAGCACAGCGGCCTCGGCGGCAGCGCCGGAAAACAGGGTGGAGAGGGTGTTGGCCTGCGCCCAATCCACCAAATGGCCGAATTCCTTCCAAAACGGCTCCTGATGGAGAGCGGTCTTGTTCCGCTGCGTGCCCGTGACAATCAAGGCATCCATCTGGGCGGCTTCCAGGAAATTGGCGTCGTCATAGAAACCGTCCATGCGCGCACGCGCCTGGTCCCCGCGCGGGATGGAGCGCAGGGAAAAAAGCCGCAAGCGCACATCCAGCGGACCCGACGCTTCCTTCAATAGCCGCGCGAATTGCAGCTCGGTGGCGCGCAAGGCCCCATCCGGCATGTTGTTGACAAGGCCGATATGGATGGCGGCCTGGCTGCGGCTGCCGCCCAGAGCAAATTGCTCGACCCGGTTCATGACATCACCCGATCGCGGACGCGCACCGCGGCAGGCGCGACCATCCATGCAAAACGGGCGAAAAATGTGTCGCGCATAAAATCTCGAAATAAAATCGGCAGGGCGGCAATCTAGGAATGGTGGATTAACAAAGTATCCGCGCAATGCCCGACTCAAGGACGCTATGGGGTTAACACCGCATCCTTTTTGAAAAGCGCCGAGGGACGGCGCCGCTTCAAAAGCGTTTCAAATTGGAACGCGCGCGACGGCATACGGGTTAGACCGCTTAGGCGCGGATCAATTCCGGCCGGATGCGCCGATGAATCCGGCGCTCGGGCAAAGGCGGCAGCCGCACCGCATAGCGGATTTCCGTTCCAATGATGCGTATCGCCTCACGCGCATAGGGAATCATACGGGGCATGCAATAAAAGTAATGAATCATGCCGGGATGGCAGCGGCCATGCACGGGCACGCCGAAACCGCCCAATCTCTGGGCATACGTCTCGCCCTCCTCGCTGAAGGGATCGAACTGGGCGGTGTGGACAAAGGCGGGCGGCAGACCGGCAAATTCCTCGGCGCGCAGCGGCGACAGGCGCAAATCGGTCAGCGCGCAATCCGCCGGCACATACAATTCCAGATCACGGCGCAAGGTTGCGCTGTCCAGAAAGTAACCCTCGGCCAGTTCTCGGCGGGCCATGGATTGGCCATGCACATCCAGGATCGGACACAGAAGCAGCTGAAAGGCGATCGCCACACTGCTGGCGTCCCGCGCCAGACGGCATAGGGTGGCAGCCAGATTGCCACCGGCGCCGTCGCCCGCCACGCCCAGCCGCGCAAGATCCACGCCGAAAACCTTGGGATGACGCGTCACATGATTGAGCGCAGCGACGGCGTCGGACAAGCCGAAGGGAAAGGGATGTTCCGGCGCCAACCGATAGTCCACGGCGATCACCCGGCAACCGGTCTGGTTGCACAGTCGCCGGCAAAGCCCATCATGACTTTCCAGGCTTCCCGCAACCCATCCGCCGCCGTGGAAAAACAGAATCCCGGGCAAAAAGCGCGACGGCTCGCCCAAGGGGGAATAAACGCGCAAGCTGATATGGCCGTCATGCACGTCCATCAGATGATCGCGCACCCCGCCGATCGCCTCCATGCCAGGCGGGTCCGCGATGTCGGCGAGATTGCGCAGCGCTTCGCGGCGTTCCTCGACATCGTTGTAGCGGCCGCTTCTATGGCCGGCAGCAACAAGCATTTCGAGCAGAAGGCGGGCATGACGGTCCAGTGGCATGGTTCTTCCTGTAGGACGGCATCATGGCCTCTGCGATCATTCTAACGCGCGGCAGTAAAACATTGGTTGAACCGATGCGATGCGAAAAAGACGGAAATTCCACGCATGATTTAACGCGCCGCTTACCACGTTCTTTCGCCTTCACGCTTGCTTCAGAATCCGCGCCTAGACTGAGCGGCCAATGCGAACCGAAGCTTCGCCATGACGGTTGAACTGCAGCAAATAGACCGGGTGCGCTGCCGCCCAATTGCCGAAGGCGATCTGGAAGACCTGGCCGGCCTCCTGACCTGCGGCTTTGCGCGCACCAACAGGGACTATTGGCTGCGCGGCTTCGCCCGCTGGAAAAGCCTGCCGACGATCGCGGACATGCCGCGTTTTGGCTATGTCCTGGACAGCGAATTCGGACCCGTGGGCGCGATTCTGCTGATCTCGTCCATGCGCGGCGGCCGGATCGTCTGCAATCTGTCCAGCTGCTATGTACAGCCGCAATGGCAGAGCCATGTCAATCTGCTGTTCTCCACCGCAACCAAGCACAAGCATGTTACCTACCTGAACACCTCGCCCCCGCCGCACAGCTGGCGTACGCTGCAAGCCCAAGGTTTCATGCCTTACAATTTCGGCCGCAGCATCCTCTTTGCCCTGCCCGGCCGCGGCACAGTCAGCGACGCCATTCCCGGTGATCTTGCGGAGGCTGCGCTGCTGCGCGACCACCGCGCCATGGGCTGGATCACCCTGACCGTGGAAAAGGACGGGCTGGTTTCGCCCTTTGTGTTCAGACCCGCCTGCCTGGATAAACCCCATATTCCTGTTCTGGACGTGATGTTCTGCCGTGGCGCGGAGGATCTCACCCGCTGCGCACCGGCCTTGGCCAGGCATTTCCTGCCGCGCGGGCGGCTGGGCTTTGTGATTGATGGTGACACCCAGGCTCTGCTATCGCACTATGCCGAAGGCAGGGAGCCGCGCTATTTCAAAGGGCCGCATCGCCCGCGCCTGGGTGACCTTGCCTATACCGAGAAAGCCTTGTTTGGATGACCGTTCACGCCCAAGTCGCTACCCGCACCGCCGCCCAGGTGCTGGTGGACCAGTTGCGCCTTCAAGGCGTATCCCGGATTTTCTGCGTACCGGGAGAATCCTATCTGCCGGTGCTCGACGCGCTGGTTGACAGCGGCATTGCTGTCACCGTCTGCCGCAACGAAGGCGGCGCCTCCATGATGGCGGAAGCTTGGGGCAAACAGACCGGACGCCCCGGCATCTGTTTTGTCACCCGCGGTCCCGGCGCCACCAATGCGTCTGGCGGCATTCACATCGCCCAGCAGGATGCCACCCCCATGATCCTGTTCGTGGGCCAGGTGGAGCGGGATCATCGCGGCCGCGAAGCCTTTCAAGAGATGGACTTCTGCGCCTTCTTTGGCGGCATGGCCAAATGGGTGGCCGAGGTGAACGAGCCCGACCGCATGGCGGAAATGGTCAGTCGGGCCTTTGCCACCACCATGGCGGGACGCAACGGGCCCGTGGTCCTATCCCTGCCCCACGACGTGTTGCCGTTGCCGTCGCGATCGCCCGACGCGCCGCGCGCTGAAGCCATCGAAACCGCGCCGGGCAGCGAACAGATGGTGGCGTTGGAAAAGCTTCTGGCGCAAAGCCAGCGCCCCATGATGATTTTGGGCGGCGGGCGCTGGAGCAAAACCGCCCTCTCCCAGGTCGCAAGCTTTGCCGAACGCTTTGGCGTGCCGGTCTGCACCTCGTTCCGCCGCGCCCATCTGTTCGATCCCTTGCATCCCAACTATGCCGGCGATCTGGGTTTGGGTGCGAACGCCAAGCTGGTGGCGCGGGTCAAAGCCAGCGACCTGGTAATCGCGGCCGGCGCCCGGCTGAACGAAATCACGTCCCAGGGTTACGCCTTGTTCGACATTCCCGTGCCGCAAATGACATTGGTGCATGCCTATCCTGGCGCGGAAGACATCGGCCGTGTCTATCGGCCCCATCTGGGCATTCACGCCACGCCGCAGTCCTTCGCTGCCGCGCTGGAGATGCTCAAGCCCCCGGCCGCGCCCTTGGATGTGAAGGCCGCCCATCAGGACTATCTCGATTGGTCTGAGATGCCTTTGCCGCAACCGGGCGCGGTCAACCTGTCTCAGATCATGGTGTGGCTGAGGGAGCATCTGCCGGAAGACGCCATTCTGTGCAACGGCGCGGGCAACTATTCGGGTTGGATTCATCGTTTCTACCGTTTCCGCTGTTTCAACAGCCAGATGGCGACGGTGTGCGGTTTCATGGGGTACGGCGTGCCCGCCGCGGTGGCGATGAAAAGCCTGTATCCGGAACGCAAAGTCCTGGCGCTGAATGGCGATGGCGATTTTTTGATGAATGGCCAGGAATTTGCCACCGCCGCGCAATACCGGCTGCCGATTATCGTCCTGGTGTTCGACAATGCGATTTTGGGCACCATCCGCATGCATCAGGAACGCGACTATCCGGGCCGGGTCAGCGGCACCGATCTGGTCAATCCGGATTTCGCCGCCATGGCCAGAAGTTTCGGCGGTTTCGGGGCCTGCGTGGAGAAAACGGAAGACTTCGCGCCCGCTTTTTTGGCGGCGGAAGCCAGCGGGCTGCCGTCCCTGCTGCATGTGAAGTTCGACGCCGAAGGCATCACCCCCTCCACGACCCTGTCGGCCATTCGGGCCAAAGCCCTGAATTCCTGAGCGGAAAAGCCGCAAAACGGCTCCATGACAAAAACATAAAATAGTACCTTGCGACACAAGGTACCATGTGTTAGACACTAGCGCATGGTCGAATCCCTGCAAATCCAACTGAAAAAAGGCGTTTTGGAGATGTGCGTCTTGGCGCTCCTCTCCCGCGGCGACAATTACGCCTATGACATTGCCAGCCGCATGGCGGAGGCCGTGGGCATGGGCGAAGGCACCATCTATCCCCTGATGCGGCGGATGCAGAATGACGGACTGGTTTCCACCTATCTGCGGGAATCCGGCTCGGGTCCGCCGCGCAAATATTACAAGCTCACAAAAAGCGGGACGCAGGCGCTGAAATCCCAAATCGCCGACTGGACGGCGTTTGAGGTGGCAGTGCGCAAAATTCTAGGAGAGGCAACATGAACCGTGCGCATTTCATGGCGCAGCTTCGCGACGGCTTGTCGGGCCTGCATCACACCGACATCAGCGACATCCTGGCCGACTATGAAAGTCATTTCGCCGACGGCGCCGCCGACGGCCGCACCCAGGAAGAAGTGGCCGCCGCCTTGGGCGACCCGGCGCGGCTGGCGCGCGAGTTGCGCGCCGAAGTCGGCTTCCGCCGTTGGGAAGAAAACCGCAGCGCCGGCAATTTCGTGGGCGTGGTGCTGGCACTGTTGGGGCTCGCCACCATCGATTTCATCATCCTGCTGCCGTTCCTGTGCTTCCTGGCCGCGCTGTTCTTCGGCCTGGCGGTCGCATGCCTGGCCATGGTGGTGGGCGGCACCTTCCTGCTGTTCAACCTGCTCTGGGGCGGGGTGATGGGCAATGCCGCCATGCAGCTTCTGGTCGGCTTGGGCCTGATCAGCGGCGCGATCGGCGGCGGGGCGCTGTTGCTGCTGTTGATAGACATCATCGCCAAGCTGTTGATCCGCTATGCGCGGCTGCATTTCCGCCTGTTCGATTCCGCCAACAAGTCCATCTAGGGAGAAGATCATGGTGCACAAGCTCGCCCTCATCGCCGTCCTGGGCCTTACCGGATCCGCCGTCTGTATGGGTGCCGCCGCCGCCATCGGCGGGAGGGAATTCGGACGCAGCTGGGGGGATGGCATGGACTTGGGCATGTTCATGGACAGAGACCGGCCGCGTTGCGAGAGGATGAATGGCGCCACCGCCACCAGCCGCGATCTGGATTGGGACGGCAGTGACGCATTCAGCATGGCCGTGCCGGGACATGCCAGCTACACGCCCGGCAGCGACAACCAAGTCCATGTCAGCGGCGATGCACAGTTGCTCGCCCATCTTCGGGTGCGTGACGGCAGGCTGGAAATGAATTGCCGCGGCTGGCGGGGCGACAGCGATGCGCTGACCATCATCTTGCCTGGCCGGGAGTTCAAGAAATTCGGCATCGCCGGCAGCGGCAATCTGGTCCTGTCCAAACTCGACCAGGAAAGGGTGAAACTCAGCATCGCCGGCTCGGGGTCGATCAAGGCCGACGGCAAAGTCGAACAGGCTGAGATTCATATCGCGGGCTCGGGCGATGCCGACCTCGCCCAGGTGAAAACCAGCGTGGCGAACGTGCACATTGCCGGCAGCGGCAATACCGACATCGCACCGACCGATGAAGCCGATATCCACATTGCCGGCTCGGGCGATGTGAACTTGCACAGCAATCCCAAGAAACTGGAAACCCATATCGCCGGGTCGGGCCGCATCCGTAACATCAGTTCTGGCGGCTGAACCCGCTTTCTTCGGAGGAACATCATGGCGCACAAACTGATCGTCATTGCGGTCGTAGGTCTCACCGCGGCCGCCGCCTGCATGGGCGCGGCCGCCGCCATCGGCGGCAAGGATTTCAAGGAGGGGTTCGACGGCTTTAACCTGTTCGACGGCCGCCCGCGTTGCGAGGCGGTTCCAGGCGCAACCGCATCCGGCCGCGATCTGGACTGGGATGGAAGCGACGAAGTCACGCTGGCGGTTCAGGGCCAGGCCAGTTATGCGCCCGGTCATGACAACCGGTTGCATGCCAACGGCGATCCGCAGGTTCTGGCGCATTTGCGGGTCCGCGACGGCAGAATCGAGATGGATTGCCGCGGTTGGCACAATCGCACAAGGGACGTGATGATCACTCTGCCCGGACGGGAATTCCGCGAATTCACCATCGCCGGTGGCGGTAAACTGGCCTTGGACCGGCTCAATCAATCCAAGGCGGAGATCACCATCGCCGGCACCGGTAACGTCAAGGCGAATGGACGGATCGACGATCTCGAAATGACCATTGCCGGCTCGGGCGACGCCGATTTCAACCAGCTCACAGCCCGGAAAGCAGAGTTCGGAATTGCCGGTTCCGGCACGGTCAAGGCCAAGGGCACCGTCGACGAACTGGAGATCGGGATTGCCGGCTCCGGGCGTGCCGATTTCAACGGCATGACCGCGCGTAGCGCTTCGGCGGAAATTGGTGGCTCGGGCACCGTCAACGCCAAGGGCAAGATCGACAATGTCAAAATCGATATTTCCGGCTCGGGCAATGCCGACTTCGGCCAGATGGAGACGCGTACCGCCGAAGTGGAGATCAGCGGGCATGGCGATGTCCATATCGCGCCCAGCGAAAGGGCCAAGATCGAGATCAACGGCTCGGGTGACGTCTATCTCCACAAGGATCCCAAGTCGCTGGATACCGAGATGCATGGCTCGGGACGTGTCCATAAGGCTGGGACGGGCGGTTAGCCGGCATTAGCCAACTCGACAAATTCACCGGACGGGACTATGTCCCGCCGCCATGGCCAGTACGCTTAAGATCGGCGACATCACCATTCCCGGCCGGGTTCTGACCGCGCCCATGACCGGCGTTTCCGACCTACCGTTCCGGCGCATCGCCAGCCGCTGTGGCGCCCCCTATGTGGCGACCGAAATGGTGGCCTGCGACAGCTTTGCGCGCGGCCGTCCCGATGTGGTGCGCCGCGCCGCGGTCGGTGAAGGCTTGCCTCTAATGGTGATCCAACTGGTGGGACGCACTCCGGAATGGATCGCCAAGGGCGCCAAGCTGGCCGAGGATGCCGGCGCCGACATCATCGACTTCAATATGGGCTGCCCCGCCAAGGAAGTGACCGGTGCTTTGTCGGGCTCGGCGCTGATGCGCGAACCCGATCTTGCGGCCCGCCTGATCGAAGCGGCGGTCAATGCCACCACACGCCCCGTCACCCTGAAAATGCGCTTGGGCTGGGACGACGAAAATCGCAATGCGCCGCAAATCGCCGCCCTGGCAGAGAGGCTTGGGGTGAAAACCATCACCGTGCATGGCCGCACCCGCCAGCAATTCTATCGCGGCATGGCCGACTGGCGCGCGGTGGCGCAGGTCAAGCGCGCAGTCAGCGTGCCGGTGATCGTGAATGGCGACATTCATGACACAATGTCAGCGCGCACCGCCCTGGAACAATCGGGCGCCGATGCTGTGATGATTGGACGCGGCGCCTATGGCCGGCCCTGGATCGCGTCGGCCTTGGAAAAGGCGCTGAAGGATGGAACGGAAATGTTAGAGCCGGACCTTACCGCCCGTTTGGGTATTGCGCTTGAACATTTTACAGACACGCTGCGCTTCTATGGCGACGCGCTTGGCCTGAAAATATTCCGCAAGCATCTGGGCTGGTATGTCGAACAGGCTTTATGTCCTGCCGATGCCGCGCTTCGGCGCGCGGCACGTTCCCGTTTGTGTCAGATTGACAACCCGCGCGGCGTAGAATCTGCTTTGGCCGCACTTTGGTCTCATTCCGCCCTTCCAATTCTCGTACCCGCACATATGTAAGGGCCCCCGGCGGTATTGCGCCAGGGACTTTAATTTGCTTCCGGATGTCTGCGGCGATGTGCGCCGGTCGTCATTCGATCAGTGATTGTTTGGGGGTATTTGATGTCGCGTCTTGCCGTACCTATTCTGGCCGCCAGCCTCATTTTGGCGGCATGCGACCGCCCACAGCAGCACCAGATGCCTCCGTCGGCCGTGGGTTTCATCACCATCAAGGAACAGCCGGTGGCGCTGATGGTGGAACTGCCCGGCCGCACCAATCCGTATGCCGTGTCCGAAATTCGTCCTCAGGTTTCCGGCATCGTGCAAAGGCGGCTGTTTGTGGAAGGCTCTGCCGTCCAAAAAGGCCAGGCCCTTTATCAGATCGACCCGGCGCCCTATCGCGCCGCCTATGACAGCGCGCTGGCCACCTTGGCATCCACCAAGGTCAAGGCCGAACGTTATGCCCGGCTGCTGTCGGAAAACGCCGTCGCCCCCCAGGATGCCGACGACGCCCGCGCCGCCTATTTGCAGGCCAAGGCCAGCGCCGATGCCGCGCGCATCAATCTGGGCTATACGCACATCACCTCGCCGATCACCGGGCGCATCGGCGCTTCCACCGTGACGGAAGGCGCGCTGGTGACGGCCCAGCAGGCCACCGCTCTGACCACGGTTTCCACCCTCGATCCCATCTATGTGGATGTGGACCAGTCGAGCGCCGAACTGGTGGCGCTGAAGCGCGCCATTCAGGCCGGCAGTGTGAATTCCAGCGGTTCTCTTACCGCCGAAGTCTCGCTGAAGCTGGATGACGGCAGCCTCTATCCGCTGAAAGGCCGGTTGCAGTTCACCGACGTGACGGTGGACCCCGCCACCGGCGCGGTGAAGCTGCGCGCCCTTTTTCCCAATCCGCAAAACATTCTGCTGCCGGGCCTGTATGTCCGCGCCACCATCAATCAAGGCGTGGACACGCACGGTATTTTGGTGCCGCAGAACGCGGTCGGCCACAATCCAAAGGGCGAGCCCACCGCGTTGGTGGTGGACGAAAAGAATTTTTCCCGCCTGCGGGTGCTCAAAACCGGGCGTGCGGTCGGCGGCAATTGGCAGGTATTGGAAGGGCTCAAGCCGGGCGATCGCGTGATCACCGAGGGCTTGGTGAAGGTCATGCCCGATATGCCGGTTAGTCCTCAGCCCGCCGGACAGGCGCCCAAGCAAGCAGCGGCGGCACGCTGATGGGTTTGTCGCGCTTCTTCATTGACCGGCCGGTTTTCGCCTGGGTCATCGCCGTTGTCGTCATGCTGGCGGGCGGTATCGCCGCCCTCAATCTGCCGGTCGAGCAGTACCCCGTCATCGCGCCGCCCGCGGTGGTGATCAGCGCCACCTATCCAGGCGCGGACTCCGAATCCTTGCAGAACTCCGTCACCCAAGTGATCGAGCAGCAGCTCACCGGCTTGGACAATCTGCTCTACTTCTCGTCCCAGTCCAACGCCGACGGCTCGGTGCAGATCACCGCGACCTTCGCGCCGGGCACCAATCCCGACATTGCCCAGGTGCAAGTCCAGAACAAAGTGCAGGCCGCCGTGCCGCTCCTGCCCAGCGCAGTGCAGCAGCTGGGCGTGGTGGTGGCCAAGAACACCGCCAACTTCATTGTCGTGATCGGTATCTATGACGATACCGGCCGCTACACCAATGTGGACATTTCCGACTTCATCACCTCGAAGATGCAAGACCCGCTCAGCCGCGTGCCGGGCGTGGGCAGCACCCAAGTTTTTGGCGCGCAATATGCGATGCGCATCTGGTTGGACCCTTTCAAGCTGCACAATTTCAATTTGCAGCCGTCCGACATCCAGGCCGCTGTCCAGACCCAGAATGTTCAGGTTTCGGCGGGACAGATCGGGGCTCAACCCACCGTAAAGGACGCGGCCCTCAACGCCACGGTCACCGCCCAGTCGCGGCTGCAGACGCCGGAGCAATTCCGCAACATCATCCTCAAGACCTCGCCCAGCGGAGCGGTCGTGCGGCTGGGCGATGTGGCGCGTGTCGAGCTGGGCGCGGAAACCTATGCGATCGCCAGCCTGTTCAACGGCTATCCCGCCGCCGGTATTCCCATCAACCTGGCGCCGGGTGCCAATGCCCTGAAGACCGTGGACGCGGTCAAGGCCAAGGCCGAGGAGCTGAAGGCCTCGCTGCCGCCCGGCATGAAGATGGTCTACCCCGTCGACAACACCACCTTCATCCGTCTGTCCATCCACGACGTGGTGGTGACCCTGATCGAAGCGATCGCCCTGGTCGTGCTGGTGATGTATGTCTTCCTGCAGAATTGGCGCGCCACGCTGATCCCCGCCATCGCGGTGCCGGTGGTGTTGCTGGGCACCTTCGGCGTCCTGGCGATGTTCGGCTATTCGATTAACACCTTGACCCTGTTCGCGCTGGTTTTGGTGATCGGGCTGTTGGTGGACGACGCCATTGTGGTGGTCGAAAATGTCGAACGCATCATGCATGAGGAACGGCTGCCGCCGCGCGAGGCCACCCTCAAAAGCATGCAGGAGATCACCGGCGCGTTGATCGGCATCGGTCTGGTGCTGACAGCGGTGTTCCTGCCCATGGCCTTTTTTGGCGGTTCGACCGGCATCATCTATCGCCAATTCTCCGTCACCATCGTTTCGGCCATGTCGCTATCCATCCTGGTGGCCCTGATCTTGTCGCCATCGCTTTGCGCCACTCTGCTCAAGCCGGTCGAAGGCGATGGCCATCTGAAGCGCGGGCGCTTTTTCGACGGGTTCAACCGCAATTTCGACGCTTTCCGGATCTGGTATCACCATCGCGTGGATTGGTTTCTCAAGCGCACCTGGAGCACCATGGCGGCCTATGCGGTGATCGTGGCGCTGCTGGTGGTGTTGTTTGTCCGCCTACCCACCGGCTTTTTGCCCGATGAAGACCAGGGCTTCATCTTCAACCTGATCACCCTGCCTGCCGGCACCACCCAGCCGGAAACCCTGAAAGTGGCGCAAGGTGTCGCCCAATATTATTTGGACACGGAAAAGAACAATGTCGATTTCGTCTTTGCCGTGGCGGGTTTCTCTTTCTCGGGCTCGGGCCAGAACACCGGCATTGCCTTCACGAAATTGAAGGACTGGAGCGAGCGAAAGGGCAGCAACAACAGCTCCGTCGCCATTGCCAACCGCGCCATGGGCGCCTTCTTTCCCATGAAGGAAGCGCAAGTGTTCGCCATTGTGCCGCCCTCGGTGCAGGAACTGGGCAACGCCACGGGTTTCGACATTCAAATGGAAGACCGCGGCAATCTGGGCCATGACGGCCTGATGGCGGCCCGCAACCAGTTGCTGGGTCTGGCCGCCCAGAATCCGCTGTTGATGGGCGTGCGTCCCAACAGCCTGGACGATACCCCGCAATTGCATATCGATATCGACCAGGCCAAGGCCAGCGCGTTGGGCATTTCGCTGGCGGACATCAACTCCACCCTCAGCGCCGCCTGGGGTTCGAGCTACATCAATGATTTCATCGACCGCGGCCGCGTCAAGCGCGTCTATATGCAGGGCGATGCACCGTATCGCATGACGCCCCAGGATCTGGACCGCTGGTATGTGCGAAGCGCGAATGGCACCATGGCGCCCTTCTCGTCCTTTGCGACCTCCCGCTGGACCATCGGGCCTGCATCTCTCACGCGCTACAACGGGCTGCCGGCCATCGAGCTGATGGGTCAGGGCGCGGCGGGCGTCTCCACCGGCACTGCGATGAAGGAAATGCGCAAGCTGTTCGAGCAACTGCCCAAGGAAATCGGGTTTGAGACAACCGGTCTATCCTATCAGGAAGAGCAAAGCGGCGCGCAGGCGCCGGCGCTGTATGCGCTCTCCATCCTGGTGATCTATCTCTGTCTGGCGGCGCTGTATGAAAGCTGGGCCATCCCGCTGTCGGTGATGATGGTAATCCCGCTGGGCGTGATCGGCGCGCTGCTGGCCACCTGGAGTCGCGGATTGTTCAACGACATTTATTTCCAGGTCGGCCTGCTGACCACCATCGGCCTGTCGGCCAAGAACGCCATTCTGATCGTGGAATTCGCAGTGGATGCGGAAAAGAAGGGCGCGTCCGCCTTCGATGCCGCCATGGAGGCGGCGCGGTTGCGCCTGCGGCCGATTCTGATGACGTCGATCGCCTTTATCGCCGGCGTCACGCCATTGGCGCTGGCCCATGGCGCGGGCGCTGGCAGCCAGAACGCCATCGGAACCGGCGTGGTGGGCGGCATGATTACCGCGACCGTGCTGGCCATTTTCTTCGTGCCGGTGTTCTTCCAATTGATCAATACGCGGTTACAGCATCATAAATAAGCCCGGCACCGGTCCGGCATAGGCTTGCCTGCCTATCCGAATCGGGATCGGATCGCCCGGCGCCCATCCGGGAGATAGGCAAGCTTCACCAAAAGATGCCAACGCATGCGGAACGGAAGGAAAAAAGGCCGGTCGATCGGGGAAAAACTGTCGGTTGTTGCCCCTATAGCGGTACCGGATTGGGAAGCCGCCCATATGTTCCTGGAAGTGGCCCGTAGCGGCAGCTTCCGTGCCGCCGCGCAGAAGCTGCGCCAATCGGTCAATGCCCTGCGGCGCAAGGTCGAAGCCTTTGAGCGCGATTTGGGCACGCCGATGCTGATCCGCCATATCCATGGCGTGCAACTGACGGAAGACGGCACCAAAGTCTACAACGCCGCTTTACAGATGGAGCAGGTTTCCTTCGACTTGCTGCTGGCACGCAAAACGTCCGACAAGCAGGTGGAGGGCGAAATACGGCTCGCCTCGACTGACGGGCTGGGAACTTACTGGCTGTTGCCGCAACTGATAGAATTCCAACGCGAAAATCCCAAGCTGTCGATCAATCTCAGATGCGGACAGAAATCCGCCGATTTGCTGCGTCTGGAGGCGGATCTTTCCGTGCAACTGGAACGGCCCAAATCATCCGACCTGAAGATCGTGAAACTGGGGCGTCTGCATATCATGTATTGCGCGGCAAAATCCTATCTTGATAAGCATGGTCGTCCGAACAGCATCGCCGATCTCGTAAACCACCATCTCGTCATTCAATCCGACGACGAGCGGCAATGGCAGCGCCATTATCAAGAGCATTTTTCGGGCCTGTCCTCGACTGGGCCGGTGGCAATACGCAACAATTTGAGCATCGCGCACGGCTGGTCTGTCACCATGGGCGCCGGCATCGGCGCTTTACCGACTTACATCCATGCCCTTGGCGCGAATCTGGCACCGCTGGATTTTGGCTTGCACTGGTACGATATCTGGCTAGTATACCATCCGGACGCAAGACGGATCGCGCGGACCCGAAAAACCATCGATTGGATCGTGCAAAGTTTCGATCCGCGCCGCTATCCCTGGTTTCGGGACGAGTTCATCCACCCAGATCAATTCTCCAAGATCTACAAAGGCAAACCGCTGCCGATCATGTTTATGCCACCCCAGAAATAGTCGCTCTTTTCCAGTTTCCAGCGCCATGCTTCGGAAACACCATCGGAACCGGCGTGGTGGGCGGCATGATTACCACTACCGTGCTGGCGATCTTCTTCGTTCCGGTGTTCTTCCAATTGATCAATACGCGGTTGCACCATCATAAATAGCCTGACACCGGTCAGGCATAGGCTTGCCTGGCTATCCGAATCGAGATCGGATCGCCAGGCGCCGGCGAAATCGGACAAACATAGTCTGCTTGGGACACGATCTTCAGCATGCGGCCTACGCAAAAAAAGCGGCATCACAAGGATTCGTGGGGTGCGATCGAGTTTCCCGCCGTTCCGGACTGGGAGGCGGCGCATATGTTCCTGGAAGTCGCACGCAACGGCAGTTTCCGCGCCGCGGCGCAGAAATTGGGCCAATCGGTCAACGCATTGCGGCGGAAAATCGAAGGCTTCGAGCGCGAACTGGGCATGCCGCTGTTGACGCGCCATGTCAACGGCGTGCAGCCAACCAAGGAAGGCGTAAGAATCTACAATGCCGCCCTGCAGATGGAAAATGCCTCTTTCGACTTGCTGTTGGCCCGCAACGCCTCCGGCAAACAGATCGAAGGGGAAGTGCAGATAGCCGTCACGGAGGGGCTGGGAATCTATTGGCTCCTGCCTCATCTGGCCGAATTTCAGCGGGCCAATCCCAAGCTGATGGTGAGTCTCAGATGCACCGCCAAACCCGCCGATCTTCATCGTCTGGAGGCGGATATTTCGATACAATTGCAGCGGCCCGAGAATCTGGATTTGAAAGTCGTCAAATTGGGCCGGTTGCATGCGACGCTGTTCGCGGCTCAGTCTTATATCGAATCTTATGGCTGTCCGGAGAGCATTGCGGATCTCGTCCAGCACCGTATCGCGGTGATGTCGTATTATGAGGGCCAATGGGAAGAGGCCTACCGGCAATTGCTTCCCGGAATCTCACCCGCCGGCCTGGTCGTGCTCCGCAACAATCTCAGTACCGCGCACGCATGGTCGGTGTACCGGGGTCTTGGCATAGGGGCGCTGCCTACTTACGCGCAGGCGATCGGCGCCAATCTGGTCCAATTGGATATCGGCGTCGTGATGCAACATGACATCTGGCTGACCTACCGCTCGGAAGCCAAGCGAGTCGCGCGGGTCCAAAAGACCATCGATTGGGTGGTGCAGTGTTTTGACCCGCGCCGTTATCCCTGGTTCCGGGACGAATTCGTCCATCCCGACCAATTTTCCAAGCTCTATAAGGGCCCTCCCCTACACAGCGTGTTTTTGCATCCGCAAAAATAACTGAGGCGCACGATAAAGCGCTTTGCGATACCCGCGTGCTTGCTGCGAAGTTTTTGACAAAAAGTCACCCTGCTGAAGCGTTCGTTTGCGATAACACGACGTTCCTCGGGAAGAACACAGCCCGGTGCGTATTACCGCCAAAAAAAGCCGATTTTAAAGGTTGTTTTGCACTTTTTAGGATCGCAGGGATGGTAAAGACACCGGTATGGCGGTCAAAACCGGACAAGCCGTACGGCAAGATGACTTGCTTGCGTCCCGGCGATCCTGAATAGCTTTCCGTGGGGTTTGGGCGTGGGGGCTGGGAGTTTCCATGAGCTCGGGAATCAATCGGGAGTGTCATGGAAATGTCGTCGAATATTGCTCGCCTGGTATCCGGGGTTTGCCTTTTGGCGTTGGCCGCTTGCGGCGGCGGCGGCGGTGGCACCACACTGACGCCCCCTACAACCAACAATCCCTCGCCCGGTCCGGTTAATATTGGCGCACCGAACGCCGCCACATCGGGCGGCTCTACCCTGAGCTTCAACCTCACCAATAGCCTGCCACCGGCGGGCACGCTTCTACCGCTGCGAGGTCCTGTCGTACTCGCGAGTCCCTCCGCCGTCAGCTTCCCGGCCATCAACGACGCCACGGCCACATTCCGGGGAACGGTGGTTTCCGGCGGCATCACTTATCCGGTATTCGATCTCAACATCCCGTCCCTGTCCGTTTCCGCCGCCAATGTGCGCGGAGATGGAACGAGTGTGACGCTTTCTAACGGCGGCCAGGTTAGCGCCGCCGTTGCGGGCTTGAATTATTTGTTGCTCGGCGCCTGGTCCTATACGCCACCCGGCAACAGCGGCGGTTATGTAGGTCAAACCGTAACCGGCTCTCTTTCGCCGGCTTCTGGCGTTCCCTCCTCCGGAACCGCGACCTATACGGGCGGCGGCAACGCCGGCGGCACGGTTGGCGCGTTTTCCGTGCCCTCGGGCTCTGGCACCATTCAAGCCGGCAGCTTGACGGGCAATGTCAGCCTCAACGTCAATTTCGGCAGCAATACCGTCACCGGTACCCTGAGCGGCATGAACGCCAATACCACGGCCAATGGCTCGGGCACCACGCCTTGGAACAATGTTTCCCTCAACGGAAATCTTTCCAGGAGCAGCACTGTTTCCATGGCTGGTGCGACATCGACCGCAGGAGCGCCGGCTGGCGCAGGCACACCCGGCTTTTCCGGTGCCGCCACCGGCACCTTTTCGGCGCAATTTTATGGACCCAGTGGACAGGAAGTGGGCGGCAGCTGGACTTTGTATGAGTCCACGCCCGCTGGTGGCAAGGCGGCTGTTGGAACTTTCGCCGCCAGATAACATAGCCGCCATATGAGGTCCACAGTTGCACTGCTGGGCGTGGTCTTGTCCGCGTCCAGCGCGCTGGCACAGAATGCGGCTATCTCCCAACCACCGACCATTGCCCTATCCAATATCCAGGCGGCACAGCTTCTGATCGGCAACGAACGGTTGGACGACGCCAAGCGTTTGCTGGAACGCGAGCTGGAGGCAAATCCCGGTGACAGCCAAGCGCTGTTCTTGCTGGCTACCATCGCCGTGGCCCAGAAGAATTATGACGCAGCCATTTCCCTCTACCGCCGCATCCTGGTGCGCGAGCCGGATGCGGAGCGGGTTCGCCTGGAGCTGGCCCGCGCCTTCTTCCTGAAGGGTGACTATGACAATGCCGACCGCCAATTCCGTTTTGCGCGGGCCGGAAATGTAGACGATACGGTGAAGAGCAATGTCGATCGGTTCTTGTCCGCCATCAACCGCTTGCGCGAATGGACAGTAAACTTCTCCTTTGCGCTCGCCCCAGATACCAACCAGAACGCCGCAACGTCCGCCAGTCAGGTAAGTATTTTCGGCCTTCCCTTCGCGCTGGACAAGGCGGCCCGCAAGCAAAGCGGGATCGGTCTGTCGGGTGATGTCGGAGGAGAATGGTCTCCCCTGTTAAGCGACAATATGAAGGCACGGATCGGCGCCAATGCCTACCGCGTGGACTATAGCGGCGGCCAATTCGACGATATGACCATCTCCGCTTATGGCGGACCGCAATTTCTGTTCTCCAACTGGGATGCCAGTGTGCTGGCCACGGGCTTCAAGCGCTGGTTCGCAAACCAGGATTATATCAGCGGCGTCGGCGGCAGATTGACGGCGAATTACGGTATCACCTCGGACTGGGTGGTGGGAGCGTCCCTGGGCGGTCAATCGGTCAACAACCAATTCATTCCGGAACAGAGCGGACCGCTTTGGTCGGCTCAGACTCAAGTGACCTATGTCCTGTCTCCTTCCAGCCTGTTTCAACTGCAATTGGGCTTCAACCGGCAGGATGCGCAAATCGCGTCCTATTCCTATTCCGGGGTCTGGTTTGGCGGCGGCTACCAGCAGGACTTGCCCCTCGGCTTTTCGGCCGGCTTCCAACCCAGCTACTTCGTCGCCCGCTATGACGACATCCTGGCTGCTTTCGGTAAGACCAGAAGCGACCATTCGGTCATGCTGGCTTTCACCCTGCTCAACCGCCGCTTTGAATATCACGGCTTCACGCCACGCATTTCCTATATCTTTACGGAACAGCACAGCAACATTCCCCTCTACAGTTTCACCCGCAACCAGTTTCAGATCGGCCTCACCTCCCTTTTCTAACGCCGGGCTCTGGACAATATTCTCCCCGATAACAGGGAAAAAACCATTTGCTGTGTTCCGGGCGTCGCTGGGATGGCTGGAAAAAAGCATGATAAATGGCCAATCCAACGTCATGCTGAAACTGGGTTCTAGCCTTTGGCGGGCGCGGACGGTAAAAGCCGCCCATGACGCCCGCCCATCACCGTTTTTCCGTCGCCCCGATGATGGACTGGACCGACAGTCCCTGCCGGGTGCTGCATCGCTGCCTGACCAAGCAAGCGCTGCTGTACACCGAAATGGTGACGGCGGATGCGGTGCTGCACGGCGATCGCGCACGGCTGCTGGGCTTTGACGCGTTCGAGCATCCCGTGGCGCTGCAACTGGGTGGCTCCGATCCTGGGAAGCTGGCGCAAGCCACCAAGATCGCCGCCGATTTCGGCTATGACGAAGTGAATCTGAATGTCGGCTGCCCGTCCGACCGGGTGCAGTCGGGACGCTTCGGCGCCTGTTTGATGCGTGAGCCGCAACTGGTGGGCGATTGCGTGGCGGCCATGCGCGTTGCCGCCGCGCTGCCGGTCACGGTCAAATGCCGCATCGGCGTGGACGATCAGGATCCGGATGTAAGTTTGCGTAGCCTGATAGATGTATGCGCGCGCGCCGGCGTCACGATTTTTGCGGTTCATGCGCGCAAGGCGTGGCTGGAAGGCCTGTCGCCTAAGGAAAATCGCGATGTCCCGCCCTTGGACTATGACCTTGTCTATCGCGTGAAGCGCGAACACCCAACGCTCACCGTCCTGGTCAATGGCGGCATCGAGACTTTGGAACAGGCGGAAGATCATTTGCGCCATGTGGATGGCGTGATGCTAGGCCGCGCCGCCTATCAGAATCCGGTGCTGCTGGCCCAAGTGGATGCGCGTTTCTTCGGCGGCGCAGCGGTGGATTTGGACGCAGCCGTGGAGGCCTATGCCGATCATGTCGCGCGCCAACTTGCGCAAGGCGCGCGGCTGCATCCGCTGATCAAGCCCATGCTGGGCTTGTATAACGGCTGCCCTGGGGCACGGCAGTTCCGCCGTCACTTGAGCGAATATGCCGTGCGTGACGGCGCGGGCATAAGCGTGTTGCGCGATGCGCTGGGCTTTGTGCGCCAACGCCAAGCCGCTTAAGCCGGTTTGAAGAATCCGTGGGCTGAGCCCCAGCCAACACCCACCCTTTTCCTTTTATGGGCAAGGCGTATCATGCGCCCCATGAGATACATCTTCGCTTTTCTGTTTCTGGTTTTGACCGGCGCCGCATCCGCCCAGGAAAGTCCGGTCTATGGCCCCTTGCTGGAAGGTTATGACTATCCCTTCCCCGTCCAGCATTACCGTTTCCAAAGCCAAGGCGTGGCGATGGACATGGCTTATCTGGATGTCGCGCCGGGCAAACCTAACGGACACACGGTCGTCCTGCTGCACGGCAAGAATTTCTGTGCCGCAAGTTGGGCCGGCACAATTAAAGCGTTGACCGCCGCCGGCTATCGCGCGATCGCGCCGGACCAGATCGGCTTTTGCAAATCCACCAAGCCCGCGCACTATCAATATACCTTCGAGCAATTGGCCGCGAACACCCATGGGCTGCTGGCATCCTTAGGGCTCAACCATATCATCGTCATGGGTCATTCCATGGGCGGGATGCTGGCGACACGCTATGCCTTGGTTTATCCGGACAGCACGGAACAGTTGGTCAGCGTCAATCCGCTGGGTTTGGAAGATGGGCGCCTGAAAGGCGTGCCGCCCACAGGCATCGATAAGCTCTATCAAGCCGCGCTGAAAACCAGCGCCGACAGCATCCGCGACTATCAGCGCAACGTTTATTATGCCGGAACCTGGAAGCCGGACTATGAGCCCTGGGTCCAGATCCAGGCGGGGATGTTTCGCGGGCCCGGCAAGGAGATCGTGGCGTGGAATTCCGCGCTGACGTCCGAAATGATCTACACCCAGCCGGTGGTGCATGAGCTGGAAAAGCTCAAAATGCCGGTGCTGTTGTTGATCGGCGACAAGGACACCACCGGGCGCAGCAATGCCGTGCCGCCCGCGGTCCGCGCCACCTTGGGCAATTTTCCGGTGATGGCCAAGGCGGCCGCCGCGCGCATTCCGAACGCCAAGCTGGTGCAGTTTCCCGACCTGGGCCATTCACCCCAGATCCAAGACCCCGCCGCCTTTCACAAGGCGCTGCTCGACAATCTGATCAAGCCTTGAAGCCGTGACCGCCGCCCAGGCCAGAAACTGGTTGGGGAAATGCCGGCCGCCGGTGCAATCAGCAAGCTAGATTTTCTGGTCGTATTCGCCCACTTCGGGGTGTTTGGAGAGCCGTGCATCAATATCGGCGAACATCGCCCGCATATTGGCTTCCGAGGCCGGGCTTTCCACCACCACCACCAGCGACGGCTTGTTGGAGGAGGCCCGCACCAAGCCCCAGGTGCCATCCTCCAGGGTTACGCGGATACCATTGACCGTCACCACACTGGCGATCTTTTGGCCGAGCAGCGTTTCGCCCCTGTCCTTCAGCGCCGAATATTCCTTCACCATGGCCTCCACCACCGCATATTTTTTGTCGTCGGGGCAGAAGGGCGCCATGGTGGGCGAGCCCCAGGTCTTGGGCAATCCGTCATACAAGGCCGATAATTTCGCGTTCCGCCCAGCGCGATCCAGCATCTCCAGCACCGCAATACCGGCGACGATGCCGTCGTCATAGCCGTTGCCGATGGGCGGATTGAAGAAGAAATGACCGGATTTTTCGAACCCCGCCAGCGCTTTCAGCTCGGCGGTGCGGCGCTTGATATAGGAATGACCCGTCTTCCAATAATCGGTGGTGACGCCGCGCGCCTTCAGCACCGGATCGGTCAAGTAAAGACCGGTGGATTTCACATCCACCACGAATTGCGGATTTTTATGCCGAAGCGAAAGGTCGCGCGCCAGCATCACGCCGATCTTGTCGGCGAAGATTTCGCGCCCCTGATCGTCCACCACCCCGCAGCGGTCGCCGTCGCCGTCGAAGCCCAAACAAAGATCGGCGCCCTGTTCCTTCACCGCATGGCTCATGGCATGCAGCATTTCCATGTCTTCGGGATTGGGATTGTATTTGGGGAAGGTGAAATCCAGTTCGGTGTCCATGCCGATCACTTCGGCGCCGATACGGCGCAAGGCTTCCGGCGCGAAGGCCCCCGCGGTGCCGTTGCCGCAGGCCGCGATCACCTTGATGGGCCGCGACAGTTTGTGGCCCTTGGTCACCGCCTGAAGATAGGTCTCGCGCATGTCGGGCACCGCGACATAGGCGCCGCCGGAACGTTCCTTGCCCTTGGCGTTCAGCACAATGTCCTTGATGACGTTGATCTCATCCGGCCCAAAGGTCAGCGGCCGCTTGGCGCCCATCTTCACCCCGGTCCAGCCATTCTCATTGTGACTGGCGGTGACCATGGCGACGGCTGGACAATCCAGCGCGAATTGCGCGAAATAGGCCACCGGCGACAGCGCCAGGCCGATATCGTGCACTTCGCAACCGGCCCGCAGCAATCCGATGGTCAAGGCCTGCTTGATGGAGAGGGAATAAGACCGGAAATCGTGGCCGGTAACGACCTTGGGCTGAACGCCGATATCATGCAGATACGTGCCGAGCCCCAGCCCCAGCGCCTGGATGCCCAGCAGGTTTATCTCCTTGCCGAACAGCCAGCGCGCGTCATATTCGCGAAAGCCGTTGGCGGTGACCAGCGGCAGGTTTTCATAGTCGGCGGTATTGGGCACAAGATCGGAACGAGGCTTGGTCATATCATCCGCTGGGTGGGAAATGCGAAAGGGTTTTAGACGCCTGGAGGGCCGGGCTCAACCCATGCGGCCGTGTCTCCATCCCGTCTTGTTTTGCAGCAGTTCCAGCATGGTATAGTCCACGGATGAACCAAGAGATCGTAACAAAATTGAGACTGCCCGACCTGGAAGCAGGCTGGGTTTGGCTGGTGGGCGCTGGTCCCGGCGATCCGGGACTGATCACGGCGCTGGGGCTCCAGGCACTCGGCCAGGCAGATTATATCCTCTATGACGCGCTGGTGGACGAAACGCTGCTGACCCTCTCAAGGGGCGAGAAGATTTATGCCGGCAAGCGCGCCGGGGTGCGGAGCTGCAAGCAGGATGAGATTTCCGACCTGTTGGTGAAACTGGCGCGGGAAGGCCACCGCGTGCTGCGGCTCAAAGGCGGCGACCCCTTCGTGTTCGGACGTGGCGGCGAGGAAGCGCAGGCGCTGGCGCGCGCGGGTGTCAATTTCCGCATTGTTCCCGGCATCACCGCGGGCATCGGGGGATTGGCTTATGCGGGCATTCCCGTCACCCATCGCGACACCAACCATGCCGTGACCTTCATCACCGGCCATGGCGCGGACGGAAAATTGACCAAGCTGGATTGGGCGGCGGTTTCGCGGGGCGCCCCGACTTTGGTTCTCTATATGGCGCGAAAATTCGCGGACGAGATTGCGCGCGCGCTGGTGGCTGCGGGCAGAAGCCCCGACGAACCGGCTGCCATCGTGGCCAATGCCGCGCGGCCCGATCAACAAGTCATCCTCACCACCTTGGCGGGATTGCCGGCGGCAGCGGAAAACGCGCCCGCTTTGTCGGTGCTGGTGATCGGAGAGAATGTGCGGTTGGCGGGCGAGCTTACTTGGCTTGCCAAGCCTTAAGCCGCTCCGGCAATTTTTCCATCACCGCCCGGCGCTCTTCGTCGCGCATGGAAAACCAGGCGCCGATTTCCTCCAGGGTGCGTCCGCAGCCCAGGCACAGGCCTGAGGCCGGATCATAGGTGCAGACTTTCATGCACGGGCTTTCCATGGTCGGCATTTAGGCTGTTTTCGGAGGTCCCGGGGAAATTTTAGCGGCCCGGGAAGGGTGATGGTTTCAAACCGGACAATGGCCTTAACCGGGGTTTAACAGCGTCCGCCTAGGCTGGGCTGGTATTTTTCGGATAGCTCCCCATGGCGAAAGCGCAGTTCCACAAGAACCAGCGGGTCTATGTAAGACCGGTCGGCACTTGGGCCTTGATCGAGCGCGTGGTGCCGCATTGGGCCAAGGGCCTGGATGAACCGATCCGCATTCACTACGACGTAGGCCTGGGCCGGGAATTCGCCGCCGAGGAATTGATGAGCGAGGAGCCGCTGGGCGACAAGATCCCGGGCGAATCGCAAACCTGGCGCGTGATCCGCGCCCGCAACAAATGGCAGCCCAACGAAGATTGCGCCCGCCATCCGGTGCCGGGCACCTATCCCATCGTGGTGACGGGTGACGCCGATTGGGGCGGCTGGCGCGTGCCGGGCGCGGAATACGACCTGGACCCGGCCAAGACCGAAGAACAAGCGCGCCTGATCGCCAGCGCGCCGCGCCTGGCGTCCTTCGCCACATCCCTGGTGGATTGGGCGCGCAAATCCGGCGAGGACATGCCCAACGAGTTGGCGGAGCTGGCGCACCAAGCACAGGATCTGCTCACCGAGGTCAAGCGAACCGGCTAATGACTGTATGCGATCCGCCCCTGGGCGCGATCAGGCGTCTGGCTTTTCCGTTCCGGCTGCTTCAGCTGATTATGGTGTTCAGCGCCTTTACCGTCCTGACCGCGATTTTCTTTTGGCCATGGCTTGAAAATCTGTCTTCGGCGCTGATCGGGCCGCCGGAAGATAATATGCAGGATTTCTGGAACAGTTGGCATGCCGCCACGGCGCGCAGTTGGAGCGATTTTTCCTACACAAGCCAGATCCGTTTTCCGGAAGGCACGCCGCTGGCCTACCATTCCTTTGCCTGGCCGCAAATTGCGGCCGTCCGTCTGCTGACGCGTCTGTTCGGAGATGACTTCGCCACTGTGGTGGCGCTGCACAATCTGACCGTGCTGGCCTCTTTCCCCCTAGCGGCGACCACGATGTTCTATCTGGCGCGCCATATGTTGCGCCATGTCCCGGCGACCCATGCCGTTCGCGATATGGGCGCCGTCGTTGCCGGTTTTGTTTTCGCGTTTAACCCCTGGCATATCGCGCAGGCCATGCATCACGCCCATGTCAGCGGCATCGAGTTTCTGCCGCTGTTCGTGCTGTTCTATTTGCAGGCCTTGGAAAGCAGAAATTCCGGCAAGCTGGCCATGGCGGCGGTGCTGCAGGCTTTGAGCGCGCTGTCATGCTGGTATTTTCTTTTCTATACGCTTTATTTCATGGCCTTCCATCTTCTCTATTTGCGGCTGCGCGACAAAAACTGGCCGCGCGGCTGGATGTTGATGGCCCCGCTTCTGTGCACGGGCGGCGCCTTGGCGCTGCTGTCGCCCTGGCTCATCCCCATGGTGACCACAGGCCTGGCATCGCCCGTCTATTATCCCGGCACCAACATGTTTGTGGCGGACTTGCAGGCTCTGATTGCCTTCCCGCCCACCCATATGTTGGCGCAATGGGGGAGCGGTGTCTATTCGGCGCTGACCGGCAATGCCTGGGAAGGCACAGTCTATCTGGGTCTGGCCAATCTGGCGTTGCTGGCATGGGCCATGACCCGCAAGGGCGACAAAGCGCTGTTGCGCTATGCGCTGGGCGGCATGCTGTTCTTCATCGTCATCGCGGGAGGAGAAGCCCTGCACATCGGCGGCACCGTCACGCCGTTGCATTTGCCCGGCATCATCCTTGCCAAGCTGCCCTTCTTCGCCAATGTCCGCACCCCGGCGCGCGCGATGGTGTTCGCGTACATGTTCTTAGGCTTGGGGCTGGCGCAAGCCACCGTCATGGCGTTGCGTATGCGCCTGCCCGCGGTGAAAGCCGCGGCCGCCTTGGGGGCGGGGATGATGCTGCTGGACTTTATGCCAACCCATCTCAGCACCACGCCGGCCACCTGCTCTACCGCGCTGAAGGTGATCGCCGGCGACAAAAGCGATTTCGGCGTGCTGGATCTGCCGCGCGGTTATGGTGAAGGCAATGCCGCGATGATGCAGTCAGCATGCCACGGCAAACCTATCATGGTGGGCGAAACATCCCGCCGCATGGGCATCACCCTGGCGGACAGGCTGAGGACCGCCGATCTCGCCGCCCAGAAGCGACAGCTGGCGGCGGCGGGCGTCAAATATATCATCCTGCACCGGCCGCAAGGCGACCTTTTCCGCTGGACCAAGGCGGATGGCGTTCTTGCGGACTATCCCCGCGCCTATCGCAAGGTGGACGGGGACAACAACATCACTATCTTGAGCGTCTACTGATTGTTCGGAACATGGAGTGCGGGCTATAAAGCCGCGCACCTTTTGATCCCGAGTCCCATTCATGCGTACCGAAGAACCCCGCGCCATTCGCCTTGCCGACTATCAGGCGCCGGAATTTCGCATCCCAACCGTCCATCTCGCTTTTTTGCTGGAACCCGAAGCCACGCGCGTGATCGCGACACTGACCGTGGAACGCCAGGCAGGTTCGGGGCCGCTGATCTTGCAAGGCGAGAACCAGGAGCTGCTGTCCGTCAAACGGGATGGCCGCGTGCTGGGACCGGACGATTATCAGCTGGACGCCAAAAGCCTGACCATTCCGAGGCCGCCCGCCCAACTGACGTTGGAAATCGAAAGTCGGATCGATCCCGCCGCCAACACGGCGCTGGAGGGCCTGTTTCTGTCCAACAGCATGTTCTGCACCCAATGCGAGCCGGAAGGTTTTCGCCGCATCACCTATTTCCTGGACCGTCCCGACAATCTTTCAGTGTTCACGGTGCGCATCGAGGCCGGCAAGGAGCAATATCCGGTGCTGTTGTCCAACGGCAATCGCACCGCGCAGGGCGACCTGCCCGATGGACGCCATTTCGCGGTGTGGCACGATCCCTTCCCCAAGCCGTCCTATTTGTTCGCGCTGGTGGCCGGCGATCTGGGCTCCATTCATGACAGTTTCACCACCCTGTCGGGGCGCAAGATCGCGCTGGACATCTATGTCGAGCATGGCAACGAGCCGCGCGCCCGCTATGCCATGGACGCGCTGAAACGCGCCATGGCCTGGGACGAGCGCGCCTATGGCCGCGAATATGACCTGGACATTTTCATGATCGTGGCCGTCAGCGCCTTCAACATGGGCGCCATGGAAAATAAGGGCCTCAACATCTTCAACGACAAAGTCCTGCTGGCCACGCCGGAAACCGCCACCGACGACGACTATGCCCGCATTGAAAGCGTGGTGGCGCATGAGTATTTCCACAATTGGACCGGCAACCGCATCACCTGCCGCGATTGGTTCCAGCTTTCGCTCAAGGAAGGCCTGACCGTCTTCCGCGACCAAAGCTTTTCCGGCGACGAACGCAGCCATGGCGTGCAGCGCATTCAGGACGTGCGCGCCCTGCGGGGGCGGCAGTTCGTCGAGGATGCCGGGCCCCTGGCCCATCCGGTGCAGCCGCAGAGCTATATCGAGATCAACAATTTCTACACCGCCACCATCTACGAAAAAGGCGCCCAGGTGATCGGCATGCTCAAGACCCTGGTGGGGGATCAGGGCTATCGCCAGGCCACCGATCTTTATTTCGACCGCCATGACGGCCAGGCCGCCACCGTCGAGGATTGGGTTCGATGCTTTGAGGATGCGTGTGCCCGCGACCTCCGCCAATTCCGCCTCTGGTACGCCCAAGCGGGCACGCCGGTGATCGAAGCGCGCGGCGCTTATGACGCGGCCGCGCGCACCTATACGCTGGATCTGACACAAAGCCTGGCGCCCACGCCTGACCAACCGGAAAAAAGGCCGCTGCATATTCCGGTACGCATGGGTCTGGTGGGAAAGAGCGGAGCAGCCCTGCCGCTGACTTTGGAGGGCGAAAACCAGACCGGGCCAGAAGACCGCGTGCTGGAGATGACACAGAATTTCCACCGCTTCGTCTTCACCGATGTGGCGGAAGAGCCGCTTGTGTCGCTGGGCCGCGATTTCTCCGCGCCCGCGATCTTCTGCAACCCGCTGGGCCGGAGCGAACGCGCCGTCCTGATGGGCAAGGACAGCGACGCCTTCAACCGCTGGGAAGCGGGTCAGACGCTGGCCACCGAGATCATGCTGGAGGTGGCGGGGGAGGCGCGCGGCGACGCCAATGCGGCCTATGTCGCGGCCATCGGCGATGTGCTGGGGCGCGCCGAAGAAGATCCCGCCTTTGCCGCCTTGATGCTGATGCCCCCCACCGAAAGCGAATTGGCCGCCAAACGGACGCCGGTGGACCCGCAGGGAATTCATGGGGCGCGTATCGCTTTGGTGCGCGCCATCGCGCTGGCGCACCGTCCAAGGCTGGCGCAGCTTTACGAACATATGCGCGATGCCAGCGATTACAGCCCGGACGCCCCATCGGCCGGGCGGCGGGCCTTGCGCAATTCCTGCCTGCGCTATCTCACCGCCGCCGACGACGAAGCGGCCGCGGGATTGGCGGACGCCCATTACCGCACCGCCTCCAACATGACCGACATGATCGCGGGGCTTGCCGCGCTTACCCGGATGGAATCGCCGCTGCGTGACGCCGCCTTTACCCATTTCCATGACCGCTTCAAAAACGATCCCTTGGTGCTGGACAAATGGATGGGCCTGCAGGCCGGATCGCCGCTGCCCGACACGGTGACGGCAGTGCGCGGGCTGATGAAGCATCCCGCTTTCGATATCAAGAACCCCAACCGGGTGCGGGCGCTGATCGGCGCGTTCAGCGCCAACCATTTGCGGTTTCACAGCGCGGACGGCTCCGGCTACCGGCTGGTGGGCGAGGTGATCCGCATTCTGGATCCGGTCAATCCCCAGGTGGCGGCGCGGATGGCGGGGGCCTTTGAAAGCTGGCGCCGTTATGACGAGACGCGTCAGGCCCATATGCAGGCCGAGCTTCAGACCATTCAGAAGCTCTCCGGCATTTCGCCCAACCTGTTCGAGGTCGTCGGCAAGATGCTGACGCCATAGATAATAAGCGCATACTGGCGCTGGCGCGAATCACCGCGCGGGTTGGGGAGAATGGCCGAGGCGACTCTACGTCCTTGGAACAGGCTGGATGGTGTTTTCGCCGCCGTCCTGCGCCAGCCTCTTGCGCGTCGGCTGAGCCGCGATACCCGTTTCACCGTTCCGGTCTGCATCGTCTTGATCTGTGGCTCGTTCGCCGCCGCCGCCCTGCTGCAAATGCGGATGGACCGCGCCCAAGCCTTGGCCCAGGCCACTGCCTTTGAACGCCAACGCACCACAGCGATCGCCCAGACGGCAGGGGAAACACTGGACCGGTATGTCCGGCTGGGGACCATTTTCGCGGGAGCGCCGCAACAATTTCGCAGCGCCGAGCTGGGGCGCGCCGAACCCGCCATCCGCGACATCATCGTGTGGGATGCGCAAGGGACCCAGCAAGCGCGCCTGGACGCGGCCGCCACGCCGCAGCCCAGGCCGGTTTTTGCCGGTCCCCGCGTCAGCTTGGCCAATGGCCTGGCCTTTCGCGACCAAGACCGGGTGATCATGATCTTGGCCGATCTCAAAAGCCTGACCCCGCCGCGGGCCGCTTTGGCGCCGCTGCAAAATGTCCGGGCGCAGGAGCCATCCCTGTCGGCACCCGTGCCCGGGTGGCCGCTTATGGTCACCACCAGTGTAGACCAGCAGGACGCTCTGGAAAGCTGGAGCCAGAGCCTGCCGCTTTATCTGTTCGTCATTCTGGGTCCCGCGCTGGCCGGCGGCTGGCTGGCGGCCTTGTTCGTCGGCGCCTTTGAGCGCCATGCCCGCGCCAAGCGGGCGATCCGGACGCTCAAATCCATGCGCCCGGTCGAGGCCAAGCTGATGGTGCGGCTGGCCAATGCCGAGCGCGGCGCGATGGAGGCCTTACGCTCCAAATCCGAATTCATCGCCCATATGAGCCATGAATTGCGCACGCCCTTGAATGCGGTAATCGGCTTTTCCGAAATCATCGCCGAGGAATTTTACGGCCCCAACGGCCACCCCAAATATGGCGAATATGCCCGCGACATCGCACATGCGGGACGCAACCTGCACACCAAGATCGGCAATATATTGGAGTTCGCCAATATCGAGGCGGGCCGCTATCCGCTTTCGCAAGAGGCGGTGGATTTCGCCGCGCTGGCGGGGAGTTGCGTGGAGGAACAACAGGGCCGTGCCTTCTCGCGGCGCATTTCCCTGTCGCTGGTCTTTGCCGAACCGGGCATTGTGCGGGCGGATGCCGGCGCCGTGCGCCGTATCCTTACCAACCTCTTGGCCAACGCCCTGAGCTATACCGCCGAAGGCGGCATTGTGCGCGCCGATGTCCGTTTCGAGGAGGGAGCGGGCATCCTCACCCTCAGCGACAGCGGCCTGGGCTTCACGCCGCAGGAAACCGCCAAGGCGGGCATGCCATTCCAGCGCTTCGACCGGCCCGACATGGTGACGGGGGCGGGCCTGGGCCTGGCGATCGCCATGGAGCTGGCCCGGCGCATGGGCGGCGCCATGCGGCTGGCCGGCGGCGGGGGCCATGGCGCGGTGATGGAATTGCGCCTGCCCCGGCTTTAGGCATTTTGGCTTACCAAAGCGGGCTTGTGAATTTCGCAGCGGCGCGTCTAACTTAAGATCGTTTTAGGGTTGAAGAGAATCCTACTCCGGTGTCATGGCCCGCCGGAGTGCGGACCACCCAGTTGAGACAGTCCTGGTATCGAAGAATATAGCTGCGGCTCATTCTTCGACATCGGCGGCTGGCGTCACCTGGACGGCCCGGAGTCCCGGGCCGTGACAATGGGTGACGGGGTGCTGGGCATGAAGACGGTTTGGCTTGTGGGCGGTCTTGCCGCCGCCCTTGTGGTGGCGGCTGGCGGTTATTTCCTGACGCGGGGGCCTGCTGCCAACCGTCCGGTCACGCTGTTTCAATGGCAGGACTATATGGATCTGCCGTTCCTGGCGGACTATCGGAAAGCCACGGGCGAGAAGCCCGCCATCACCATCTTCGCCGACGAGGACGAAGCCTTCTCCAAAATGCGCGCCGGCTTCAAACCCGATGTGATGGGACCTTGCTACTACGAATTTCCGCGCTGGCAGGAAGCCGGGCTGCTCCAGCCGATCGACACCTCCAAGCTGAAGAACTGGAACAAGATCGCGCCCAGCTTGCGCAATTTGCCCGGCATTTCGGCGGGCGGCGGCAAAGTGTGGTTTGTGCCGCACTATTGGGGCAACACCTCGCTCACCATCCGCACCGACCTGGCGCCGGAATATGCCAAGTCGCAAAGCTGGGACATCTTGTTCGACCCCAAATACAAAGGCCGGGTGTCGGTGATGGATGGGGTGGACGACACCGTGCCGTTCATTGCCCAGATGATCGGGGTCAATGCCTATGATATGTCTGAGGCCGATTGGGCGCGTGTGCAGGCCAAGCTGCGCGAGCTGGTGGGGCATCTGCGCTTTGTCTCAAGCGACGACACCGCGCTGGCGCAAGGCCTGGCCTCGGGCGAGTTGGTGGCGGCGATGAGCTGGCGCACCACCTTTGCGGCGCTGAAGCGGGAAAAGAAGCCGGTGGCGTATCTGACGCCCGCGCACGGCATCTTCACCTATGTTTGCGGACTGGTGATGCATAAGGATGCGTCTGACCCGGCAAAAGCGCTGGCGCTGATCGACTCGTCGCTGTCGGACGAAGCCGCGGTCTATACCATCGAGCATATCGGCGATGAGCCCGCCAATGTCGGGGCCATGGCTAAGGTGCCGGACTCGGTGTTTCAGAATCTGGGCATCCAGCACGATCTGGAGGCCTTCCTCAAAAGCGGCATCTTCCAACGCCGCCTGAAGGAAAAAGACAAAATCGTCAACGCCTGGACGGAGATAAAGGCGGGTGTGCAGTAGTCAAGGGATTTGCAAAAAATGAAATGGACTATCGCGGGCCTGTTCGCGTCGGCGATGCTGTTGTTTGTTCAACCGCTTTTCGCGCAACCCGGCTATATTCCAAAAGCAGGGTTTGTCCCCGATGCCGCCACTGCGACTGCCATCGCTCGTGTGGTTCTGATCCGGGTTTATGGTGCCGCGAAGATTCGAGAAGAAGAACCACCGACTGCGAACCGAAGCGGAGACATATGGACGGTGGCCGGTACCCTGCCTTGCCCAAAAGTCAATTCCTGTGTCGGGGGCACTGCTAAATTGCAACTTTCGGCCAAAGACGGTCGGATACTACGTGTAATCCACACCCGATAGCGCAAGTACAGGCCCGCCTCCCCCTCGTGCGCGTCAGCGCCATACTTCCCTCTCCCCTTGAGGGAGAGGAAGAAAAATCATTGGGTTAGCGGAGCGATAGCGACGCTGAACCCATTGATTTTTCAGGTGAGGGGTGAGTTGGGCCACAAACGCACCCCTCACCCGCAAAATCTAAGCGCTTAGCTCCGCACGCGCTTCGCTAAGCGCAAGATTTTGTGCCCTCTCCCTCAAGGGGAGAGGGAATGTGCGCGCAGAGATCATGAAGCACAAAGAAAAAGGCCGGAACTCGCGTTCCGGCCCTTTTCAATTTTTTGCACGAGGCAGTCTTAGATGACGCCACGCTTATGTTCGCCGACCACGACCCGGCCCGGCTCGAAAGCGCGCTTGAAAACCTCAAGCGCCTTGCGTGGCTCGGCATCGCCGCACATGAAGACGTCAAAGGCCGCAAAGCCCTTTTCCGGCCAGGTGTGAACGGAGATGTGGCTTTCCGCCAAAACCGCCACACCGGAAATGCCGCCGCCTTCCTCGAACTTGTGCAGGTGAATGTGCAGCAGGGTCGCGCCTGCCTCATTCACCG
The DNA here is from genome assembly GCA_035251935.1 of Rhizomicrobium sp. GTDB lineage: Bacteria > Pseudomonadota > Alphaproteobacteria > Micropepsales > Micropepsaceae > Rhizomicrobium. The sequence continues at coordinate 37,894 of DATFDR010000036.1, read as the reverse complement.
CGTCGATCAGCGCGGTTTCGATCCGCTCACGGTCATCCAATCCCTTGGCTTCCCAAAGATCGATGATCACATGGCTGCCCGCATAGGACAGGCCATTCTTGGTAATGAAATGGTCCTTCTGGTCGTCGTTCGAAGGCATGACGACAACCGGGCGCGGCGCCTTGGCGACGCGGGGTTTGATTTCTTTTTGCGGGATCTTGTTCGCCGCCACCAGATTAAGTCGAGCCATTCAAGCACCTACCCGTCTTGGAGTTGACACCTGCGCCTTGGCCTTACGGACTTCCGGACGCGCCTAAAGAAGAAAGCGACGCACGGGGTCACCCGGTCGCCGCTTTGTCCCGCTTTTTTTCTCGCGGGGTCGTGGTCCAATTAGGGCTAACTTCCCGGCGATGCAAGAAGAAATTTTCCCCCGGGGCAATTTTTTTCCCGGGCGTGCTTGCGCGCCACGCCGGCGGCGCGCCGCAAACCGGCGCGAAGCGCGCACCGCGCGGCGCGGCGCCTGACGCGGAAAGCCGCATAAAATGGGCATAAGATGCGCGCGATGGCGCGCGGTAGACAGCGGAATAAAGCAGCCCTATACGGCGTGGCGCCGCCACATGTGTTAAGGAAACGTTATGGCCCGTCCCCAGCCCCAGCCGAGCAAAACCAAGAGCCACAAAGCCGCCACCGACCTTCAGGTGGAGCGCCTGCACAAGGGCTATGCCCAGTCCATGGAGATCACCAAGGTGCTGGCGGACGAGCAAAGCCGGTTCCAGCACATTCGCATTTTCGACACAGTCGCCAATGGCCGAGTGATGACGCTGGACGACATCGTGCAGATCACCAGCCGCGACGAAAGCGCCTATGCGGACATGCTGACGCATCTGCCGATGCTGGAGCACGGCAAGGTCAGCTCCGTGATGATCGTGGGCGGCGGCGATCTGTCCATCGCCGACGAGGCGCTCAAGCACAAACATGTCAAAGAAGTGGTGCTGGTAGATATCGACGACCGGGTGATCGCGCTGTGCAAGAAGCATTTCGGCGCCGTCAACGCCAAGGCCTTCAAGGACAAGCGCATGGTGATCGAAGCGGCCGACGCCTTCGAATATCTGGGCCGCAAATCCAGCAAGAACCGCTTTGATCTGATCATCGCCGACCGCCCCGATCCGGTGGGGCCCGGCAAGGCGCTGTTCGGCGAGACTTTCTACGACCGCGTGAAAGGCGCCCTGAAAAAGGGCGGCTATGCCACCTTCCAGACCGGCGTGCCTTTCTACCAACCCTGGGAGATCGGCGAGGCGCTGACGGAACTGAAAGCCTTCTTTCCCGCCTGCGGCCTTTATCTCACCGTGGTGCCCACATATATCGGCGGCTTCATGGCGCTCAGCTGGGCCACCAAGGGCGGCAAACCGCTGGGCACGGACAAGGGCATCAAGCGGGCCGCCAAGGCCTATAAGAAGGCCAAACTCGAGTGCGACTATTACAACCCAGCCATCCACGCCGCCGCTTTCGCCCTGCCGGAATGGATCAAGAAGTTGGTTTCTTAAAATTACCCCCTCCGGTTTCAGCTTCCGCTCGGCCCCCGCAGGTCGCCTTCGCTCGCTGAAACCACCTCCCCCTTGGGCGTGCTTACGCACGCGAAGGGGGAGGCGGACCTGCGTGGACGGCCTTTCTTTTTGCTGCCCGAATGCCCATCTTTCCGGGCAGAAAATCTGGAAAGCACAGACATGACATTGATCGGCCCCGGCGGGCGTCCCCTCGCATCCCAAACCGCGCAGAAGGCGGCAGCGGGCTCCAGCCCGCATATCAAGGATTCGGGCCTGGCCAGCTTTGCCGCCGACGTGCTGGAACAAAGCCGAACCACGCCGGTGATCGTGGACTTCTGGGCGCCCTGGTGCGGCCCGTGCAAGACCCTGGGGCCCCATCTGGAAGCTGCCGTCGACGCGGCCGGCGGCGCGGTGAAGCTGGTCAAGGTCAATATCGACGAAAATCCCGAGATCGCCCAACAATTGCGGGTTCAGTCCATCCCCACCGTCTATGCCTTCAAGAACGGTCAGCCGGTGGACGGTTTTATGGGCGCCATTCCCGAAAGCCAGATCAAGGCCTTTGTCGCGGCGTTGGCGGGCGGCAGCCATGATCCTGGCCAGGAGCACGGGCATGGGCATGGCGGCCCCGAGCACACGGTTGAGGTTTTGACGGTAGGCGACGAAGCGCTGGCGGCGGGCGACATTGGCATGGCGGCGCAAGCCTATGGCCATGTCTTGCAGGACGAGCCCGGCCATCCCCAGGCGGTGGCGGGTCTGGCGCGCGCCTATCTGCTGGGCGGCGATCTTGAGCGCGCCCAGGCGACACTGCAGCTGGTGCGCCAGGACGCGGCCCAGGACGAGGCCATCCGCGCCGTGCACGCTGAATTGAAACTCCGCCAAGGCCCCGCGCCGGAAAGCGGCGAGACGGCGGCCCTGCGCGCCAAATTGGCGGCCGATCCGAAGGACCATCAGGCGCGCTATGACCTGGCCATGGCGCTGGACGCAGGCGGGGACCGTGATGGCGCCATCGCCGAGCTGCTGGAACTGGTGCGGCTGGACCGCAAATGGAATGAAGAAGCCGCGCGCAAGCAGCTGGTGACCTTGTTCGAGGCGATGGGCCCGGCCGATGCACGCACCCTCGGAGCCCGGCGCAAGCTGTCCGGGCTGCTATTTTCCTGAGGCGTGCGATGCCGAGGCACTATCATTCCTATTCCGACCTGCCCAAGTCGCTGCCTTTGTTCCCGCTGAGCGGCGTGGTGCTTTTGCCGCGCGGGCATCTGCCGCTCAACATATTCGAGCCGCGCTATCTGGAGACGGTGGACTATGCGCTGCAGGGCGACCGGCTGATCGGCATGATCCAGCCGGCCGAAAGCGAAGAGACCGTGCTCAAGCCGCGCCTGTCCCAGGTGGGATGCGTCGGCAAGATCGTTTCTTTCCAGGAAACCAACGACAACCGCTATTTGATTTCGCTGGCGGGGATTTGTCGCTTCCGCTTGAGCGGCGAAATGGCGACCACTACGCCCTGGCGGGCGGGCTTTTGCGATTTCGCGCCTTTCGCGGGCGATCTGGCGCAACCGGGGGACGAAAATTTTCCCCGCCAACGCCTGCTGGCGGCGTTAAAGACCTATCTGACAAACCGCGACATGCAGGCCGATTGGGACAGCGTGATGACGGCGCCCGGCGAAGCCTTGGTCAACGCCCTGGCGATGATGTGCCCCTTCGACCCGGTCGAAAAACAAGCCCTGCTGGAAGCGCAGACCTTTCAGGAACGCGCCTCCACCCTGATGACCCTGCTGGAAATCGGCGGCGATGGCGGTCCCACCACGGTGAATTGACTGGGAATGATGCCCGGCTTGGGAGTAAGAGACTGCGATGGACACCGACCCCAAGCTTCTGGAAATTCTGGTCTGTCCCCAAACCAAGGCCAGCCTGCACTACGACCGCGACAAACAGGAATTGGTGTCGCGCGCCGCGGGCCTGGCCTATCCCATTCGCGACGGCGTGCCGGTGATGCTGGCGGACGAGGCGCGTCCATTGCGCGATGAAGAACGCGATGCCCTCCGATAAGGCAGGCGCCGGCAATCCCTGGCCCAGCGAAATCCGCCTCAACCCGGCGCGTGATATGCTCACCGTCGTGTTCGACGACGGGGCGCGTTTTTCCCTGCGGGCGGAATATCTGCGCGTGGAATCCCCCAGCGCCGAAGTCAAAGGGCATGGCGGGCCCAAGACGATCCTGACGGGCAAGGAGCATGTGAAAATCTCCGGCCTGGAACCGGTGGGCAATTATGCGGTGCGGATCGGCTTTGACGACGGCCATGACAGCGGTCTCTACAGCTGGACCTATCTGCATCACCTGGGTTCGGACGAGGAGCGCATTTGGGCCGCCTATCTGGCGGCCAGCGGACGACATTAAGCGGTCGCGCCCGCCCCCACCGCATCGCTCAGCCGGGCGAGACCGTCGCGTTTGAGGCACGCCAGCAATTCGTCCTTGATGCGCGCGACCAAGCCAGGCCCATGAAACGCCAGTGCGGTGTAAAGCTGCACCAGGCTGGCGCCGGCGCGGATCTTGGCATAGGCGTCCGCGCCGCTGGCGATGCCGCCGACCCCCACCAAGGTGACCGCCCCCTGCAGGCGCTGATGCATTTCGCCCAATATCCGCGTCGAAGGCGCGAACAAGGGCTTGCCGGACAGGCCGCCCGCTTCCTCGGCATGAGCAGATTTCAGGACCGGACGCGCGATGGTGGTGTTGGAAACAATCAACCCTTCGATGCCGCTGGCGCGCACCACCTCCGCGATCTCATCCAAGGCGTGCAAATCCAGATCCGGCGCGATCTTGAGCAGGATGGGCTTTCGCATGCCGTGCGCGGACGGCGCGCTGTCGAAGAGTTTGGCGCGGGCATTGGTCATGATGCCCAGCAATTTTTTCAGTTCGTCCTTGTTCTGCAGGCCGCGCAGGCCCGGCGTGTTGGGGGATGAGACATTGACCGTCACATAATCGCACCACGGCGCCAGTTCGGAAAAGCACCAGGCATAGTCGCCGATGCGGTCGCTGCTATCCTTGTTGGCGCCGATATTGATGCCGACAATGCCGCGCCCCTTTCGCGCCTTCAGATTTTGCGCCGCAACGGCGCTGCCATCATTGTTGAAGCCCATGCGGTTGATCACCGCGCCGTCGCGCGCCAGCCGGAACAGGCGTGGCCGGGAATTGCCGGCCTGCGGCTTGGGCGTGACGGTGCCGCACTCCACAAAGCCGAAGCCGAACTTGGCCATGGCGCCGGGCACGTGCGCGTTTTTGTCGAAGCCCGCCGCCAGGCCCACCGGATTGGGGAAATCCAACCCGAAAGCACTGATCGCCAGGCGCGGATCGTCGGGCGACGGCGCGGGGAGCACGGGCTCGGCCAGACGCGCCAGCGCCAGGGTGGCGCGATGCGCGGTTTCGGCGGGCAGTTGCCGCAGCAGTGCGGCTCCCAGATCGATCACTGTTGCCATTCTTTGGCGCCGCTTTCCTATGGACGGCGTTCCGTCCCGCTCCTAATATAGGAATATAACCGTAAAGTCCGGTTTGATTCCTAACATGCTGACCCATCCGCAGATTTGGCGCGCCCTTGACGCCCTCGCCGCCCGGCATGGCCTGTCGCCTTCCGGACTGGCCCGGCTGGCCGGACTGGATCCCACCACTTTTAACAAGAGCAAGCGCAGCACCGCCAACGGAAAGCTGCGCTGGCCCTCGACCGAAAGCCTGGCCAAGGTGCTCTCGGCCACCGGTGCCTCGCTGGAGGAATTTGTCGCCCTGGTGAGCGAGGCGGGGCACCGCCCCATCCGGGCGCGCATGGTGCCCTTGATCGGCATGGCCCAGGCCGGACTTGCCGGCTATTTCGACGATGCCGGTTTTCCCGCCGGTTCGGGCTGGGAAGACATCGCCTTTCCCGAAATCGCCGACGCCCATTGCTATGCGCTGGAGATCACCGGCGATTCCATGCTGCCGGTCTATCGCGACGGCGACCGGATCATGGTGTCGCCTTCCGGACAGCTTCGGCGCGGCGACCGGGTGGTGGTCAAGACCCATGCCGGGGAGGTGATGGCCAAGCAGTTGAGCCGCATGACCGCCCAGCGTATCGAACTCAAAAGCTTCAATCCGGAATTCGAGGATCGCGGTTTTGCATTAAGTGAGGTCGCGTTTGTGCATCGGATCATCTGGGCGAGTCAGTAGGAGTGGGTCATTTTAAAACATAGCTGTATGCCGGCTTCTTTCCGCTCTTCCACAAGGCCAGCAGCGACTTTTCCAGCGCCGCGCGATCGGCGAAGGTGCAAGCCCCGTCCCGCCCTGCCCGCGTGCCGGACGCCCGCGCCGCGCGGGTATCCTTTTCGCAATCGGGACGGATCTCTTGCGCGCTTTTGGGACCGGTAATGACCAAGAGGCCGTAATAGCGCAGATTGTCTTCTCCGGCGGCATGATCCAGGGCCGCGGCCTGATAGATCAGCACATGGCTGGGCGCGCCGGGCAGCGGGAAAAATCCCAAGTCGAAGCCCTGGCCGAAATCCTGTCCACGGTCGGTCTGGGTCAAGCGGTAGCGGCCGCGCGCAATCTTGCGCAAGGCATGATGCGTTACCTTGCGATCCGGATCGGTTTCGGTAACCGCGCCGGCGGCAAAAGGTTGCAGCGAGGTTATGTTGCGGTAAGGCCGCGTCTTTGTCTGCCAACAGGCGGCTAGCAGCAGGCAGGCCAGCACAAGCACAGGAATATTTTTGCGCAAAACCCAGCCTCTCTAAGCGCAATTGCGAAAAATCGGTGTTCCGATTTTTGGGGAGAATTGCGCGTCCGTCAAAACTATTCCGGAAAGCCCTGATACTTCCGGACCCGCAGATGAAACGCATCTTGCGGCTCCTGGTTCGCCGCACCAAGACCGCTGATCAGGCCAAGCAGTTCCGCGGCCCGGGTTTGGATTCTTTTTTCGTAAGCGGTGTTGGGAATGGCGGACACAGCGGCTTTAAGATGGTTAACGATTCGCGCCCGGTATTTTGAGGTATCGAAACCCGCCAAGGACAGAGCGATCTGGTACTGGACCGCGACATTGCCGGGCGCCAGGCGCACCGCGCGGTCGAACAGGGCCAAGGCCTCCTTTTCCCGCGCGCCAAACACCAATCCGGCCAAAAAGGCGCCGCCGCCGCGCACGATTTCGATGTGCCAGCCGCCCAACGCGGAGACGGCAAAGGCATTGTCAGGATCGTCCCGAACTGCGGCCTCCAGGGCCGCGCGCGATTGCGCAGGCGAATCCTTCATCCGCGCCTTGACCGCGCCGATGATGCGGGCCTCATAGCCCAGCGCCACCGCCAGCCAGATCTGGCCAAAGGCATGATGGGGATCGGCCGCCACCGCCCGGCGGGCCAGACTTTCGGCGCGGCCCAGGCATTCCAGACAAGGCGTGTCGCGCAACACCTCATCGGCCAGCACGGCGCGCGCCGCGATCGCCAGGCCCGGCGCGGTGCGCGAGGCCTCACCCGCCCGCGCCGCCTGCTCATAGTCGCCGCGGGCATAAAGCGCGAAAATCTCTTCCGTGGTCGCAGCCCCTGCGGGCAACGGCAACAGCAGCAACAGCGCCGCCAGCGCGGCTTTCATTTCAGAAAATCGCCGTTCAGGGCGCTGCGGATCATCGCGGCCGTTTGGGCACAGCCGAACAGCGCCGCAAAAGAGCCGAAGCGCGGTCCCTGGGTCTGGCCCAGCAGGACTTCGTAAAGGGCGCCGAACCAGGCGCGCAGCGGCTCAAAGCCGTGCGCCTTGCCGATTTCATAGATGACGTCCTGCACCAGCTTGCCGTCGCGCTCGTCGCCCAGTTTTTCCAGCTGGTCCGCCAGCTCTTCCAGCGCGGCACGCTCCTTGGCGTCGGGGGCGCGATAGACTTTGTTGGGCTTCACGAAATCTTCGTAATAGCGCAGCGCGAACGCCACCAACTGCTCCAAGCCCGGATTGCTCTGCGGCGACACCGCTTCCGATGAATAGGCGCGGATGAAACCCCACAGCACATCGCGATTATGGGCATTCGACGCCGAAACAAGATTGAGCAACAAGGCAAAGCTGACCGGATAGCGCTCCTGGGGAACCTGGCCGGCATGAATATGCCAGACCGGGTTTTCTAGCCTCTGTTCGTTCGTCGTTTCCGGCGCGTGATAGGATTCCAAGAAGGCGATATACTCATCCACCGCCTTGGGGATCACATCGAAATACAGCCTCTTGGCCGTGCGCGGCTTTTGAAACATGAACAGCGCCAGGCTTTCCGGCGAGCCATAGGTCAGCCAATCGTCCAGGCTGATGCCATTGCCCTTGGACTTGGAAATTTTCTGGCCGGAATCGTCCAGGAACATCTCATACATATACTGTTCTGGCGGCACGCCGCCCGCGATCTTGCAGATGGCGCTGTAGAGCGGCGCTTGCGAGAGATGGTCCTTGCCGTACATCTCATAGTCCACGCCTAGCGCGGCCCAGCGCATGCCCATGTCGGGCTTCCATTGCAGCTTGCAGTGGCCGCCGGTGACCGGCACGGTCTCATGACTGCCGTCTTCCTCGACATAGGTGATGGTGCCCGCGGACAAATCGCGTGCCACCACCTTGGCCAGAAGCACCTTGCCGCTACGCGGCGATACCGGCAGGAACGGCGAATAGGTCTGCTGGCGTTCCTCGCCCAACGTCGGCAGCATCACCGCCATCACCTGATCGTAATTGGCCAGGATGCGCAGCAGCGCCGCATCGAAGCGGCCCGATTTGTACGTGGCGGTGGAAGAATAGAACGCATAGCGGAAGCCGAATTTGTCCAGGAAAGCGCGCAGCCGCGCGTTCATGTGATGGCCGAAGCTTTCATGGGTGCCGAAGGGATCGGGGATGGCGGTGAGCGGCTTGCCCAGATGGGACGCCAGCATGTCCTGCTGCGGCAGATTGTCGGGCACCTTGCGCAAGCCGTCCATGTCGTCCGAGAAAGCGATCAGATGGGTGGGGATGTCCGACATCGTCTCGAAGGCATGACGGACCCAACTGGTGCGGGCCACCTCGCCAAAAGTGCCGATATGCGGCAGGCCGGAAGGACCATAGCCGGTCTCGAACAGCACGAAGTCCACCGCTTGGCCCGCTTTTTTGCGTGCCTGGGCCCGCGCCAAGAGCCTGCGGGCCTCTTCGAACGGCCAGGCCTTGGCGGCAAGCGCTTGTTCGGGCGTCACGTTCGGGGGCGTCTTCATTCTTTGTTAAGGCTGATTTAAGCGTTTCGAAAGGGCGCGAAAGCTAGGCTTTAGCGGGGATTTACGCAATGACCGGGCAATTGCCGCAACAGGAAAAACTCGGCGATCCGGTATTCGCCGGCCGCATCGATATTCTGTACGCGCTGGGACGTCACTATCTTTCCCTCCCTTTCGCGGTTCTGTGCGTTCCCGTCACCGTGATCGCGGGCCGCCAAGCCAGCATCCTGCCGCTGATGCCGCTGCTTTTGCAGTTGACCGTGGTGATCGCGGCCGAGCAGCTCACCACCGCCTATAAAAACCGCGCGCCCGGCAGCGATCCGCAATTCTGGGCCTGGCGCTACACTTTTGTCTCGGCCATTTCCGGCGCCACCTGGGGCGCGGCGGCGCTGGTCTGGTTTGTGTGGAATTCCTTCCCGGCCCAGGCCTATCTGGCCATGGCCTTTCTGGGCATGACGGCGACGGAATTCATCGCCCGCGCGGCCCACCGCCCCGCCTATATCGCACATACCCTGTTTGCGCTGACGCCTCTGGTCGGCCTCTTGCTATGGCAGGGCGGGACTTACGCCAATTGCACAGCCCTATTGATGGTCTTGTTCGCCAGCGTCCTGATCAGCTATTGCCGGGGCATGGCGCGGCTGCTGGACGAAAGCATCCAGCTGCGCAACGAAAATGGCGAGCTGGTGATCCGGCTGCGGGGCGAAAAAAGCGACGCGGTACGCGCCCGCGACGAGGCCCAGATCAGCGCCCAAGTGAAAGCGTCTTTCATCGCCAATATCTCGCACGAATTGCGCACGCCCTTGAACGCACTGCTGGGCATGGCGCAGCTGCTGGAACGCTCGGAACTGGCCAAGCAGCAAAAGGATCACGTCAAGGTCATGCTGCAGGCCGGCCGTGGCTTGCAGACCCTGATCGAGGATGTCATCGCCTTGACCCGCGACGATATTCAGCCAGCCGAAGACGAAGATTGCGATCCTATCCAGGCGGCGCGCGCGGTGGCGCGGCTGCTGCAGCCGCGCGCCTGGGAAAAGCAGTTGCATTTGACTTTGAGCGCCGCGCCCAACTTGCCGCGGGTGGCGGCGGATCCGCGCCGGGTGCGCCAAGTGCTGCTCAAGCTGACGGACAATGCCTTGAAATTCACCGAGCGCGGCTTGGTGGACATCCATTTGGAGACGAGCCAGGACATGCAATCGGTGCGCTTCTGCGTGTCCGATACCGGCTCCGGGGTTGCGGCGGACGTGGCCGCGCAACTCTTCAGCCCTTTTTCGACCGGCGATTCCTCCTATGCCCGGCAGCAACAACAGGGCGCAGGGCTGGGCTTGGCGGTGGCCAAGCGCGTGGTGGAACAGGCCGGCGGCGCGATCGGCTTTACCAGCAAGCCGGGTGAAGGGGCGCAATTCTTCTTCACCTTGCCGGTATCCGGCACCGCTTGCGGCGCCGCCACCCAAGCCGAAGAAACCGAAAGCCAAGTGCGGCCCCCCACCGGCCTGGCGCTGCTGTTCTTCCTGCCCAACGCGGCGGTCTCCGAAAGCGCCGCCCGCCTGTTGGAACCGTTCGGCAATCGCGTGGTGCATGCCTCCAGCTTGGCCCAAGCGGTGGAGCGCGCCAGTGGCGAGCATTTCGATGCCATCCTGACAGGCGCCGATGACGCCGACATGCTGGCCGCTGCACCGGGCGTGAAGGCGCCCTTGATTGCCATCCTGCTGCGCGGCAATCGTCCGCCCGCCGCCACCGGTTCGGTGCTGCGCTGGCCGCTGCAAGCCGATCCGCTTTATCGTGCCTTGGACCTTCTGTGTCATCCCGCCGGACAGGCCGAAGGTGAATCCATCGCCGCCATCGATCCGGCGGCCTTCAACACCTTGGAGAAATCCGTGGGCGCGGCGGTGCTGGTGGAAATCCTGCAATGCTACATCGCCACCGCCGAACAGCTCACCGGCGCGCTGGCGCAGGCCTGTGCCGAGGAAAAATGGGACGATGCCGCGCGGCTGGCCCAGGACATAGTCGGGGCGGCGGGCGGTTTGGGGCTTGCGGCGGTGGCCCAGGCGGCGCGCGATTTTTCGCGCAAAGCCCGCGAAGGAGAAAACCGCCACCAATTGCGCAATGCCGCCCAAATGGTGGTGGGCGAGCATGTACGGGCCCGCCAGGCGCTGACCCATCTCTATCCCGAAGTGGCTTAGCAAAATAATCTCGAGCGCCGCATTTCGCGGCGCGACCTTCAGCATCCGACAGCTTCCTTCCCCCTTCGGCGCGAAGCGCCAGGAAGGGGGAAGGTGTCGCAGCGAGGTGTTTGCGGAGCAAACCCGAGCTGCGACGGATGGGGGGTAAAAAAAAGAAAGTCAGATGGCCTGTAAGCCGGGTTCTGTACCACTTGCGTGGCAGTGACCATTCCTCTGGGATGTGAGTTACCCCACACCTCACGCGACCGACCCGGACGGCTGGCCGAAAAAACCAACGTGCCGTCCCTATTTGGTCTTGCTCCCGGTGGGGCTTGCCTTGCCGCTCCTGTTGCCAGGAACGCGGTGCGCTCTTACCGCACCATTTCAACCTTGCCGCGGCTTTAGGCCGGTAGGCGGTGTCATTTCTGTGGCGCTATCCCTGGGGTCGCCCCCGCCGGACGTTATCCGGCACCGTTTTTCCGTGGAGCCCGGACTTTCCTCGAACGCTCCTCAACCGAAGTTGGGGCTCGCCCGCGGTCACCCGGCCATCTGACACCTTAGAACTTGTCATGGCCGGGCAGCGCAGCGCAAGCGCAGCTTGCGCGGAGCGCGACCCGGCCACCCAGAAACCCGCGTTAACCGTTGATTTTTTCAAGCAAGGAAGCCAGCAATCCCGCACATTCGCTATCCCATTGGCCATCCAGCTTTTTGGGCCGGAAATGGCGCTGGAAAGCGATGATCACCTTGTCCTGCGGCGCATCAGGGTCATAGCCGTAGCGGCTCAAAGCATCCGCACCCAACGTGCTTTCCTGACTTTGCGGCCACAGACCGATACCGGCTTTCGCCAACTGTTCCCAGGGAAACAATTCGCCGGGATCGTCCTTGCGGGCGGGCGCGACATCGCTGTGGCCCAGCACCCGCCAGGAGGGAATGGGGTGCCGCATCAGGATGCTGTGGCACAGGGTGATCAGGGACGCGATCTGGTCTTCGGCAAAAGCGCGATAGCCAAATTCATGACCCGGATTGATCAGCTCGATGCCGATGGAGCGGGCATTGATATCCGTCACGCCGGCCCAATAGGACATGCCGGCATGCCAGGCGCGCCGCGCTTCCGCTACATGGCCATAGACGGTGCCGTCTTCGCCGATGGTGTAATGGGCGGAGACTTTTGCGGCGGGATCGCACAACCGTTCCAGCGCCGCATCCGCCGACGCCATTCCGGTGTAATGCAGCACCAGCATGTCGATGGCCGCAGCCCCGCGATCGTCATGCCCCCTTGAATCGTGATTTGGCGACGGTTTTTCCACGCGCTTCATTTCAGGCCCCGTTCGGCCTGGATCTTTTCATAGGCGGTATTGATGGCCGCCAGCTTGTCGGTGGCCAGCTTGATGAATTCCGGCGGCACGCCGCGCGCCATCAAACTGTCGGGATGGTTTTCACGCACCAGGCGGCGATAGGTCTGTTTCAGTTCATTCTCATCGGCGGCATAAGACAGGCCCAGGATGACATAGGGATCGGTCAGTTCCGGCGCGAAATGGCTGGCGCGGATGCGGCGAAACTCATTGGGCGCGAAGCCGAAAATTTCCGCCACCCGTTCCAGGAATTTGGCCTCGCAGGGATGCAGCACGCCGTCGGCCTTGGCGATCTCAAACAATCCGTCCAGCACGTCTTCCAGCATGGCGGGATTGCCCACGAACAGCTGCGCGATTTGTCCCGCATAGTGCTCGAAACCGGCAACGTCCTGGCGCGCCAGATTGAAGATGCGGCGGACATTGGCCTCCTCCTCGGGCGGCACGCCGAAGACGCGCTGGAAGACTTCGAATTCCGCTTCCGTCAACACGCCGTCGGCGCGCGCCATCTTGCCGGACAGCGCCACCACCGCAATGGTGAAGGTGACGCCGGGATCGGCCTCGCGGTCCAGAAAGATATGCCCGACCACCGCGCCCACGACGGCGCCGATCGGGCCGCCGACAAACAGGCCCGCCGCGGCACCACTGACTTTACCCCAAACCGACATAGACCATCTTTATCAAACCAGAGTTCCAGGCGCGAGGAATTTTGCCCGAATGGCCAGGAGCGCCGAGCGAGGTGGACGAAACAGTCCATGAGCGCAGGCGCGACGCAGCCAGCGGGCAAAAGAACCGCGCCTATGCGGCGTCAACCGCGCGAGGATTATAATTCAATAGCGGCGCCAGCCAACGTTCGGCGGTGGTAATATCCCAGCCCTTGCGCTTGGCATAGTCTTCGACCTGATCGCGCTCGATCTTGCCTACGCCGAAGTAACGGCTTTCGGGATGGGCGTAATAAAAGCCCGAGACCGAAGATCCCGGCCACATGGCATAGCTTTCGGTCAGCCTTACCCCGATCTTGTCCTCGGCATCCAGCAGCTTGAATAGAGTCGCCTTTTCCGAATGCTCCGGCTGGGCGGGATAACCGGGCGCCGGACGGATGCCACGATAGGCTTCATGGATCAGCTCGTCATTGCTCAGCGTCTCGTCCGCCGCATAGCCCCAGTAATTTTGGCGCACCAGTTGATGCATGCGCTCGGCAAAGGCTTCGGCCAACCGGTCGGCCAGAGCTCTGAGCAGGATGGCGGAGTAATCGTCCTTGGCCGCCTCGAACTTTTTGATGTGCTTGTCTTCGCCAAGACCCGCCGTCACCGCAAAGCCGCCGATATAATCTTCAACCCCCACCGGGGCGATGAAATCCGACAGGGCCAGATTGGGACGGCCCGCCTCCCGCGCCATCTGCTGGCGCAAGGTGTGCAGTGTCGCAATGGGAAATTTCCGCGCCTTGTCGCCATAGATGACAATATCGTCGACAGTGTTGGGCGACTGGTTGGCGGGCCAAAAACCGATCACGCCGCTGGCCTGCAGCCATTTGCCCTCGATGATTTTGGCCAGCATCTTCTGCGCGTCATTGAACAACTCGGTCGCCACCTTGCCCACCTTGTCATCGGTGAGAATGGCGGGATAAGGCCCGGCCAGTTCCCAGGTCTGAAAGAAGGGTGTCCAGTCTATGTACTGCGCCAATTCGGCCAGATCGTAATTGGTATATTTGCGTACTCCGAAAAAACCGGGTTGCGGCGGGACATAGCCGACAAAATCCGGCCGCGCCCGGTTGGCCCGCGCCTGTTCGATGGTCAGCCGCTTGCCGCCGCTTTTCTGATTGGCATGGCCGTGCGCGATCTTTTCATACTCGACGCGGATATCGGCGGCATAGTTGGCGCCGCCATCCTTGCTGAGCAGGCTGGACGCCACGCCCACCGCGCGGCTGGCATCGGTGACATAGACGGTCTGGCCCCGGCGATAGGCGGGATCGATCTTCACCGCCGTATGGACACGCGACGTTGTCGCGCCGCCGATCAGAAGCGGAATGTCAAAGCCCTGGCGCTCCATTTCGGACGCCACCGTCACCATTTCATCCAGCGATGGCGTGATCAACCCCGACAGGCCGATGATATTGGCTTTGTGCTCGCGCGCGGCGTCGAGAATCTTCTGGGTCGGCGTCATCACCCCCAGATCGATCACCTCGTAACCGTTACATTGCAGCACCACCCCGACAATGTTCTTGCCGATGTCGTGCACATCGCCCTTCACCGTCGCCATGATGATCTTGCCGGCGGGCTCCTTTACCTGGCTCTTGTCAGCGTCCATGAAAGGCAGCAGATAGGCCACGGCCTTTTTCATCACCCGCGCGGATTTGACCACCTGGGGCAAGAACATCTTGCCCGACCCGAACAGATCGCCCACCACATTCATGCCCGCCATCAGCGGGCCTTCGATGACATCCAGCGGACGGGTGGCGGCGGCGCGCGCCTCTTCCGTATCCTCGACAATGAAGGCATCGATGCCATGCACCATGGCATGGGTGATGCGCTCAATCACCGGCAGCGATCGCCAGGCCGCGTCTTCCACTTCGGCCGTCGAACCATCGCCGCGATATTCCTGCGCCAGGGTCAGCAAGCGCTCGGTGGCGTCGTCCCGGCGGTTGAACAGAACATCCTCGATCCCTTCGCGCAATGGCGTGGGGATGTCCTGATAGACCGAAAGCTGACCGGCATTGACGATGCCCATATCCATCCCCGCCTTGATGGCGTGGAACAGAAACACCGAATGCATCGCCTCGCGCACCTTCTCATTGCCGCGGAAGGAAAAGGAGAAGTTGGAGACGCCGCCTGAGATATGGGCGTGCGGATTTTCGCGGCGGATGATCTCGGCGGCCTCGATAAAGGCCTTGCCATACTCGTTATGCTCTTCCAGGCCGGTGGCCACCGCGAAGATGTTGGGATCGAAGACGATGTCTTCCGGCGGAAAACCGATTCTGTGGACCAAAATGTCATAGGCGCGTTTGCAGATTTCGGTCTTGCGCGCGCGCGTGTCGGCCTGGCCCACCTCGTCAAAAGCCATCACCACCATAGCGGCGCCGAAACGGCGCACTTCGCGGGCATGCGCGATGAAGGCCGCCTCGCCTTCCTTCAGCGAGATGGAATTGACCACCGCCTTGCCCTGGCAGCATTTCAGGCCCGCCTGGATCACGCTCCATTTGGAGCTGTCGATCATCAGCGGGACTTTGGAAATATCGGGCTCGCCGGCGATCATATTGACGAAGCGGGTCATCGCGGCCTCGGAGTCGATCAACCCCTCGTCCATATTGATGTCGATGATCTGGGCGCCATTCTCCACCTGCTGGCGCGCCACCTCCAGCGCCGCTTCATAGTCATTGGCGGCGATCAGTTTGCGGAATTTGGCCGAGCCGGTGATGTTGGTGCGCTCGCCGACATTGATGAAGTTCAGGTCGGGCGTCAGGGTGAAGGGCTCCAACCCCGACAGGCGCATATATTTGGGCTTGTCCGGCACGGCGCGCGGCGTCACGTTTTTGATGGCCGCACCGAACGCGGCAATATGCTCGGGCTTGGTGCCGCAACAACCGCCCACGATGTTCACCAGGCCGGAACGGGCGAACTCGCCGATCATCGCGGCCATGGCTTCAGGCGACTCGTCATAGCCGCCGAACTCGTTGGGCAGGCCGGCATTGGGATGCGCCGAGACCAGCGTATCGCAGGCTGCCGCCAGGTCGGCGATATAAGGACGCAGTTCCTTGGCGCCCAGGGCGCAGTTGAGCCCAATGGCAAAGGGATCGGCATGACGCACCGAATGCCAAAAGGCTTCCGGCGTCTGGCCGGTCAGGGTGCGGCCCGACAGATCGGTGATGGTGCCCGAAATCCACACCGGCAGGCGCAGGTCCAGTTCCTCGAACACTTCCTCAATGGCGTAAATCGCCGCCTTGCAGTTCAAGGTGTCGAATACGGTCTCGATCATCAACACATCGGACCCGCCCTTGATCAGGCCGCGCGTGCCCTCGCGATAGGTTTCGCGCAACTGGTCGAAGGTGATGTTGCGGAATGCCGGATCATTGACGTCCGGCGAGATCGTGGCGGTCCTGTTTGCCGGTCCCAAAACGCCCGCGACAAGCCGCGGGCGATCGGTCGTGGAGAATTCGTCGCACAGCTCGCGCGCCAGCCGCGCGCCGGCTTCGTTCAACTCGCCGACCAGATGGCCCAGACCATAATCTTCCTGGCTGGTGAAATTGGAATTGAAGGTGTTGGTTTCGATGAAATCCACTCCGGCTTCCAGATATTGGCGGCCGATATTCTGGATGATTTCCGGCTTGGTCAGAGTCAGAAGATCGTTGTTGCCTTTCAGCTCTGAAGGATGATTGCCGAAGCGGGCGCCCCGGAAATCCTCCTCGCCCAGCTTGAAGCCCTGGATCATCACGCCCCAGGAGCCGTCCAGCAGCAGAAGGCGCTTCTTGGCTTCCGCCTTCATCCAGGCAATGCGGGCATCTCGGGTGAAACTCATGACAAGTCCTTGGGTGCTATTCCCAGAATGCGGCAGGCCGCATAGGTGAGGTTGGCCTGGTTCAGCGTATAGAAATGAAACTGGCCGAAGCCGCGGGTGCGCAGTTGTTCCACCTGATCGGACAGCACCGCGGCGGCGACAATGCGCCGGGTTTCCACATCGTCATCCAATCCGTGATAAGCCTTGGCCAGCCAAGCCGGAATAGACGCGCCCGCCTTACCGGCCATGCGCGCGACGCCGTTGAAATTGGTGGTGGGCATCACGCCGGGCACAATGGGAATGGTGATGCCGGCGCGCGCGGCATCGTCGCGGAAGCGCGCCGTCAGATCATTGGCGAAACAGAATTGGCCCAAGGCGCGGCTGGCGCCCGCATCCATCTTGGCTTTCAAAAGTTCGATATCATGGCCATGGCTGGGCGAATCCGGGTGCCGTTCGGGGTGGAAGGACACGCTGACTTCGAACGGCGCGATTTTTTGAATGCCCGCGATCAATTCGGGCGTGGAACGATAGCCATCGGGATGCGCGCAATAAGGCCCGCTCATATTGGGCATATCGCCACGCAAAGCCACGATATGGCGGATGCCCGCGTCCCAGTAGGCGCGCACAATATCGTCGATCTCGCCCTTCGGCGCCGCCACGCAGGTCAAATGTGCCGCCGGTTTCAAACCGGTTTCCTCGACGATGCGTTTGACCGTGGCATGGGTGCGTTCGCGGGTGGAGCCGCCCGCGCCATAGGTCACGGAGACGAAGGAAGGCGCGAGCGGCTCCAAGCGGCGAATCGCGGCCCACAAATTGGCTTCGGCTTCCTCCGTCTTGGGCGGAGAAAATTCGAACGAGACCGCGATGGGGCTCGGATTGTTGATAAGATTTTCCAGGCTCATGCGGCTTCTTTTTTGCTTTTGGCTTTTGCGGCGGCAAGCCACAATTTGACGGTGAGTTTTTCACCTGTGTGACGCGGCGCGACAGTCTCGCTGCCGGCGCCGGCCAGGCCTGCGGCGGAAAACCACCCCTCCACTTCCCGGTCCGAGAATCCCAGGCGACGGTGGGCGAATTCATCGCGCAGGAATTCTTCCTTATGCGGCGCGAAGTCGGCGATCAACAAGCGGCCGCCCGGCGCCATCACGCGCGCGGCTTCCGCCACCGCTGCGCCGGGGTCGTCCAGATAATGCAGCACCTGATGGAACAGAACGACATCGAAACCCGTACCGGACGCGCCGTTGGAAAAAGGCAAACGGTAAATATCGCCCAGGCGTACTTGCGCGTTCTGAACATTTTCCCGCAGCAACCGGTCGCGGGCGATGGCCAGCATGTCGGGACTGACATCGATGCCGACGGCGCGTTTGGCGCGGGGCGCGATCAATTCCAGCATCCGCCCGGTGCCGGTGCCGGCATCCAGGAAATTCTCGATGCCGCTGCTGGTCAGGTGGCGCGCGATAGCGTCTTCCACGTCTTTCTCGGGCGCATGCAGGGCGCGGATGCGCTCCCATTCCGCGGCGTTGGATTTGAAATAGGCGGCCGCGGCATTGGCGCGGGCCTGGCGGATATTGGCCAGCCGCGCTCTGTCGGCTTCCTGCAACGCGGGGTCGGCCAGGGCCGCGATGGCCGCGCCCAATTCCGCGCCCGTGCCCCGGTCGGCGGCGCGGCAGAACACCCAGCTTCCTTCCTTGAAACGTTCCACCAGCCCCGCCTCGCCCAACAGTTTGAGATGGCGCGAAACACGAGGCTGGGACTGGCCCACGATCTCGATCAGCTCGCTGACGGTCAGTTCCGCCTGGCGCAGCAGCAACAGCAGGCGCAACCGGGTAGGGTCGCCTGCGGCCCGCAGCATGGAAACCAGCCTGTCCAACGCTTCGTCTCACATATAAACATATCTTTATATGCTCAGGACAGATGCGGCTGCAAGGGGGCTGGATTCTCCCCCCCAAAACCGGCAAAACCCTGGAAATCTCGGGTTTTGGGTGGAATGTTCGGGCTTCGCGGGCTGCTGCTGGGACTGTGCGCATTGGCGCTGGCGGGCTGCGCCACTACGCCCCCCTCTGCGCAGGCCTTGGCGGCCAATGATCCCTATGAGGCCACCAACCGGGAGACGATGAAATTCAACGCCAAGATCGACAAGTATTTCGTCATTCCAACGGTGGGCCTTTATTTCATCCTGGTTCCGGAAGGCGGGCGCCGGGGCGTGCACAATTTCCTGGGCAACCTGTCGCTGCCCATCATTTTCGTGAATGACGTTTTGCAAGGCGAAGCCAAGCGCGCTTCGCAGTCGCTGGGCCGGCTGGCGATCAATTCCACCCTGGGATTGGGCGGTTTTTTCGACCCCGCCAGCAAAGCCGGGATTCCCGGCCATGGCGAAGATATGGGCCAGACGCTGGCGGTGCATGGCGTCAAGGAAGGGCCTTATCTGGTGCTGCCCTTTTTCGGGCCCAGCAATCCGCGCGACGCTGTCGGCCTGGCCACGGACTGGATCATCGATCCCACCAATCTGATCCCTATAAAACAGCATATCTGGTGGGCGGGCGGACGCGGCTATTTCACTTTGTTGGACCTTAGGTCCCAGACCTATCAAACACTGCAAGGAATCCAGCGCAGTTCCGTGGACTATTATGCTTCCTTGCGCAATTTCTACCGCCAATACCGGGAAGAACAGATTCGCAACGGGCGCAAGCCGGACCCCGCGGAACTGCCCGATTTTTAACGGTTTCCACCCCGGTTGGGGGCCATGAGAGGTTCCTATATAACCCGCCTCTATGACTGCATCGCCTGCCTTGAACTTGCCATAGCAACCCACGAACATCGCCCAAACAGGAACTTCCTTATGCGCCTTCCGACCTTGACGCGCCGCGCCACGCTGGCCTTGTTCGCCCTCCCCCTCGTCGTGGCCAAGCCCGCCTGGGCCGCGGCCAATGTCGCGGAGGCCTTTGTGGACGACAATATCCATAAGGGCCTGGATATTCTGCGGGACAAAAAGCTTTCCACCACCCAGCGCCGCGACCAGTTCGAGACCCTCTTGTTGGGGTTGGTGGATGTGCGCCGCATCGCGCTGTTCACCTTGGGGCAATACCGCCGCACCGCCCCGCCGGAGGACATCGAAGCCTTTGTGAGCGCCTTCAAGAGCTATGCGGCTGCCGCCTATCAGTCCTATTTCGCCAAATACACCAACCAGTCCTTGCGGGTGACAGGTTCCACCCAGCGCGCACCCACCGATTTCATCGTCCAGACCTTGTTGATCGATCCCAACAGCAGCCAGCCGCCGGCGGAAGTGAGTTTTCGGGTGCGGACCGACACCGGCAAGCCGGTGCTGGTGGATGTGGCCTATCAGGGCATCTGGCTGTCGCTGGAACAGCGCGACCAGTTTGTCGCCTTCCTGGGTCAGAACAACGGCAATGTCCGCACTCTGATCGCGCATCTGAGCGAGCTGGCGGTCAATCTGGGCAAGCCGACCTGAGCGCCTTCACGCAAGGCGGTCTTCGGGCATTTTTCCGATTATCAGCGTCTATCTTGCAGATGGAAATTTTGATGCATCAGCATAGATGATGCGATTGGCTTGCCGTCCACCTTGGCCGGAACGAAGCGCCACGTCTTCAATTGCTCTAGCGCACTTTCGTCCAGTCGAGAAAAGCCGCTGGAACGCGCCAATCGGAAATCCTGGGCAGTGCCGTCCTCTTGCACCCACAAGCTGACACTCACCATGCCCTGTTCGTTCAGCCGCATGGATATCTGCGGATAGACTATTGGCCGGGGTTTGGTGGGATCGCTGTGCGGCGGTGAATAGACACCAGGTAGCCGCGCACCGTCCGCGGCAACAAGCGTGCCGTTTACTTCCAGATAGTTCTTTCCAGGCACCACACCGATTTCAAGGCGACGCCCATCCCGCATCGTCCTTGTCCAGATACCCACGCGCTGTCCTTTTTCAACGCGCCCCTCCAACCGATTGCCATCGGCATAGAGATCCATATGCGGACCGTCGGCCTGATCGTCCACATAGGTCTGCTCCTGCCGCCCGCCGTCACTGAATATGCAAACAGCAAGACCATTGCGCTTTGCATCACGGTACTCTGTTTCGCACCGGGCATTCGGAAGTTGAAGGCTGGAACGTCCTGAGAAACGGCCCTCTTGGAATTGGCCATCCCAAATTTCCTCCAAACCAGAGGCGTAGCGATTGTTCCAAGTTAACTTGGCCTGACCCTCAAGCGCCTTGCCATTGCATCTGACGGTTGTGGCGAAGGCATCTTTGTCTTCCGGATACTGCCGTGCCCGAGTGTCGGGCCACCACACCCAGCACTGCGATTGTACATCATACATGCCGTGCGGATCGCTTCCGAAAGGACTGGGCGGCGGGGGCTGATCCTCCGCCCCCAACACAGGCGTTCCCAAAATTGCCGCAAGCAAGGTGAAGATAGCGTGACGGCTACGCATGGCTAGGTTCGCGCAAACCTTTTGTATTTGATCCGGTGCGGGGTATCGGCATCTATCCCCAGGCGGCGCTTCTTGTCGGTTTCGTAGTCCTGGTAATTGCCTTCGAACCATTCGACATGGCTGTCGCCTTCAAAGGCCAACATATGGGTGGCGATGCGGTCCAAAAACCAGCGGTCATGGCTGATGATCATGGCGCAGCCGGCAAACTCCTCCAGCGCACTTTCCAGGGCGCGCAGCGTATCCACGTCCAGATCGTTGGTCGGTTCGTCCAGCAGCAGCAGGTTGGCGCCCGACTTCAGCATCTTGGCCAGATGCACGCGGTTGCGTTCGCCGCCCGAGAGCTGACCGACCTTCTTCTGCTGGTCGCCGCCCTTGAAGGCAAAGGCGCCAGTATAGGCGCGGGAATTGATCTTGGTCTTGCCGAATTCGATGATGTCAGTGCCGCCGGAAATTTCCTGCCACACGGTCTTGTTGGGATCGAGCGCATCGCGCGACTGGTCCACATACCCCAGCTGCACCGTGGGCCCGATCTTCAGCGTCCCGCCATCGGGCTTTTCCTGGCCCGTGAGCATGCGGAACAAGGTGGTCTTGCCGGCGCCGTTGGGGCCAATCACGCCGACAATACCGCCGGCCGGAAGCTTGAAGTTCACGCCCTCATACAACAGCCGGTCACCATAACCCTTGGTGAGATTTTCGGCCTCGATCACCAGATCGCCCAGCCGTTCGGCGACCGGGATCATGATCGTGGCGGTGGCCTGGCGCTGCTCCTGCGATTTTTTCACCAGCTCTTCATAGGAATTGATGCGCGCCTTGGACTTGGCTTGACGCGCTTTGGGCGACTGTTTGATCCATTCGCGTTCGCGCGCAATGGTGCGCTGCTGCGCCGCTTCCTCGCTGGATTCCTGCTTCAGGCGCTTTTCCTGAATTTCCAGGAAAGAGGAGTAGTTGCCTTCATGCGGGATGCCCTTGCCGCGATCCAGTTCCAGGATCCAGCTGGTGACATTGTCCAGGAAATAACGGTCATGGGTGACCAGAATCACGCAGCCCTTATAGTCGCGCAGCGTCGCTTCCAGCCATTCCACCGATTCCGCGTCCAGATGGTTGGTGGGTTCATCGAGCAACAGAATGTCGGGCGCGTCCAGCAACAGTTTGCACAGCGCGACGCGGCGGCGCTCGCCGCCCGACAGGGTTTCCACCTTGGCGTCGCCATCGGGACAGCGTAGCGCATCCATCGCCTGATCCACCTTGGAATCCAATTCCCACAGGCCCTGCGCCTCGATCTCATCCTGCAACTTCGCCATTTCATCGGCGGTCTCATCGGTATAATTCGAGGCGATCTCGTTGTAGCGGTCTATCAGCGCCTGCTTCTTGGCAACGCCTTCCATGACATTGCCGCGCACATCCTTATCGGGATCCAGTTGCGGTTCCTGGGAGAGATAGCCCATGCGCACGCCGTTGGCGGCCCAGGCTTCGCCGGTGAATTCCTTGTCCATCCCCGCCATGATCTTCATCAGGGTGGATTTGCCCGCGCCATTGACACCGACAATGCCGATCTTGGCCCCCGGATAGAAGGACAGCCAGATGTCTTTGAGCACCTGCTTGCCGCCGGGATAGGTCTTGGACAGACCTTTCATCACATAAACGAATTGCGGCCCGGCCATCGCTCGATCCTTGAAGGGGGAAGAGGCGGCTTTTAGCCAAGCCCTGGGCGAATCGCAAATGGCGGCCACAGGGGACAGAAACCTAGCGACGAACCTCAGGCGGGTCGGGACGCGGGACCTTCATCACACCAGCCTCTAGACGGGCGTGGAACCACAGCGGGGGCCGTCCGCCGCCATGGCCCAAAGCCATGGCGGCGCGCGGAACCGTCAGAACGGCCCGTTGGCCCAGGGACCGGTGATGGCGAAGGTGATGCCCGGCGTCTGGATATTGACGAACAGCCACTTGCCATCGGGGCTGAAGGTGGCGCCGGCCCATTCCTGCTGGCGGAAGTCGCTCGAGAACACCGTGCCGGATTCGGGGCGGATATAGCTGCCCAGACCCGAGGCGGTGAAGTTGACGTTGTTCTTGGCGAAAGTGAAGATTTCGCCCGCCAGCGTCACGCCCAACATGCGCTCCGCATCATTGCTGGTGGCGCCGGAATTGTCCTCGCACAGGATCAGCGCGCCGTTCGGGGTCACGACGATATTGTCGGGATTCTCGCAATCGACCTGGTCCGCCGAGTGATAGACGATGCGCAGCTTTTCGTTGATCGGATCATACTCCCACACCTGGCCCTCGCCGCTGGTGGAGTGGGCCGCAATGGGCCCGCCATCGGTGGACGTGAAATAAATCTTGGCGTCGGAATAGAACACGCCTTCCAGACGGCGGAAGGCGGCGCCGCCGCGGCTATAGCCCTGCATGAAGCAGCTTTGCTCCGCCGGGGGGTTGGGATCGGGATTGGGCACATCCACCCAAGTGGTGTCATAGATAGTGGCCGGATCGGTGACACCCAGAAACTGCATGTTCTTTTGCGGCTCGCCCACGATGCGCAGCATCTGCAGCCTGCCGCCCTTGCGCAGCAACGGCCTTCCGTACGGCCCGAACACGCGCGGGATGAAACGGTAAAATCCGGAACCCACATCGCCGGCGACGCTGGGACCGTCCTCCGTCTCATAGATGTAGTAATTGGTGGGATCGACGCAGCAGCCTTCATGCGAAAAGCGGCCCATGCCGATGATGGGCTTGGCATTGTTGGCGCCGCCATTGCCGGCGGGGATGTCGAAGTTGTAGCCGTGCTTGGTGTTGCCGGCATTGGTGGTGGAGAAAGTTTCCTCGCTTGTGATCCAGCTGTTCCAGGGTGTCTTACCGCCGGAGCAGTTGCGCACCGTGCCGCTGAGCGTGGGCCAGACCTTTTCCAGGCGCTTGTTCTTAGTATCCCAGATGAGATTGGTGGTGCCGCCGCTGGCGTCCGGCGAATAGACCAGCGGCCCACTGGCGAAGGGCACACCGGCCGACTGCTCGTGATTGCGGACCAGCACGCATTTGCGGTCATTGCCCAGGGTGCGCACCACCGCCATGCCATCGTGCAGGCCGGGGGTGGGCGTGCCGTTGGTCATGGTGTCGCCGGTCCAGCTGAAGGACCAGTATTCAAAGCCCGAAGGAAGCTGCAGCAGGTTGAGGCCGGTATTGTGGTCGGCCACCGGCGCGATCGCGCCATAGGGGCTGACGATCGGCCCGGCCGCCTGGGCGTTGCGGATCATCATATTCTGGAACGGCACGGACAGGGCCAGCGCTGCGCCGCCGCGGAACAGTGCGCGGCGATCCAATTTGGGGGCAGTTTTCTCGGATGACGACATATTTATCTCCTGGGTGTGTGGGGCGTCAGGACAGTGGTGCGCCGTCCCGCTGGGGCGTTCAAATTTCATGGCACCGGCTTCCGCGCGTGGGGCACGCGAAAACGCGGAACTCAAATCCACGTGGTGAGGCACACGCCTCCGCACGACAAGCGATTGCGAACGTCTTCGCAACCACCCGCAATGTTAACCACGCGATTGTGTAGGAACTGCAATCGCTGCGTGACAGCGGTATTACTTCGCATGGCCGATACAACAAGTTGTGAATATCATGATTGACGCTGTCAGCAGCGATGTTCGCTCGCCGGCGCCCAGGCTTCCATTTAACGCGCTTTACCATGCACCGCGTCACAACCGCGATGTGCGCTATTCAATGATCAAGAGCGAGATTTCCGGCGGCACGCCAAAGCGCAGCGGCAGCGCGCTGGTTCCAATCCCTGAGCTGACAAAAAGGGTTTTTTCCTTCTCGCGGATTTGCCCGATGGCATAGCGTTGGCCATAGCGGGACACGCCCATGGCGGCGACGGCGGGACGTCCGAGCAAAGGCAGCAGCACCTGGCCGCCATGGGTATGTCCGGCGATCGTGAGCGCACAGCTTTTCGGAAGATGCGGAAAGATGTCGGGCGAATGGGTGAAGCACAGCACCGGACGGCCCGCGGGAATCCGCGACAAGGCTTCGCCGGGACTGGCGGCGTGAACATGGGAATCACCGATGCCGGCGAGATACAATGGTCCCCCGGCTTTCGGCAGAATGGCATGGGCATTTTCCAGCACCGCAATGCCATGGGCGCGCAACACCGCTGCGATATGATGAGGGGCGTTGTGATGCTCGTGGTTCCCAAGAACCGCGTAAACGCCCAGGCGCGCGCGTAAGAGGCGCAAATGCGCCGCGATCTCTTCGATGGGCATAAAGCGGCCGCCCCACACATCGTCGATGACATAGTCGCCGGTCAGCAGCACCAGATCGGGCTGGGCCGCATTGGTCATGGCCACGATCCGGTCCAGCTTCTTGTCATCTATATAGGGAGAGCCCGCATGCAGATCGCTGATCACCGCGATCTTGAGGCCTTTAAGATCTGGGGCGTTCAACGCCACCGGATAGCGGCTAAGCCGCAGTGAGGACGGCTCCAACCATGCCGCATCCAACAACAGCCCCAGGCCTACCAGCAACAAAAGGCCCAGCACGATACAAAGCAAATGGCGGGGCATCGTCACGCAATAGACCGGGGAATCTCAGAATTTGATCTTGGCGCGTGACAAAAGCGACACCGCGGTGGCGCCGGGGCGGCCCTGGGCATTGGTCTGATAGGCGGCGTTGGTTTGCAACGCCACGGCGCCATCCAGGAAGTTGGTGATATAGCCCAGCTGAATGTCGGTTTCCTGGGCGCGGTTCAGCGGCAGGCCCTGGGCGATGATCAGCGGCATGTCGCCGGACATGGACAGAATCGAGAAACTGCCGGCCATGCTGGGGGCCGGACGCGAGAAGGACAGGCCCAGCGTATCGTCGCCGAACACCCCATGCTTGGCGATGGCGACGGAATAGGCTTGCTCCCGCAAGCTGCCGCCCGCAAAGCGTCCGCGCGGATCCAGCTGGGTCATGCCTTCGCTGAACGAAGCGGTGGTGACCCAGCCCTGGCCGATATCGACATGCGCCGCAACGCTCAACGCCGCCGTGCTGGACTTGGGCGCGATGGCGTTCTGGCTCGTAAAGCCCAAGGGAAGACCGGAGCGCTGCGAGGCAATGGCGGTAATGTCCAGACCAATCGCACGGGACACATCCAAAGACAGCCCGCCCAGCAATGATTTGCTCTGGCTGGCATCATAGCTCAACGCCAAGGGACCGGGAGGCGCCGAAGAATCGAAGCGAAAACGATCCAGCCGTTCGTCATTCAACACCGCGCCGGCACGCATCCTGAGCGTATCCGACAGCACATAGGTCAAACCGGTATAGCGGCCGCCATTGGCCAAAGAGAGATAGGGCGCACTCACTGCTGACAGGAACGGCGAGGCGGCGCTGCCGTAATTGGTGAATCTGGACGCGACATCCAAGCCCTTGCCGAAGTCCAGCGCCAAATTGGGCGACAGCAACATGCTGGACGCCAAGGACGGCATGCCCGCCGCTGGAATCGCGCTTGTGTCCGAAAGGGAAGCCGCAACGGTGGACTGCACCGCCCCGCCGGACATGCCCGGTGCGGACAACTCATAGGCCGAAATGGCGCGTGACGCGCCGAAGGATTGCAGGCTGGGCGTCAAGTCGGCCGCAAGCACCGGCAGCGCCGCCACAGACATGGCGGCAACCCCCGCGGCCAATACCGCAGTGTGCCTGAAATTACGCATTGCCTAGCCCCGGATGGGGCCCCTCTAACCAGAGGCAAGAAAATACCAGACCGGACGTTCCGATCCAAGGAAAACAAGGATTTTTGTGCGGCTTCCCCGCCACAGCGGGTTTTAACAAAACCGCCAGCCTGCCTTATCAGGGGTATGCTTTGTAATTATATTTCAAAGTTTACGAATATGAGGTCATTTTACAAGTCAAATGACGCTGGACTTGGACGCCGTTTCGCCAACCAAGGCCAGGGCCCGCTTCAGTTCGTCGGGCCGGAAAGGTTTTTGCAGAACCGGCCTGCCGCAATGGCGATCGGGAATGCCGCGCGCGCCATAGCCGGTGGCAAAGACAAAGGGGGTGCCCCGCGCCGCCAGGGCATCGGCAAAGTCGAACACATTGCGGCCGTTGAGATGCACATCCAGTACCGCAACGTCATAATCGGGCTGATGCGCCATGGCGTCATCCAAATCGCCGACGACACCGGCCACCTCATAGCCAAACTCGCTGAGCAGATCCTCCAGGAACAGGGCAACGACAATCTCATCTTCCACAATCAACACGCGCGCGCCCATCAACGTCCCTTCCACTAAGCCAACTTCATGTCCCATTCACAGACCAAGCCTTCCGGCCGAAAGTCCAAAAGCACCTTGCCGGAGATTTCCCGCGCCAGCCCATGCTCGATCAGGCGCAAGCCGAAACCCCGGCGCTGCGGTTCCGACACTTGCGGACCGCCCGTTTCCTTCCAGCGCAGCTTGAGCAATTTTCCGTCCGGCTCGATGGTCCAGATGACTTGCACCATTCCGCTTTCATTCGAAAGAGCGCCATATTTGGCCGCATTGGTGGCCAATTCATGAAACGCCATGCCCAAAGCCAAAGCGCGCTTGGGATCCAAATGCACCGCCGGCCCTTCCACCTGAAAGCGCGGACGGCCATCATCGCGCCAAGGGCGCAAGGCGCGGCGCACCACGCCCTCAAAGGATGCGCCTTCCCAATTGTCCAAGGTGAGAAGATCATGCTGACTGGACAGCGCGAACAGGCGCGCCAAGAAAGAATCCCGCGCCGCAATCTCGACACCTTTGAGCGTCTGGATAGCCATCGCCTGGACGGTGGCGAGCGTGTTCTTCACCCGGTGGTTCAGTTCGTCCAATAGCAAATTCTGATGCTTTTCGATGCGGCGGCGATGCTCGATTTCCAGTGCCAGACTGTCGGCTGATTTGGCGCGCTCGCGCTCGGCCTCGTAGGTTTCGATGCTGACCGCGGCGGACGCGATCTGGCGCGCCACCAGAATCGCGAAATTCTCGAAACTGTCGTCGTCCTGGCGGCGATAGGGATTGGCGGCCAATATCAACACGCCGCGCGGCGCAGCGTCGGCGCTGGTGGTAAGCGGCATGACCCAAGCTGCCTGTGGCGCGTCCTGCCAGGGGGTTTTGGGCAAGTCGCTGAATTTTTCGCTCAGCCGCGTCACCGCGCGGCGGATGCCGCTGCGCGCCACATCCCCCACCGGCCAGGGCGCGCCTGCTTCCAGCGTGATGCTTGCGGGCGCCGCCGCATGGCCGGGCTTGATGCCGGCATGGCCGCGCAACCGCGCGTCTTCGTCTTCCAGGCTATAGATGAGCGCAAAAGGCATATCGCGGGGATCGCTGGCCAGCGCTTGCGCCGCCAGATCATAGACCTCGGCCACCGTGTCGGCATCCCAGGTGCGCGACGCGATCTCGCGCAACAGGGCCAGTCTTCGTTCTCCGATCACCCGGTCGGTATCGTCGGTGTTGGCGCAGACAATGCCGCCGATCTGGCCGTCTTCTTCGGGAACGGGTGAGAAAGAGAAGGTGTAGTAGGTTTCCTCGGTATACCCGTTGCGCTGCATCAGCAGCATTTCGGCTTCGGCATAGCTGGACTCCCCCGCCATGGCGGCCGAGATGCGGTCGTTGATCTGGTCCCAGATTTCCGCCCACACCTTTCGGGCCGGCTGCCCCAAGGCATCGGGATGCTTGCCGCCGATAATCGTCAGATAGGCGTCATTGTAGAAATTGATCAGCTCGGGTCCCCACCACACCCACATGGGTTGGCGTGAGGCCAGCATGATGCGTAGGCACGTTTTCAATGTCTGCGGCCAATGCGCGGGCGGGCCCAAAGGCGTGGACGCCCAATCGAAGGCGCGCATGGCCGCGCCCAGCTCCCCGCCACCGGAGAGAAACTCCGGACTCGCAGTGGCCGTGCCCGCTCTGTCGATATGCAGATTCATTGTGCCGAACAGCCCTTGCCCCCCCGATACGTCTCAACGCCGCAGCGAGAACAGAGTTCCAAAGGCGGGGGCCCCGGCGGGTTAATTCACCATGTCTTTGGGACCCTTAGGGCTATTTCGTGGTGCTTGTTGAACATTCCCATGTCAGGGCGGCGTTGATTTTTATGCGTTCTCATGCGCCACTTCACCCAATAAAGATCCAAAAGCTCTAGTGTCGTGGTTTCGAAGTTCGCCATATCATCGATATCAGGCTCTTGGCGAACTTCGAAACCCAAACGACACTAGGAATCAACAAGTTGCTAGTGTCCTTACGATTCCGAAATTCGCTAGAACCCGATATAAGGATCATGCGAATTTCGGAATCGGGACACTAGGGGAAACTATGCGCAACGTCGCAATCTTGCTGGGATTTTCGCTGCTGACATTGGGGGGCGCGGCCCTGGCGCAGGAGGCGCTGCCTTATTGGGCCTATCCGGTGCCAACCCACAAATGGCCCCAGATCGATCCCCACCAAAAACACCGCCTGC
The DNA here is from genome assembly GCA_035251935.1 of Rhizomicrobium sp. Taxonomy (GTDB): domain Bacteria; phylum Pseudomonadota; class Alphaproteobacteria; order Micropepsales; family Micropepsaceae; genus Rhizomicrobium. The sequence goes on along the minus strand of DATFDR010000036.1, from coordinate 8,308 downwards.
CGGGATCGAACAAGACGCTCAGCTACGCGGCGGTGAACGACCGTTTCCGTGTGCCGGATTGGCATCCGGGCGATCATCCCGCCATGCCCGATATCGTCGCCCTTGGCAGAAAACCCGACGTGCCGGCTTGCGGCTATTGCCATCTGCCCAACGGCCAGGGAAAACCCGAAAACGCTTCGCTTGCCGGCCTGCCCGCCGACTACATCGTGCAGCAGGTAAAGGACATGCGCGAAGGGACGCGCCAATCTTCCACCGACAAGATGAACTCCATCAAGAGCATGCTCGCCCTGGCCAAGGCCTCCAATGACGCCGAAGTGAAAATCGCGGCCGACTATTTCGCCAAGCTGAAATACAAGAAATGGATTCGGGTGGTGGAGACCGACACAGTGCCCAAGACCGACATCGCACAACGCAACATGTTGATAGTGGTGCCGGGCCCCAAGGAACCCATCGGCAAGCGCATCCTGGAGGTTCCGGAAAATCTGGAACACATCGAATGGCGCGGCGCGCGGCAAGGTTTTATCGCCTATGTGCCCAAAGGGGCGATCGCGCGCGGTAAAACATTGGTGGAAACAGGCGCGGGCGCGTTCCCTTGCGCCGCTTGCCACGGCCCGGAACTCAAGGGCAACGGCAATGTGCCCGCATTGGCGGGACGTTCGCCTTCGGGACTGGTGCGTCAGCTCTATGACTTCAAATCGGGCAAACGCAATGGACCGGGCGCGGCGATGATGAAGTCGCAGGTCGCCAATATGACCGACGATATGCGGCTGGATATCGCCGCCTATCTGGCCTCGCTGAATCCATAAAGCGGAGAAAAATCAGGTATAGGACGCGCTCGTTTTATGTCTGAGGCCTGGGTTTTTTCGGCTTGCCCTTCCATTTCGGATTGCCGCTGGACTGTTTTTTGTCGCCAAATTTCTTGCCGCCGCCATCGAATTTCCTGTTATGGAACCCCGGCTGGCGCGAACGCGCGCTTTGCGGCGCATCATCGCCCGGCGCGCCTTTGCCGGGCCGGGCGGTGGATTCCCCCGTCTGATTCAAGGCTGGAGAAATTCGCACGCCGCCTTTTTTGCGCTCGCTGACCAGGATGGTGAATTTCGGCGCCGCCATGGGATCGATCTGGAACAAGGTTTCCATTTCGAACACGCGAATGGCGCCGATGTCTTTCTTGGCGACTTCGCCCTGGCGGCAGATTTCCGGCAGCAGCCATTTGGGGTCGGCATTGCGCTCGCGCCCGACATTCAGTCGGAACCAGACGCCATTGGCCATCTCGCCCGGCGCTGCGCCGCGCTCATGGGTGGGCGCATGCTGGCGTTCGCTTGTCCTGTGCGGCCGCTCGCGCGGCACGCGCTCTTCGCGCCCGCCTCCGTTGCGTGGCCCTTCGTGACGTATCTTGTGTTCACGCGCAGGCCTGCTGTCACGCTGAAATACTTCGTCCTCGATATCCTCGGGCGCGGGCAGTCCGGCGCGGTAGATTTTCACGAAGGCGGCGGCCAGCTGGCGTGGACCATGGGTCTTCAGCAATGCATCGGCCATCGCCAAATCGTCGTCCGTGCCGGGCTCGACCAGCAGGGCGTGCTGCAGCAGTCTTTCCTGGTCCACTTTGCGGATTTCTTCCGCCGAAGGCGCATTGCCCCATACGGCATGAACCCGGGCGCGGCCCAGCATCTCCTCGGCACGGCGGCGGCGCGACGGCGGCACCAGCAACACACTGACGCCCTTCTTGCCCGCGCGTCCCGTGCGGCCGCTGCGATGTTGCAGCACTTGGGCGTCGTTGGGCAGATCGGCATGGATCACCAGACTGAGGCTGGGCAGGTCGATGCCCCGTGCCGCGACATCGGTGGCAACGCAAACCCTTGCGCGGCCATCGCGCAAGGCCTGCAGCGCGTGATTGCGCTCGCTTTGCGACAATTCACCCGACAGCGCCACGCAGGAGAAGCCGCGCTCTGTCAGCTGCGCTTCCATGTGGCGCACCGCATTGCGGGTGTTGCAGAAAACCAGCGCACCCGGCGGGTCCATGAAACGCAGCAGATTGACCACGGCGCGCTCGATCTTATTACCCGCGATGCGGATGGCGCGATATTCGATATCGGCATGGCCGCCGGTTTCGCCGCGTGTCGCAATACGCAGTGCGTCCTTCTGGTAATGCGTCGCCAGAGTGACGATGGCCTTGGGTAGGGTGGCGGAGAACAACAAGGTGCGCCGCGTCTGTGGCGTGGTTTCCAGGATGAATTGCAGGTCTTCGCGAAAGCCCATATCGAGCATCTCGTCGGCTTCGTCCAGCACCGCACAGCGAAGTCCCGACAGTTTCAGCGCGCGCCGTTCGATATGATCGCGCAAGCGACCCGGCGTGCCGACCACGATATGCGCGCCATCCGACAATTGGCGGCGCTCGCGCCCCGGATCCATGCCGCCGACACACGATACAATGCGCGCGCCGGCATAGTGATACAGCCAGCTGAGTTCGCGCTGGACCTGCAGCGCCAGTTCGCGGGTCGGCGCGATGATCAGGGCCAAGGGATCGCGCGCCGGGCCAAAAGCGGCGGCGCCTTCCAGCAACGTCCCCGCCATCGCCAGGCCGAAGGCGATGGTCTTGCCCGATCCGGTCTGGGCCGAAACCAGCAGGTCGCGGCCTTCGGCCTCGGGCTCGGTCACGGCGCTCTGCACCGGGGTCGGGATAGTGTAGTCGCGCTCCGCCAGGGCGCGGGACAAAGCGGGATGGGTGTCGGGAAAGGTCAAAGGGAGCTCGGGGGCCGGATTTTCGGCCCCTCTTTAGTCTTCTGGCCGCGAAAAGATAGCCGAAACCGGCTTCACCACACCCTGGGACTAAACATCTGGAGCATACTGTTCCACGGTCCGGCCCGACTTGGCGCGCGCGGCACTGCTCAAAACCTGCCTTAAGCCCGCAACATTAGCCGGCAAACTATAAAGACGGTCGAATGTCGCGCGGCCGGCGTCGGCGCGTCGCCGGGCTTGCGCGCCGTCGCTCAGAACGTCGAGAATCGCCTGCTTGAACGCCTTGGGCTGGTCTGCCACCCAAAATGCGCCGCCATGGACTATGCCTTCACAGCCTTTGGTGGTGGAAACAACCGGCGTGCGCACGGCCATCGCCTCGATGCATTTGATGCGTGAGCCGCCGCCCAGGCGCAAGGGCACAATGGAACAGCGGGAGGAGCCGATTTCCTTCAGCAGATCGTCCTTGGCGCCCAATCCCAGGATGCCCGGAACATGTTGGAATTGCCGCGCCGCCTCGTCGGAGCGCTTGCCGACGACATGCAATTCGGTCTTGGCCCGCAGTTCCTCGTCCCAAACCTGCTCGACAAACCATCTCAGTCCTTCACAGTTTTGGAAATTGTCGAAACTGCCGCTCATCACGACACGGTTGGGCCGCTCCACATCCCCGAATGTGTCCGGAACATCGACGAAATTGGGTATTATGTGAAGCCTGTCGGCGGGAACGAATTGTTCGTAGACCTTGCGGTCTTCCTGCGAGACGCAAATCAGCGCGTCGGCGCGGGAGAAGAAAAACCGTTCATGGGCGACCTCAACCCCCTGCCGCAGCTTGATGGCCGCTTTGCCGCCGGCGGAGGCCTTTGGCGTTTGGCCCGTCAGAGCCGATTCCACATTGTGCGTACCCAGCACCACCGGGATGCCCAGGGCCGCGATGGGCGCGATCTGCGCGCCCATATAGCCATAGTCCAGGACCACCGCCGTCAACGGACTTAGCCGGTGCAAAGCTTCAATCTGCCGGATGAATTCGCCATGGGGCCGGAAATACACATCCATGGCCTGCCGCAGCCGCGGCTGCTCAAACGGGATCCGCCGGAAATTCACGCCCTCGCGGCTGTGCGCCGCCAAATCGGCGCAATCGATATTTCCCACAAAGGCTTCCACCCGGTACCCCAGGGCACGCAAGGCCGTGATCAGATTGAGGATGCGGATTCTATCGCCCGCATTGGTGGGAAACGGGCTCATGTAAGAGGCATAGACCAGGGTGGGGATCATGGAAATCGTCGATGGCGCCTAGGCGATCCGCGCGGGTTGCTGCATTTTCAAAACCCATGGAATCGCCGCGAGCAGGGCCGCGAAAACGGCGATTACCTCCAGCAAAAACCGGTTCCATTCTGGCGGTCGGCCTGCGATGAGCAACTGTCCGGCTTGCAAAAGGACCAAATAACCTAGCATTAGCGACCCAGCGCGAAATAAGGCCGCACTGGGGCCGCAACCGGCGGCCCGCTGCAAGGCGGGCAAAAATCCCGCCACAAAACTGAACACCGCGCCAAAGCTCAGGGCAGGACCCAGCAGGGCGCCCATGCCGCTATCCAAGATGCCAAAGGGCACAAGTAAGACCAGCGCAAGCAAGAACAAGCACAGGCAGGCGAAAAACCGGATCGGGCCGCGGAACACTGGGCGCGCCCGCAACGCAACCAGCGACAGGATTTCCTGACCGGGTTGGATGAAGCCATAAGCGGCAATCAGCAGACGTTGGCCCAAGCCGCAATTCAGTTCGCTGGGTGGATAGCCCAAGCGCACCAGGGCCTGATCGTGCCGCATCAGAGCGTGGAGCATTTCCACGCTTTTTTTGCCGGTGCGCCATTTTCCAACCGACCGGTCCGAGACATTGCCGCGTTGCGCGACATCTGTGGAGCCGGCCTCCCATTTGGGATAGTCGTGGCTTTGAGCGGCATAATCCAGCATGGCGGGTTCGAAAGGGAGATTCAAAAAGGCCAAGACGCGGCGCATTTGTCCTTCCGGATCGGCGATGAGATCTTCGTACCGCAGGTGAAAAACCCGCAAGCCCTGACGCGACAGGACCGCATGCGCCTTTTGCTCCCAATCCACCCAGCGCTGGAGCACATTTGCGTAGCTGAAACGGCGGTATCCGCGCAATTCCAGGAAAAAACTGCCCTTCTTGGAAAGCTGCGACAGCGCCACGTCCCGGCCGTCCCGTGTAATGTGGATATAGCGCGCCTGAGGCAGCAAAGCAGTCAGAAATTCCAGATGTGGAATATCCGACGGCGTTTTGAAGGCGATTTCTTTTTTGCCCCTGGCCCTCAACGCGGGCGCAAAAAGCGCCTCCAGAAAACCGGCCCCCGCGCTCAGAACATCCGCCCGTTCGATCCCGGCGATATTGCGCACAATCCCGTAAGGTCCGTCCATCAAATCCACGAGAAGCTGCCGCAAGGACAGAGAGCCACCATAGGCGCCGCAAACCCAAGGTGTTTCCGGCAGCCCCAATATCTGGGAATGACTGTCCAGCAGAACCCGCAACAAGGTGGTGCCGGAACGGGGGACGCCGACAATAAAGATAGGAGAAAAAGGCACCGGCCGGCCCCTTGAAATCTGTCCGGTAAATTGCCGCTAAAGATTAGACGTTCAAGATGACGAAGGCATGAAACGGCTAGAGAAAGGCGGCAACCAGCAAACAACAGCAAAGCGCCGCGCAAAGAGCCATCGTTTGAGACAGTTTTGTGACGTGGCGGCGCGGGACACTTCGCCGCTCACGGCCGGCAAGGATCACAAGATAGTAGGATTTTCCGAACGGACAAATACTATGCCGGAAATCCAAGGCATGGCTGACATGACTGCGCGCGGAAAAAGCTTTTTTGATTTCGTCCAGCTGAGCCGGCGTAAAAGTGAATTTCGCGCCCGGCGACATGCGCGCAAACATCTGCTGTAGAAACGGATCGGGTTCCGGAACCAGAAGCATATCTTTCTTTAGCCAGCAAACGTAAAGAAATGGTGGACCCGAACCAATCGCGCGATCGCTCCCGCCCCACCGGCGCGACCACCGCCCCGTCGTAGGAACCTCATGGCCTCGTCAAGGCAAACTGTGCAGGGATTGTTCTGGAGCGTCGCCGAACGTGTTGCCAGTCAAGGCATGGCATTCGTTGTTTTGCTGATTCTTGCGCGGCTTTTGGGCCCCCAGAGCTACGGCTTGGTCACCCTGGCGGCGACCATTGCGCTGTTCGGTCAGATGCTGTTGGGCGAAACCTTCAGTCAGGCGCTGATCCAGGCAAAAACGACAGAGCCGGCCCATTGTTCCAGCGTGTTTTGGCTGCTGGTTCTGCTGGGATTGTCGGCGGGGATAGGCCAATTCCTCGCCGCTCCTTTGCTGGCGGATGCGTTCGGCCAACCGGCTATCGCGCCTGTTCTGGAGGCGCTTTCTCCGCTTCTGCTGCTTTCTGCGATTCAGGCGGTGCCAACCGCATTGCTGCGCGGCGCGCTGAACTTCCGCGCGATATTTGCGGCATCCACGGCCGCGACCTTGGTGGGAGGCGCGGTTGCCGTTATCATGGCTTTTAAGGGCTTTGGAGTATGGAGCCTGATCGCAAATCTGCTGGTGCAGAGCACGATCTCCACCGTTACCATTTGGCGCAAATCCGGATTCCGCCCGGTCCGGCAATTTTCGCAGCTTCATGTGCGCGCCCTTTGGTCCAACCTCCGGTATACGATCCTGGGGCGGTTGGCCGCGTTCGCCGCCAATCAGAGCCCCCGCCTGATCGTCGGCTACATGTTCGGTCCCGTGGCGCTGGGCGCCTTCAGCCTGGGTTTGCGCATCATCGAGATGCTGCACCAACTGCTCGTCATGCCGGCCGCCAACGTCATCCTGCCCCTCATCGTCAAAATACGGGACATTCCCGAGCGGCTGGAAAACACCGTTCTGAGCGCCACGCATATGACGGCCGTGTTGACGGCGCCGATCTATCTCACACTGGCGGTATCGGCGCCGCTCGTCATGCCCCTGGTGTTTGGCGAACACTGGCTCGCCAGCGTGCCGCTGGTGCAGATCTTGTGCTTTTACGGCGTGGTCATGGCTTGCGGTCAGATCTGGCAGGTGATCCTGACCGGGTTGGGCCGGCCGGACATTACGCTACGCATCACCATTGTCGCGGCGATCGCCAATATAGGCGCGTTGCTGCTGAGCGCCCCTTGGGGGCCCATGGCGGCCGCCACGGCTTTTATCGTCCGGGGATACGCAACGCTTCCCTTCATGCCGCTTGTGATCGGCCGGCTCACCGGATTGCGCGCGAGACGGCAGTATCGGCTCTTTGTTCCGATCCTGATCGCTGCCGGCATCATGGCCGCCGCGGAGGAAGCCGTGATGCGCGCGCTCGCCCACAGACTGGCGGCTCCGCTGCAGCTGGCGGCGGTTCTGGCCGCCGGCGCGGTCGTATATGGCGTGACGCTGTATGCCTTGGACCGGCATGCGATATACCGGCGCCTTGCGGTCCTGAAGCACCTTCAGCCCCTGAAAGCATCCGCCTGATGCCGGCCGAAAATCGTCGCTATCTGTTTATCTGCGGCTTGCATCGCAGCGGGACCTCGCTGATCACCCGCACGCTGGCGCAGCATCCCAGCATCAGCGGTTTCAAGGATACCGGCGTCATTGAGGATGAGGGGCAATTTCTTCAAACGGTCATGCCGTTGGAGATCGCCTATGGCGGCGTGGGACGTTTCGGCTTCGACCCGCGCGCGCATTTAACCGAGGCCTCATCTCTGAACACCGCCGAGAATGGGCGCAAGCTGCTGGCGGAATGGAGCCGCCATTGGGACAGCGCCAGTCCAGTTCGGATTGAAAAAACGCCCAGCAATCTCTTGCGCATGCGGCTGCTGTCACGGCTTATCCGGCCCAGCCATTTCGTCATTGTCACGCGGCATCCGGTTGCGGCGTGTTTGGCGACCTTGAAATGGACAGAGGGCAATCTTTTCAGCCTATTGTCCCATTGGGTCCATTGCTACCGGACAGCGAAAGCGGACGCAGCCCATCTGCCGCATGTCCTTTGGACCAGCTACGAAGCATTCGTCGCCGATCCGCAAGCCGCGTCAAACCGTATTCTGCAATTCGCCGGCCTGGATAGCGGCGCGTCGCTCTCGCCGCCGCTCTCCAACGAGAACCAGCGATATTTCGCGCAATGGCGCGAGGGATATTTTGGCGATGGCGACCGCGCCATTGCGCAAGAGCCGCCAAAACATCATCGCAGCCTGCTGACCCGGATTGGCCAAAGAACCGCACGCGAGCGCCATGAGCGCGCGCTGCCGGTCTATCGCCGCAAAGCCAATCGGCGAAATTTTTACGACGCACTGGATGCAGCCTCGTTCTTGGAACCGACCATTGGCGAATTCGGCTATAGTTTTTATGACCTGGAAAAGGCGCCGGGTTTTTGATCTCCCGGCTGCCGCTTGGCAGACGAAGCTTCAGAGACAAATTTGTGATGGATCTGTGACGCTAGTGTCCCGATTCCGAAATTCGCTTGACCTCTATATCGGGCTCAGGGCGAATTTCGGAATCGGGAGGCACTAGTAA
>DATFDR010000035.1:0-9995 GCA_035251935.1 Rhizomicrobium sp. | reverse complement strand
GGCGGGCACCGAAATGGTGATGCCGGGGGACAATATCTCGGTGGAAGTGGAGCTGATCGTTCCGATCGCGATGGAAGAGAAGCTGCGCTTCGCCATCCGTGAAGGCGGCCGCACCGTCGGCGCAGGCGTCGTCGCGAAGATCTTAAAGTAAGGAGTGCATCCCCAATCGCTTCGATCCAGAACGAAGCGGTGAAGGCAAAACGAGGTAATTGGAATCTGCAGGGCGAGGGCCCGCGAAGCGAATGGCCCGAGCATCTGCACAGGAGTGTAGCTCAGCTGGTAGAGCATCGGTCTCCAAAACCGAGGGTCGTGGGTTCGAGTCCCCCCGCTCCTGCCACTGTTTGAAGAGTTGAAATGGTTGATGTGACGAAAAAGACGGAGATCGAAGCGGACGAAGCTGCGCCCGCTTTGCGCCGCCGTGTCTCGCCGATGCAGTTCCTCCAGGAAGTGCGCCGGGAGATGAGCAAGGTGACCTGGCCGAGTTGGAAGGAAACCTGGCTGACCACCGTGATGGTGTTCATCATGGTTGGGTTGACCATGGTGTTCTTCGCGGCGGTGGATTTCGTCCTCAACTATGGCCAGATGATTTTGATCGGCGCCCGGAGGCTATACTGATGAGCGAAGCCGGAACCCGAACCGTGGCGGATGCCAAGTGGTATATCGTCCACACCTATTCCAACTTCGAAAAGAAGGTGAAGGAAGAGATTCTGCGTCAGGCCAAGATTCAGGATCTGGAGGAATTTGTCGCCGACGTGGTGGTGCCGACCGAGGAAGTGCTGGAAGTGCGCCGCGGCCAGAAGGTCAAGGCCGAGCACAAGTTCCTGCCCGGCTATGTGCTTTTGAACGCCAAGCTGACGGACGAGGTGTATCACCTGGTCAAGAACGTCGCGAAGGTCACTGGCTTTTTGGGACAGAACAATAAGCCCATGCCGCTGCGTCAGGGCGAAGTGGACCGCATTCTCAATCAGGTGACCGAGGGCGCTGAGCATCCCAAGTCCACCATCACCTTTGAGATTGGCGAGCAGGTTCGTGTCGCGGACGGCCCCTTCACCTCCTTTACCGGCACGGTGGAAGAAGTGGACGAAGACCGCAGCCGCGTGAAGGTGGCGGTGTCCATCTTCGGCCGCGCCACGCCGGTGGAATTGGAATACACGCAAGTCGAGAAAATGTGAGTTGAGGGCCGGGCATCCGCCCGGCGAGGCTGTCCTGGGGCCGTGTCCAGGAGGATCCATAATCCCGCGGGAGAAACGCAAGTTTCGTTTGAACCGCTAAGCCGCAAAAAGGAGGCGGCGAGACATGGCAAAGAAAGTAACCGGTTACATAAAACTGCAGGTGCCCGCGGGCGCGGCAAATCCGTCGCCGCCGATCGGCCCGGCTTTGGGTCAGCGCGGCCTGAACATCATGGAGTTCTGCAAGGCGTTCAACGCCAAGACCCAGGACCAGGAAAAGGGCATGCCGATCCCGGTGACCATCACCGTGTTCTCGGACAAGAGCTTCACCTTCGAGATGAAGACCGCGCCGGCGTCCTACTTCCTGAAAAAAGCCGCCAAGCTGTCTTCGGGCTCCAAGGCGCCGGGCATTGCGGTGGCCGGCAGCGTGACCCGCGCCCAGGTGCGCGAAATCGCCCAGGCCAAGATGAAGGATCTGAACGCCAATGACATCGAAAACGCGATGCTTCTGATCGAGGGCTCCGCCCGCTCGATGGGCATCGCGGTGAGGGACTAACCGCCATGGCAACCTCAAAGCGTTACAAGAAGGCCATCGACGGCGTGGACCGCAACAAGAGCTACACGGTGGAAGAAGCCGTCAAGCTGATCAAGGCGCGCGCCACCGCCAAGTTCGACGAGACCATCGAGCTGTCGCTCAATCTGGGCGTCGATCCCAAGCATGCCGATCAGATGGTGCGCGGCGTGGTTTCGCTCCCCTCCGGCACCGGACGCAGTCTGCGCGTGGCGGTGTTCGCCAAGGGCGCCAAGGCCGAAGAAGCCAAGAAGGCGGGTGCCGATCTGGTGGGCGCCGAAGAACTCGCCGCCGAAGTCACGGCCGGCAAGATCGACTTCGACCGCTGCATCGCCACCCCGGACATGATGGGTATTGTCGGCCGCCTCGGTAAGGTCCTGGGCCCGCGCAATTTGATGCCCAACCCCAAGGTCGGCACCGTCACCATGGACGTGACGCAGGCGATCAAGGATGCCAAGGGCGGGGCGGTGGAATTCCGCGTCGAGAAGGCGGGCATCGTGCAGGCCGGCGTCGGCAAGGCGAGCTTTGCCGAAGACGCCATTGCCGCCAACGTCAAGGCGTTCATCGATGCCGTCATGAAGGCCAAGCCATCGGGCGCCAAAGGCAACTATATGAGAAAGATTTCCATCTCCTCCACCATGGGTCCGGGCGTGAAGATCTCGCTCGCCTCGGTGGGCGCGGGTGGTGCAGCCGCTTAGTTTTGTTTTCTCGCCCCTATCGGGGCGGGGGCGGTGAATAAATTCCGGCGGACGATCGCCGGGACTGTCCGAGACTGCTGGAGCTCCGAAGCCGTAGGCGAAGGCGCTTAAAATTCTCCAGCACAGACAGGGAATGAAACCGGATTTGCGATTTTCAAATCGCCGGTTCGGGTTTGGACCCTGGGGCAGAATAGAGCAACAGGGTTGGCACGCGGATCGTCACGCGGGCCGACGTTAGGAGAGCAAAGTGGAAAAAGCCAAAAAGGCGGAAGTCGTCGAAGACCTGAATGGTGTCTTTGCGAAGGCCGGCTCCGTGGTGGTCGCCCACTATTCCGGCATGACGGTTGCCGACATGGCCGATCTCCGCTCGCGCATGCGCGCGAACGGGGCGTCGTTCCGTGTCGCCAAAAACCGTCTGGCGGTGCGCGCTCTGAAAGGAACGCCGATCGAAGGCATTGCGCATCTGTTCAAGGGGCCGACCGGCATCGCTGTCAGCGATGATCCGGTTGCCGCTTCGAAGGTTGCCGCTGCCTACGCCAAGGATAACAACAAGCTTGTGATCCTGGGTGGCTCGGTGGGTGCAACGGCGCTGGATGCCGCGGGTGTCAAAGCCCTCGCCACCCTGCCGTCGCTCGATGAACTGCGTGGCAAGATCGTGGGCCTGCTTGTGGCGCCCGCGACCAAGATCGCCGGGATCCTCCAGGCTCCCGCCGGTCAGCTTGCCCGTGTCATCGGTGCTTATTCCTCGAAGGACGCGGCATGAAGCATCGGCCAGGCGAGCGAAGCGAAGCCGTCCGGCCGTGCGACAAATAGAAAAACGGCTGCCGAACATCATCCAAACCTGAACCAATAGAAGGAACTGAAGAAATGTCGAAGATCGAAAAGCTCGTTGAAGACCTGTCCTCGCTGACCGTGCTGGAAGCGGCGGACCTCGCCAAGCTTCTGGAAGACAAGTGGGGTGTTTCGGCTGCCGCTCCGGTGGCCGCTGCCGCCGCTCCGGCCGCTGCTGGCGCCGCGCCTGCCGCGGAAAAGACCGAGTTCACCGTTGTCCTGACCGACGCCGGCGACAAGAAGATCAACGTGATTAAGGAAGTGCGTGCGATCACCGGCTTAGGGCTAAAGGAAGCCAAGGACCTGGTCGAAGGCGCTCCCAAGGAAGTCAAAGCCGACGTCAACAAGGACGAAGCTGCCAAGATCAAGAAGCAGCTCGAAGATGCTGGCGCCAAGGTTGAGTTGAAGTAACAAGGAGGCTCAGCGGGTTGAATAGCCGCGTGAGCGTGCATATTTCGTTCACCCACCCCCCATCGGCTTTCACAAAGCCGATGGGTGCGGTGGCTTTTGCCATTGGTTTGAAGCTGCTGGTTCCCACCCCGGGCAAACACGGCCTTGCGGCCGTAAAGGACTTTATCGAATGACTCTTTCCTTCACCGGACGCAAACGCCTTCGCAAGAATTTCGGCAAGATTCAGGAAATCGCGCAGATGCCGAACCTGATCGAGGTTCAGCGCACCTCCTACGACCAGTTCCTGCAGCTGGAAAAGCCGGAAGGCGGCCGCGGGGACGAGGGGCTGGAATCGGTGTTCCGTCAGGTGTTCCCCATCAAGGACTTCTCGGAGTCCTCGCTGCTGGAATATGTCGATTATCATTTTGAAGAGCCCAAGTATGACGTCGAGGAGTGTCAGCAGCGCTCCATGACCTATGCCGCGCCGCTCAAGGTGACGCTGCGCTTGATCGTGTTCGATGTGGACCAGGAAACCGGCGCCAAGTCGGTCAAGGACATCAAGGAACAGGACGTCTATATGGGCGACGTTCCCTTCATGACCGAGAACGGCACCTTTGTCGTCAACGGCACCGAGCGCGTGATCGTTTCCCAGATGCACCGTTCGCCCGGCGTGTTCTTCGATCACGACAAGGGCAAGACCCATTCTTCGGGCAAGCTGCTGTTTGCCGCCCGCGTCATTCCCTATCGCGGCTCGTGGCTGGATTTTGAATTCGACGCCAAGGACATCGTGCATGTGCGCATCGACCGCCGCCGCAAGCTGCCGGCGACCGCGCTGCTTTATGCGCTCGGCCTGACCCAGGAAGAGATTCTGGATTATTTCTTCGGCAAGATATCCTTCAAGCACAACAAGGACGGCAGCTGGACCACGCCGCTCGATGCCGGCTGGATGCGCAACGCCAAGTCCGGCTCGGACTGGAAGAACGCCAAGACCGGCGAGGTGGTGCTGGAAGCCGGCTCCAAGATCACCGTCCGCGCCCTGCGCAAGCTGGGCGAAGACGGCGTCAAGAACATCGCCTTCAGCCAAGACGAAGTCATCGGCCGCTTCTCGGCGCTGGATATGGTCAATCCGGAAACCGGCGAAATTTATGTCGAAGCCGGCGACGAATTGACCGCCGACAATCTGGCGACCTTGCTGGAAGCGGGCTTCCACGATGTGGAAGTGCTCAACATCGACGGCATCAATGTCGGCCCCTATATCCGCAACACGCTGGCGGTGGACAAGAACCACTCCCGTGAACAGGCGCTGATCGATATCTATCGCGTGATGCGCCCGGGCGAGCCGCCCACCCTGGACACCGCTGAAACCCTGTTCGGCCAATTGTTCTTCGACTCCGAGCGCTATGACCTGTCGGCGGTCGGCCGCGTCAAGATGAACATGCGCATGGGCCTGGACGCGCCCGACACCATGCGGGTGCTGCGTAAGGAAGATATTCTCGCCATTCTCAAGGCGCTGGTGGAATTGCGCGACGGGCGCGGCGAAATCGACGACATCGACAATCTGGGCAATCGCCGAGTGCGTTCGGTGGGCGAGTTGATGGAAAATCAGTTCCGTGTCGGCCTCTTGCGCATGGAACGCGCCATCAAGGAACGCATGTCGGCGGTCGATATCGACACGGTGATGCCGCACGATTTGATCAACGCCAAGCCGGTGGCGGCGGCGGTGCGCGAGTTCTTCGGCTCCAGCCAGTTGTCGCAATTCATGGACCAGCAGAATCCGCTGTCGGAACTGACCCACAAGCGCCGCATGTCGGCGCTGGGGCCGGGCGGTCTGACGCGCGAACGCGCCGGTTTCGAAGTGCGCGACGTGCATCCCACCCATTATGGCCGCATCTGCCCGATCGAGACGCCGGAAGGCCCCAACATCGGCTTGATCAACAGCCTCGCGACCTTTGCGCGTGTCAACAAATACGGCTTCATCGAAAGTCCGTACCGCAAGGTGGTGAACAAGCATCTGACGGACGAAGTGGTCTATCTGTCGGCGATGGAAGAGGCCAAGTTCATGGTCGCCCAGGCCAACGCCACGGTGGACAGCCGCAACCGGCTGACCGACGAGCTGGTCTCCTGCCGCAAGGGCGGAAATTTCGTGATGACCACGCCCGACCAGGTGCAGTTCATCGACGTCTCGCCCAAGCAGTTGGTGTCCGTCGCCGCCGCGCTGGTGCCGTTCCTGGAAAATGACGACGCCAATCGCGCGCTGATGGGCTCCAACATGCAGCGCCAGGCCGTGCCTTTGCTGCGCCCGGAAGCGCCGCTGGTCGGCACCGGCATGGAAGAAGTGGTGGCGCGGGATTCCGGCGCCGCCATCTCGGCGCGCCGCGCCGGCGTGGTGGACCAAGTGGACGCCACCCGTATCGTCATCCGCGCCACCGAAGAAACCGATCCCACCAAGCCGGGTATCGACATCTATCGTTTGCGCAAGTTCCAGCGTTCCAATGCCTCGACCTGCATCAACCAGCGTCCGCTGGTGAAGGTGGGCGATGTCGTCCGCAAGGGTGACATCGTCTGCGACGGTCCCTCCACCCAATTGGGCGAGCTGGCGCTGGGCAAGAATGCGCTGGTCGCCTTCATGCCTTGGAATGGCTACAACTTCGAGGACTCCATCCTCATCTCCGAGCGCATTGTCCGCGACGACGTCTTCACCTCGATCCATATCGAGGAGTTCGAGACCATGGCGCGCGACACCAAGCTCGGTCCGGAGGAAATCACCCGCGACATCCCCAATGTGGGCGAAGAAAACCTCAAGAACCTGGACGAGGCCGGCATCGTTTATATCGGCGCCGAAGTGCAGGCGGGCGATATTCTGGTGGGCAAGGTGACGCCCAAGGGCGAAACCCCAATGACCCCGGAAGAAAAGCTGCTGCGCGCCATCTTCGGCGAAAAGGCCGCCGATGTCCGCGATACCAGCTTGCGGGTGCCGCCGGGCGTCACTGGGACCATTGTGGAAGTGCGCGTCTTCAACCGCCACGGTGTGGACAAGGATCAGCGCGCCATGTCGATCGAGCGCGCCGAGGAAGAGCGTCTGGCGGAAGACCGCGACGACGAGCTTTCGATCCTGGAGCGCAACATCTTCTCGCGCCTGTCGGAAATCCTGCTCAATAAGACCGCCGCTTCGGGTCCCAAGGGCATGGCCGCCGACACCAAGATCACCCAGCAGGTTCTGGACACGATTGCCAAGCATCAATGGTGGCAGATCGGACTTCGCAACGAAAAGGCGATGGCCGAGATCGAAGGTCTGCGTCAGCAATATGACGAGTCCAAGTCTCGCCTGGACAAGCGTTTCGCCGACAAGGTGGAAAAGCTGCGCCGCGGCGACGAACTGGCGCCGGGCGTGATGAAGATGGTCCGCGTTTTCGTGGCGGTGAAGCGCAAGCTGCAGCCGGGCGACAAGATGGCCGGCCGTCACGGCAACAAGGGCGTGATCAGCCGCATCGTGCCGATCGAGGACATGCCGCATCTGGAAGACGGCACCGCGGTGGACGTGGTGCTCAATCCCTTGGGCGTGCCAAGCCGCATGAATGTGGGCCAGATTCTGGAAACCCATCTGGGCTGGGCCTGTTCGGGCCTGGGCCGGCAGATCGGCGACATCCTCGACAAGGTCAAGCGCGACGGCAAGCATGAGCCGCTGCGCCGCCACCTCAAAAGCGTCTATGGCAATGACGAGCGCCTCGGAGAGATTGACGAGAGCGGTCTGGTCGAACTGGCCGACAATCTTCGCCCCGGCGTTCCGATCGCCACGCCGGTGTTCGACGGCGCCAAGGAAAGCGACATTGTCGACATGCTGGAACAGGCGGGCCTGACATCTTCCGGGCAGATGACGCTGTATGACGGCCGCACGGGCGAATCCTTCACCCGCCAGGTCACCGTCGGCTACATCTATATGCTGAAGCTGAACCACCTGGTGGACGACAAGATCCACGCCCGTTCGATCGGTCCTTACAGCCTGGTCACCCAGCAGCCGCTGGGCGGCAAGGCGCAGTTCGGCGGCCAGCGATTCGGCGAAATGGAAGTCTGGGCGCTCGAAGCCTATGGCGCCGCCTACACGTTGCAGGAAATCCTGACCGTGAAGTCGGACGACGTGGCCGGCCGCACCAAGGTGTATGAAGCGATCGTCCGCGGCGAAGACACGTTCGAGGCCGGTATTCCGGAATCCTTCAACGTCTTGGTCAAGGAAATGCGCTCGCTGTCGCTGAATGTCGAACTGGTGAACGGACCGACACCGTAACTCTCCCGTCCTTCCCGCGTAAGCGGGAATGACGGGAAAACTTCTGTGCCACCGGATGGGTGGCGAAAATGGGTGGCCCGCACGGTTCGTACGCTGTCGCTACGAACCACTGGCGGGCCATGACAAGGTTTAAAAGGTGCTTGTATGAATCAAGAGCTGATGAATGTCTTCGGCACGGTGAAGGAAGTTCCCGCCTTCGACCGCATCAAGATTTCTCTGGCCAGCCCGGATCAAATCCTGCGCTGGAGCCACGGCGAAATCAAAAAGCCGGAGACGATCAACTACCGCACCTTTAAGCCGGAGCGGGACGGTTTGTTCTGTGCCCGTATTTTCGGACCCGTAAAGGATTACGAGTGCTTGTGCGGCAAGTACAAGCGCATGAAGTATAAGGGCATCGTCTGCGAAAAGTGCGGCGTGGAAGTGACGGTGCAGAAGGTGCGCCGCGACCGCATGGGCCATATCGAGTTGGCCTCGCCGGTCGCCCATATCTGGTTCTTGAAGTCGCTGCCGTCCCGCATCGGCCTGATCCTGGACATGACGCTGAAGGATCTGGAGCGGGTTCTTTATTTTGAAAATTATATCGTCATCGAACCGGGCCTGACCCCGCTCAAGGAGCGTCAGCTTCTGACGGAAGACGAGTTTTACAAAGCCCAGGACGAATATGGCAATGACAGCTTCACCGCCGAAATCGGCGCCGAAGCCATCCGCAAGCTGCTCGCCGCCATCGATCTGGAAAAGCTGCGTGACGAAATCCGCGGCGATGTCGCCGAATCCCCCGGCGGCGAAAAGCAGAAGAAGCTGGTCAAGCGCCTGAAGGTGGTTGAAGCGTTCCTGGATTCCGCCAATCGTCCGGAATGGATGATCCTGCAGGTGATTCCCGTGATCCCGCCGGAACTGCGTCCACTGGTGCCGCTGGACGGCGGCCGCTTTGCGACCTCGGACTTGAACGACCTTTACCGCCGGGTCATCAACCGCAACAACCGTCTCAAGCGCCTGATCGAGCTCAAGGCTCCCGATATCATTGTGCGCAACGAAAAGCGCATGCTGCAGGAGTCGGTGGACGCGCTGTTCGACAATGGCCGGCGCGGCCGGGTCATCACCGGCGCCAACAAGCGTCCCTTGAAATCGCTCGCCGACATGCTGAAGGGCAAGCAGGGCCGCTTCCGCCAGAATCTGCTCGGCAAGCGCGTCGACTATTCGGGGCGTTCGGTGATCGTGGTCGGTCCCGAACTCAAGCTGCATCAGTGCGGTCTGCCCAAGAAGATGGCGCTGGAGCTGTTCAAACCGTTCATCTATGCGCGTTTGGAGGCCAAGGGTTTTTCGCAGACCGTCAAGCAGTCCAAGAAGCTGGTGGAGAAAGAAAAGCCCGAGGTCTGGGATATCCTGGAAGAAGTCATCCGCGAGCACCCCATTCTGCTCAACCGCGCCCCGACCCTGCACCGCTTGGGCATTCAGGCGTTCGAACCGGTTCTGATCGAAGGCAAGGCGATCCAGCTGCATCCCCTGGTCTGCACCGCCTTCAATGCCGACTTCGACGGCGACCAGATGGCCGTGCACGTGCCGCTGAGCCTTGAGGCGCAACTGGAAGCGCGCGTCTTGATGATGTCCACCAACAACATCCTGTCACCCGCCAACGGCAAGCCGATCATCGTGCCGACCCAGGATATCGTGCTGGGGCTTTATTACCTGTCGCAGGAGCGCGCCAAGGAACCGGGCGAAGGCATGGTGTTCAACGATATCGGCGAGATCGAGCACGCTCTGTTCTCGAAGGCGGTGACGTTGCACGCCAAGATCAAGGCGCGCTACCGCACCGTAGATGCCGACGGCAAGCCGATCACCCGCCGTGTGGAATCCACGCCGGGGCGCATGCTGATCGCCGACATCCTGCCGCGTCATCCCAAGATCCCGTTCGAGCTGGTCAACCGGTTGTTGCGCAAGCAGGAAATCAGCCAGCTGATCGACGAGGTGTATCGGCATTGCGGCCAGAAGGAGACCGTGCTGTTCGCCGACGCGCTGATGGCGCTGGGCTTCCGCGAAGCCTGCAAGGCCGGCAT
>DATFDR010000034.1:0-29427 GCA_035251935.1 Rhizomicrobium sp. | reverse complement strand
GCTGTGATAAACA
This sequence comes from Rhizomicrobium sp., assembly GCA_035251935.1. Lineage (GTDB taxonomy): Bacteria > Pseudomonadota > Alphaproteobacteria > Micropepsales > Micropepsaceae > Rhizomicrobium. The sequence goes on along the minus strand of DATFDR010000034.1, from coordinate 29,414 downwards.
CCCAGTACGCGTTCGATGTGAGGGCCAACGATCGCCAGTTCTTCTTTCAATTCTCGCAACAATGCCGCTTCGATGCTCTCGCCCTTTTTCACGCCGCCGCCGGGAAGATACCATTGGTCCGTGTAGGTGTGCCGGACAAGGGCAACGCGATCCTCTTGATCGAGAACCACGGCCCGAACGCCAATGGTTCTAGGTTTGGTAATTCGCCAAACGAGGTGAGCTACTTTCCAAAGGAGCCGATGACGCAATGCCATTCAAATCCCCTGCCCATCACTAGGCGGGATAGTATCATTTTTTAGCGGAATGTCTGCTATTGGCATAGCGCATATTCGCGGCGAGCCAGGATTGCCGCATGATATAGTGCGCCGACGAATTGTCAGGCATCAATTATTCACGCAACTGCGCGACCCGGTACAGCGTCACATGCACGTCGCGGCCCCGCGAATAATTGATGCCTTTCAGTTCGCCCAGCACATCGGCATCGGCTTGCAGTTCGGCCAGCCGCGCCAGGAAATCGCCCCGGTCGCTGTCTTCCACCAGCGCCAGACTGCCCGCGCGCGCGCTCGCTTCCGCCGCGCCCTTGCCGTCCGCCAGCACCACATCTTTTCCCAGGGCAAAGACCAGGCTGGGTTCCTGATAACCGGCGAGCGCGGGCGGCGCATCGCCGGGCTTGCTGGCGGCTTCCACCATGGCTTTGAGATGTTCGCTGACCCAAAGCTGTTCCAGGCGCGGGCCGACGCCGGCCGTCAAACTGGGCACAAAAACCAACAGCGCGGCGAACCCCAACAGCGCGGCCCAAAGATTTTTGCGCAAGGCCGCCAGAACCAGCGCCGCCAGCGCCAAACTTGCGCCGACACCTGCCGCCGCCAGCAAGGGCCACCACCATTTTCCATCACCCACATAGCGCGGTAACAATACAATAGCCGCCGTCAGCAAAGCCGCGCCCAAAACAAATTGCGCGATTGCGATCCAGCGCGCGGGGGTCAGGAATTTTACCGGCCGGGGATCCAGCACAAACAAAGCCGCCAGGATCGCCAAGGCCGGATAGGCATGGATCACATAATGCGGCAGCTTGGTGGGCACCAATTCCACCACCAGCCACCAGCTGGCCGCCCATACCAGGAGATAGCGGATCGCCGGTTCGTTGCGGCGTGTGACGGCCAGTAGGATTCCCGGCAGAACAAACAGAATGGAAGGCCAGAAACTCAGCCCCGCGAGCAGCAGATAATAGCCGGGCCAGGTGCCATGGCTTTCCTGGCCGCCCGCCATCTTGGCGGCAAAGTCCTCGCCCAGCGACTGTTCCAAAAACGCGCCCCGGCTTTGGATGGTGATGGCGATCAGCCATGGCAGGATCAAAAGCAGGACCAGCGCCACACCGCGCCAGGATTTCAGCGGCGCAAGCCAGGCCCATACCGGCGCGGGCGGCGGCGCATCCAGGGCGCCCCCATCCGGCGTCTGCGCTTTTTGCGCGCGCCGCTGGTCCCAAAAATCCCACGCCATCAAACCCAGGATGGTGGCGGCCACGCCCAAGACCACCGGGCCTTTGATCAAAATACCGAACCCGAACGCCGCCCAACCCCACAACACGGTCCGCTTGGAGGGGCCGGGAAAATCCGGATCGCGCGCGGCGCGATAAAGCCTGAGCAACACGCCCTGCACGCCCAGCATGCAGGCCAGCAGCACCGCATCGGTGGTCGCGATGGTGGCTTCCGCCGTCAGCAGCACGGTCCCCAACATCAAAAGCCCCGCCAGCAAGGCGCCTTCCGATCCCGCCACGGCCATCGCGCACCAGACCACCAGCCAACCGGCCGCTATGGCGCCCAAAAGCGACGGCAAGCGATAGGTCAAAATCCGGTCGGTGCGGCCCTGATTGCCGGGGACAAGACTCATGATCTTGGTGGAGGCCGCCTGCAGCCAATAGATGCCGACGGGCTTTTTGTAGCGCGGCACATGGCCGAAGCGGATGTCCACCATATCGCCGGATTCCACCATCTGGCGGGAGGATTGGGCGAAGCGGCTTTCGTCCCGATCCAATGCGGGCAGGCTTAGGACGCCCGGCAACCACAAAAGCAGGCCCAACAGCGCCAGAAGGGCGAAGGGACGCCGCGCCAGCCGGGTCAGCCAGGCGGGCGGGGCCGCAGCCGCAAGGATGGCGGCGGCGGGAGCCGTTTCCTGAACCTTTTCCGCGCCTTGCGAGTCGGTCATGGGAGGGGACTATGTCGGTCCCGCCCCTATGTTGCAAAGAGGAGGGCCTGTATAAGGCCCCCCAATCAGTGGAGCCCTTTGGTCATGTCAGGCGGCGTTGCCGTATCCGCACCGATTTCCGTCATTGTCCCGGTCAAGGACGAGGCGGGCAATGTCGGGCCTTTGGCGCGGGAAATCGCCGCCGCCCTGGCGGGAGAGGCCCATGAAATCCTGTTCGTGGACGACGGCTCGCGCGACGGCACGATGGGCGCCCTGACAGCCCTGAAAAACGAGCTGCCCCAGCTTCGGATTCTCAGCCACAGCCGCAATCTGGGCCAGAGCCGGAGCATCCGCACGGGCGTGCAGGCTGCGCGCGGCCAGATCGTGGTGACCCTGGACGGAGACGGCCAGAACGATCCCGCCGACATTCCCAAGCTGTTGTCGGTGCTGCGCGCGCAGGCCGATGTGGCGATGGTGTCCGGCGTCAGGGTCAAGCGCCAGGACAAGGCCAGCCGCCGCCTGGCCTCGCGGCTGGGCAATCGCTTTCGCAGTGCGCTGTTGGGCGATGGCGCCACCGACACCGGCTGCGGCCTGAAGGCGTTTCGGCGGCAGATGTTTTTGGACCTGCCTTATTTCGATCATCTCCACCGTTTTTTGATCGCGCTGGTGCGGCGCGAGGGCGGGCAAGTGCGCTTTGTGCCGGTGAACCATCGCCCGCGACTGACCGGCGCATCCAAATACACCAACTTCGGCCGGCTGTTGGTCAGCGGGCAGGATCTTTTGGGCGTGCGCTGGCTGCAGCGGCGCCATCGCGGCAAGGCCGAGATACGGGAGCTGTAAAATGGGATTCATGGCGCATTGGTACATGACCTTGATGCAGCATCCCTACGACACTTTGTGGGGTCTGTTCGGCTTTGCGGGCCAGGCGGTGTTCGGGGTGCGTTTTTTGATCCAGTGGCTGAAGAGCGAACAAGTGGGCCACAGCGTGGTTCCTATCGCCTTTTGGTATTGCAGCCTGGTCGGCGGACTGATTAGCTTTATCTATGTCATTCACGTTCAGGCTTGGCCGCTGGTGTTGGGTCAGGCCCTGCCCTTGCCGATCTATGCCCGCAACATCTGGATGATCTATCGCGACCGCAAAACCGCCTCTGCTTCGAGCTGATATGATACGCGCCTTTCCCCTGATCCTGATCGCGGTGATCGTCTATAATGTGCTGGTCTTGGGCGGCGGCGCGATGAGCCATGACGCCAATGCCGTGCTGGGTCAGAATTTTCCGCTGACGGTTTTCTCCGGCGATGTGTGGAAGATTTCGCTGGGCGACGGATTGGTGGCGCTGGCCTTGGTGCTGTTGTTCGTGGAGACGGTGAACGCCACCCGCACCAGCCCGCGCCAGATCCTCAATCACGGCCTATCGCTTTTGACCTTCATGGTGGCGCTGGTGGAGTTCATCGTGCTCAAGGGCTTTGGCACCTCGCCCTTTTTCTTCATCACGGCGATGTGCCTGTTCGATGTGGTGGCGGGCTATACCATTTCGATCCTGACCGCCAAGCGCGATCTGAGCATGGCGCCGCAGGACGAGCCTTAAGGGCAAAAAATCCTTCTTTCTGAAGACTTTGACGGGGCCTTGCTAGCGCGGGCGGGGGCGTGTATCTCCCCCGAATGGACAGGTGGCCGAGTGGTTGAAGGCGCACGCCTGGAAAGTGTGTAACGGTGAAAGCCGTTCGAGGGTTCGAATCCCTCTCTGTCCGCCAAATCTGCCTGATATCATTGGGAGAATTTGGGTTCTTCCGCCAAACCCCGGCTCGACCCCCGGATTGGATCAGGAAATCTTTTTTCCGTAACCCTCGGGAGCCTTGAACGGCGCCACCGTTGATTTGGCCCGCTCCTCTTCAAACTTGGTCGCCTGTTTTCGCGACAGTGATTGCATGAATACGTTGGCCTGAATATCGACCAAGCCAACATCACTGCCGACAACCTGCATGATGCGAACAAAGACGTATGCGAGGGACAGCCCGATAAATCCCGATGCAATCATCTTGCAGACCGCGACAACGCGGAAGCCAACAAGCAGGGTGTCCAGCTTCATCATAATAGCGGGCAACGCCACCAAGGCGATCATTGTTGCCAAGATGACGAAGATCAAAACGCGCAACTTGCGCACCATGATCTGCATCGCTTCCGTCAGCCTGCGCGCTTCTTCGATCTCAAGACCATCGGCTACCGGAAGGACGAGCCCTCGCGCGAGCCGCACCAGAACTGCAGCGCCAACTACGCCCAGCGCCGTCAACAACTTGGCCGAATGATCGTTCCATGCCTCGATTGGAACAAGGATGCCGCACAGGCCCGCCGTAGCGAGCGGCAAAACGGTCGGTGCCCAGGTCAGACGCATAGCCCTGTTTAACCCTCGCCTTCCAGTTTGTCATCATGCAGAAAACGGCGATGGACCTCCATCATTTGGTCATAGACGTTTTGCAGGTCGAGCAGGCTGCTGTTTTCAGACACCTTTTTCACGTTCATATCCATGGAAAGCCGGGCGTCATCCCCTTTGGCTTGGCCATTTCGGCCAATGACCTTTATTTCTCCATCGGCGATGTTGCGAAGGCCGGTCGCCAGTTCCCCCATGAACGCGCGGCGTAGTTTCCGCTTCGTCGCCTTATAACCGATGCTGACGCTCACCTCGAGCATCGCCTCCGGCGGCATGGACTGGATGATCCGCGCCGCTTCAACTTCCCCCAACAAATCGTCGATGATTTTCCGCGCTCTGCCAAAAGTTGCCTTGACCTTGTCGCCAATGGTTTCAAGTTCCTCAACGTCGACCATCTGGGGGACATCCGGCACATCCACCATGTCCGGTGCATGCATAGTGTCAGGCACAATGCCGCCGATATGGATTGCAGATAGGTCATCCTCGCCGAGTTGCTCGCGGTCGAATACTACCTGAAGCTGGACCATGTTGTTGCCGCCGATGACGCCAGCTTTGTCCCGCAGAAGCCATGTCAAATATTCTTCCATCGCCTTGGACTGAAGGGCGGCGTGCTGGATGACATAAAAGTGATCGCCAATGGCCAGCCAGTAGGCCATGCCGTGTAGGTATTCATGGCCGTCCGGCGCTTTCTTCTCGGCGATATCCCAAGCCTCAAGGGCCGCCGCCAGCGCCTCTTGCTCCGGCTGCTCTGCATCGCCGACCAGCTTGAGAAGGGCCTGCATCTCGCCGGGGGTGAAGGTACAGACAGTCCCAAATACGTGGTCTTCACCGATGTAGAAGTTGTTCAGGGCACGGCGCGCGTCCTGATTGGGCACAACGCAGACGCGATTTTCCGGGCGGCCGCGAACCGTCGTCCCATCGGGCAACCCCTTGTTGAGAGCGGCAGTAATTCTGTCGCTCAGGGACTGCGCTGGAAAGCGGTCACCATCCCGCAGGATGCGGCGGTAATGTATCCTGCAACGTCTAGAAGCCATCTGCCCTGCCCTATTTTGGGCCGCACAATAAGGCCATGCCACCGACGATAATAGTGGGGACCGGACACCTACCCCTAAGTGTCCGATCCCCGACGACTGGTACGCCCGGAGACACCATCCGCCAATAAAAAGCCCCGGCCTTGCGCCGGGGTTTTTTATTGGCGGATCGTGGAGAGGTGGACAGGGCCCTTCGCTTACGCTTCGGGCGTTCGTCGCTCGAAAGGATCAGCGTGAGAGCCGATGACCCTTTCATTTGCCCGATCTTTCAAAATTCCCCACCGCGTTGCATGACGGCCCGGACACAAGCTAAGATTTATCGAGCGGGGGCGCATGCTGAAGCAGTTCCTGAATTCTCACGGGACATTGTGGTTCGCGCTGGCTTTGCCAGCGGTCGCCATCCTGTACCTCTATGGGCGTGACGCCCTCTCGTATGGCGAGGTCATTCATGCCAGCGGCGAATGGGCGGTCCGGCTCCTGATTTTGACTCTGGCGGTCACGCCCTTGCGCCTGGCCTTCGCGCGCGCCCGCTGGCCGTCTTGGCTGATGCAGCGCCGCCGCGCGCTGGGTGTTGCCGTATTCGGATACGCCTTGCTGCACACGATTGTTTATGTCGCGCGTAAACAGGACGTCGCGCTCATGCTGGAAGAGGGTGCGGAATGGGATTTGTTGACCGGTTGGCTGGCGCTTGCCGTTTACCTGCCCCTTGCCCTTACCAGCAACGACCGGGCCGTCCGGCTTCTGAAACGTGTGTGGAAGAAGTTGCACCGGCTGGTCTATCCCGCGACGGTTCTGACCTTTCTACACTGGATGCTGACGGCATTCGACATGACGCCGGCGCTCATTTACGCGGGAATTCTTGGGCTGCTGGAAGCTCTGCGGCTCGTCTTGACATTGGTGCGCGTCAGGCAGCGATCGGCTTCTGCCTGACGCGCGTCCATTCATTTCTGCAGCGTCACATAGCTCGCCAGCCGGGCCAGTTCCGCCGCATCGACATATTTACCGATTTCACGATTGAACTGCGCCATGTCCGCATAGGGACGATACTCCAGAAACTCCCCTATCATGCGCGGCGTCATGCCGGGTATCAGCGCGATATCCTCGCGCGATGCCGTGTTCAAATGGATCGGCACGAAAAGCGACGTATAGACCTTGCTGGCCTGATCGGCACTCAATTTGCTGCGGATCACCTTGTTGAACGCACCCATGGTCGCATAGGGTTTGTTTTTCTGAATTTCGGCGATCACTTCCTCATTCAGGCCCGCAACGGATTTCAGCTGAGCCGGTGTTGCGCTATTGGGATTGAGACGCTGTGCAGCCTGGGCGTTCTGGGCAACGGCCCCGGGAATCGTGGCGGAAACGAGAGGCGCCATCAGCAGCAGCGCCGCCAATGAACCCGGGAGACTGAAATTCTTCATGGGTTTACTCCTGTTTTCGATTGTTATTGCTTCAGAATCCGGGGCGGCAACGCGACCAATAGTGCGGCGGCATACCCGCCCTAGGGACCAACGATTACAAGTTGGTGTTCCGCACCTGAACTGAGTATGACGGCTCGAGACGCCGGCCGCAAGCCGGTCCCTAGATGGCGGCGCGGACCTGTGCGGGAGGCCGCCCTTCCCTTGCGGTTTCCCATGCCAAGGCCAGCCTATGATGCCCTAAAAGCCAGAAAGTCCTCCCGCATCTGGAGACAGTTTGCTGGCCGGTGCCAATCCTCCACCAAACCTTGTCGTCACGCAGAACAATGCGGTTTGAATGCCGGGCAAGATTTTTCCCCGGCAGCTTTGTATTTCGCACCGCCACGCGCCCACCCAAACAAAAACGGCGCCCGAAGGCGCCGCATCTGTATGGGAATGAGAAGACGACTAAGCCTGCTTGGCCTTCTTGCGGCGGCGCATCGCGGCGACACCGGCAAGGCCCGCACCGAACAGAGAGAAAGTGAGGGGTTCGGGAACGCGGCTGGTAGGCGTGCCGCGCGTCGTAACGACGACATTGTCAATGCCAAAGCCTTCGTCGTCCCATCCCTGCGTCGTATTGCCGAAGAAATTAAAGGCAATCGAACTTGCGCTGTCCAGAAAGGTGAAGCTCAGATTGTAGGTGTTCTCGCAACCAAAATAGCAGCCATAGCCGAAGGCTGTCGGGTCGAACGAAGCCGATCCGGTTGTCCCCGCATAGCTTCCGCTCAGTCCGGGTCCGCCATAGCTTTGAAACGGAGCGCCGCCGCCCGCCCAGCCCGAAGAAAATGTATCGTTGAGCAGCACGGTGGAATTGTTCACTTTGAGCGTGAAATAATCCGGTCCAAAACCGTGGCTGCCACTACCATCCATGCTGCGCAACGCATAGAGATCAAACGACAGCGTGACCGAGGTGTGAGCGCCAAGGCCGCTCAAGGACAAATCCGCCTGGGCGCCGGTGGTCAGAAAACCCAGAAACTTTGTTCCGTCCGGCGCGGTCTGGATGGCATTGGCGCCGGTGAAGCCGGCTGCGTCTACCGAGAAATCATTTGAGTATACCGGCGCGGCCATGGACGCGGTGGCGCCCAGCATCAGCGCCATGGAAGCCACAGCGACCAATCTAAAAGTCGAAAGCATGATATTCCCCCTTGTGCCGGACCTCCCAATGAAGCCAGCCCCTGTCCCAAAACGGTGCAATCCGTATGCCAGCTCGCGGTATTGAAAAATTATCATTAAAAATCAATATGATAGAAGCGGTGACGGCGCCAAGTTCCTCAAAATTGTAAACAATGGCAACAATGGCCGGCTTTACCGCCAGGCTGCGGAAAGTTTGAGCGCAGCCTGTTTGTCTGGGAATGCCGTCCCGCTCGCCAGCAAGGTCTTGAGCAAAGCCCGCGCCTCATGGCGTTTGGCATCGGCATCCAAGGCGACGATCAAGCGATAGGTGATCGAGGCGTCCTGCGGGCGCAGCACGTGGGCGCGGCGCAGATAGACCAGCCCACCCGCGCTATCCTTTTGCTGTACTTTCAGCCATCCCAGACTGTCGTTCACATCCGGGGAGTTCGGCGCCAATTGCACAGCCTTGGTCAGCAGAACCGACGCCCGGCCGGGATCGCTGGCTTGCAGCAGACCGCCCAAATTGTTCAACGCCAGAACATCGCCGGCTTCCTGCTTCAGGATCGCCTCATACTGCGCGCGCGCGCCAGGAAAATCATTGTCGCCCATCAAAAACATGGCGAATTCGTGCCGCACCCTTACATCGCCCGGATTGCGGTCAAGCCATTGCGACATCAGACCCCGGGCAGCCTTCTTGTCCTTGGCCAACAGTTTGAGCTGCACCAGCCGCGAAAGCACGGTTCCGTCCGGCTTGCCGGCAAGGCTTTTGGTGAGGACATCCGAGGCCTGATCGAACCGCTTGGCTTTGGTCAGCGTATCGGCAACCAGAATATCGGCTTGGGAACCGGGATGGGAAGCCTGAAAGGCGCGCGCCTGCGACACGGCGGTATCGGTATTTCCAAAGGCAAATTGAAGGTCTATCTGGGCCTGCCTAACGTTGGCCGACTGTGGACTGAGCGCGGCCGCAGCATCCAGAGCGGCCATCGCGCCCCCGCGATCGCCAGCCGCGAAAAGCGCCTCGCCCAACATCAATTGCGCTTGCGCGGCCTCCGGGGTCAGAGAAACAAGATGGCGGAAACTCGCCACCGCTTCGTTCTTCTGGTCTAACAGCGACTGGATCTGCCCGCGAAGGGCGACAGCGTCCGGGTTGGAAGCCTGCAAGCGAACAAGATCGTCGGCACCCTTCAGAGCGGTCCTAAGATCGTTGCGCCCCACCTGATGCCGGATCAAAGCCAATCTGGGCAAAGCATCTTGGGGTGACAGCGCGATCGCTTCGCCCAGTATCTTGCGCGCCTCCTGATCCTTGCCTTGCCGCGCGGCGATATCGGCCAGCCTTGTGCGCGCGGCGGCGCCTTTGGGATCGGATGACAGAACCGCTTGCAAATCCTTGCCCGCCTCGCCGTACTTTTGGCTGGCGATAAAAAAATCCGCCCGGGACAATCGCACCGCAGAGTTTTTCGGCTCCAGCGCAACCGCTTTGTCGAACGCGATTTGCGCTTCCGGCAGGTCGCGCTGCGCCAAGAGGATTTGACCACGGTAAACAAGCGCAGCCGCGCGCTGTTTTGCGTCCCGGCCAAGCTGGCCGGCAATCTCCAGGGCTTCCGGAAAGCGGCGAGCCCCGACCAGGATACCGATCAGCGACTGGGCAACCGCGCCATTGCCGGGTTCCTTGGCAGCCACCTCTTTCAGTTCCGCGATAGCCTCGTCGGTGTGCCCCGCCCGCAATTCCAGAAGCGCATGTTCGCTTGTCGGACCCAGCCGTTTCAGCACGGCGCGCGCATCATCCTTGCGGTTCAAGGCGGTGTAGAGCCGAAACAGCAACCTGACGGTTTCGGGATCGGATGCGCTGCTGACCGGCGCCAGAAGATTAAGGGCGGATTTGCTGTCCCGCTGATCGAGATAAAGCGCGGCAAGCCGGCGACGCGCCACCAGATTGCCCGTATCGCTTCCCAATACCCTGCCCAGCGTATCGATGGCCGCATTCTGGCGGCCCGCATTGATCGCCATTTGCGCAACCATCAGCCCGATACCGGGTGATGCGTCCAGGAATTCCTTCTGCAGAGTCAGCGCCAAATCCCATGCGCCCCTGGCATCGCCGGCCCGTGACGCCAGCAGGGCCTTGTAATAGATTGGCATCTGCAGCCCCGGCCGTTTGGCGAGGATGGCATCGATTTCAGCTTTGGCCTTTGGATACTGCTTCTGGTCCAGCAACTGCTCGATATGCACGAATTGGACCTGGAGATTGCCGGGAAATTTGGCAAGCAGCTGATCGGCGAATGCCAAGGCGCCAGCGCCGTCCTTGTCGGCTTTCAGAACGCTCAGCCTGAAGACGGCAATCTCGACACTGTCGGGCGCGGTCTTGGTGGCTTCATCGGCGAATTTGCGGGCGGTTTTGATATCGCCCTGCTGCAGCGAAACGCTGGCTCGCGCCACCAGTCCTTCTCCGTCCCGCTGCAGCTTGAGCGCGCGATCGGCGGCCTCCACAGCCTCCGGCCCACGGCCCAATCGTTGAAGCGCAAAGGCCCGCGCCTTCAGGAGATTGGGTGTCGTGGGTGTATTGGCAGCGCCGGGGTCGGGAAACTCCGCCAACAATTCCTGATATTCCCGACGCGCCAGCATGATCTTGAACAGGACGGGCAAAACCGTCGCCTCGGGCGCGCCGCCCTTCCAGGCCGTGCGCACCTCCCGTTCCGCGCCCGCCAGATCGCCGGTCTGGAACAGCGCCAAGCCCAGCTGGATGCGTGCGTCATTGTTCGACGGCTGAGCCTGGACCGCCTTCTTCAGATTGATCAGGGCAAGGCGCACATTTCCGCTTTTGAGGGCCGATTGCGCCTCGGCCATGAGTTTTCTGGCCTCGGCGGCATTGCCCTGCACCGCAGCAGTCGGCTTTGGCACATCCGCTGATGCACCCGGCGCAGCCATCAGCAAACCGCCCATGGCGGTCCCCAGCAAAAGCCCTGTCCACGCCTTGCGGCGGCGGTGGAAAGTTTGATTCACGGAAATCTCCGACTTGCCCGCCCTGCCGGGCGGCCCACAACAGGCCCATCAACGTTAGGTGAGAATTGCGGCCTGGACTAGCGCCCCGGCCCTATTTGGTAAACCGGGAACACCGAGCTGTCATGGCCTCTGGGCAAACGAAAACGGCGGCCCTAGGACCGCCGTTCTCATACTCGATGGAAGCTTTGTGGCTTAGGCTTTCTTCATGCGACGGCGCATGGCGGCGGCTCCGGCCAGGCCGGCGCCAAACAGCGCCAGCGTCATGGGTTCCGGCACGCCGGTCAGCTCCTTGCTCAGTTTCGTCCTGATGACCGCCTCGAAATCGGCGAAAGTGGCCGCGGCAAAGTCCGTACCCGTACCGTTCCAGGAGCAGTCGGCGCCTGCGCCAATCCCCAGACAGTTCACGGTAATGCCGGATAGGTTCGCTGTGGCGGTAGCAGTGGCGGGGTCCGTGCCGAAATTCCAGAAGCCATCGGTGGACACGTCAATGATCTTGCTGCCGAAGCCGCCGACATGCGCGTTGATGCCGGCTGTTGCCGCCAGGACGCCGTCGCCGATCGCGGTTACGCCGCCCAGTTGCGTCATGCCGGAAATGGCAGCGATCAGACTGGCCTTTGCGGCCGCCGAGTCGATCTTGGTGACGGCGAATACCGGCGACACGCCGGTGGAGAATTGCCAGACGCCGACGCTGTTGGTGCCGCCGGTATTGAGCAACGCGGTCAGGGCACTGACATAGCCATCCTTCTGAAGGTCGAAATTCGCGGCAGAAATGCTGCCGGAACCGTCAATGACGAGGCCGATGACATTGGCTTGGGCGCTGCTGGCCCCCGCAACCATCATGGGCAGTGCAATAAGGGCACCCAAAAGCTTCGAACGCGACATCGTCAATCTCCCTAATCCAAAAATGGATCCTGGAAGGGAACTCGCACAAACCGTGCCAATTTGGGAAAATCAATTAACGTAATCAGTTAAATGTAGTCAATAGAAACATTTTTGGGGGAACTGGCAGAAAATTTTACATTTTTGGGTTCCCAACCGATTGGGAGGGCGGCGGCAGGCGCCCGAGATGGCCCCTGATAGGGTGCCCCCCATACTGGTCCTTGCTGGGTTATGAGCCAAACTGTGATCCGGCTTCAAAGAACCGGATCACACTCTAGAACGGCTGCTCGCCTCTGTAGTTGCCGGCTTCGGCATAGCGGCAGACCAAGATGTCTTCACTGGCGCTGGCGGCTTGCGCGCATCCGACCTCTTTCGTCGCGCGCCAGACCACCTGGGTGTAATGGCCGACATCTTCTACCCGGCCGGTGATGCTGTTGTCGGGAAAACTGCCTGGCTGGAAGAATTTCTTTTCCCGAATCCAGGCATCGACCCTGGCTTCGAGGGCATAGTAGCCTTTGGTGCCGGCCCAAAGATTTTCCCCTTGCGGCGCGTAGCTGTTTTCCGGCGCATGCTCGAACCGGCCGGTGGCTGCGAGATAGTCGGCCCATTGCTGGGCCGACTGGGCCAGTGCGGGATTCCAATGGAGCGGGTCAAGACCAAGCCCCAAGCGCTCGCGATTGTGGACGGCAAGAATGCGCTGATCGAAAGCCGGCGGTGTATCGGCCGCAGGCAGCTTGTCAGCCGCCTGCGGGATATTCAAAGCCAGCGGCGGATTTAAAACCTGCGGCGGATTTGTCGAACCCATGACAGGGGACGTGACAAGAAGTATCGCGCACGCCATGAGCGATGACTTCCAGCGGCTCGGCACCATGAGACATGGGGCTCCTGCGTTTCGGCAGAAGCTTTCCCTGTGCGCGGTTTAGATCGCGTGGAGAGAGCTGGTTAATGAAGGCGTAAAGCCATCGATAGAATTGCGCGCAGCCTAATGAACATTGGATTTTTTCTGTTCGGGTTCCGCCGCAAGGATGATCACGGCATCGCCTTTTTTCGCCACGGCAAAAAGCAAGCGCGCAAAATCCAACGGAACTCCGACGCAGCCATGCGTGGCCCAACCCCGGCGCACATTGCTGCCGTGAATGGCAACGCCGTCGCTGGTCAGCCGAAGCATATAGGGCATGGGGGCCTCGTAGCTGCGCGAATAATAGTCCTTGTGCTTGGCCAGGACGGTGAAATGCCCGGTTGGGGTGGATTTGCGCGACGTCCCATAAAGAATGACGGCGGACCCGATCTCATGACCGGCGCGAAAAACCGACAACAACTGCCGGGTCAGATCGACACGCACCCACACCGGCCCCTTGGGAATGCGCTCCGCGTCCCAGACAAAATTTCCGAACCGCATGGGATGGGCGACGTTGAGCATGCTGCGCACAACTTCCCGCCGCCCATCGGGAAGGACGAGTTGGGGATAGCTGCCGGCGGGATACCAAATCCGAACACCTTCGGGCGGCGTGTGGACGACAGCCGCTTTTGCGGTTTGCGGCAGCGCCGCACAGCTCAAGCACACCGCCAAGGCCAGCATCGAGGATTGCATAGAAGCGGGCATCTGAACCTGCTGCTATCGGATGCCGGAGAAATCGGCGTGCCGCTGGCGCGCATGCCGGCGCATGCCCGCGCCGAAAGCGAGAATCCCCAGGACCATCATCCAAGTCGGGGGTTCCGGAATGGTGACGGGAGGCGGTATCGGCGGTAGCAGAGGCGGTATTGGGGGATTTGGTCCTGTCGGCGGCACCTCTGGAATAAAATCGGGAGAACCAAAGGGAAGCGGTAAGGGTGGCAGAAAGAAAGGCGGGTCGGTGAACGGATTGTTGGGCAGCGGAATATCCCCGGGGCCGGGAATGAACGAAGGAACTTCGGGAGGCGTGGCGAGAAGGGGGGTGAACGACGCTGGAATGCCCGGAGCGGGTTCACGTTCACGTATGGTGGGGAGCACGCGCTCCCGCGGTCCGGCCTTGGACTTTTTCAAAAGCAATGTGACCGAACCGCGCCGGCCGGGCGAACGCTCATCGTAGAGGCGTAAGGGATCCTTCAGTTCGGCAATAATCTTGTCCTTGATCGCTATTCCGATGGCGCGCGGGTCCGGCTCGGCCACCGCCACCACAAACAGGCCGACCAACAAAGGTGCCAGCAACAATGCGCGCTTCCATCTCATGCTGCGGCCCACAGATATGACAGGACGCTGGCGCGATTACCCGCGCGCCGCGATGGCGGACTCCGGGATAGAAAAAAAACGTCGAAAATCTTCCCAACTCCACGTAAGGCACCCGACACCAAAATCCATGCTCATTTTATATTTCTAGAGCATGCACGTCTGTTGCGATTGGCTAGCGTTTGGAATCGCGATGACGCAGAAAAGTTCCATGCGTAGCAATTGCCCAGATGGACAACTTCTAATCATGTCGGGCCGTCCCGTCCAGGAACTTTGGCGTGACGCGACAGTCGTTGGTCCATCACTTTGAATGACGTTTGCGCGCATCGCGCGCTCAATATTTCGGCATCGGCAGCACCACGGCCTTGCCGGTTCCACGTTCGGCGACCCACAGCGTGTCGCCATTGATAGTGACAAAAATGCCGCCCTCTGGAAAGGCGCTTCAAGCAACCGACATCTTGCCACTCAACCGCGCCCCCAGGCCCAGTAGCGGTGGCACTGCCCGTAGCACGACCAAGCTCGCCAGGCGGGCGGTATGGTTAATCGCCAGATGCGCGAACAAGGACGAGGCCAAAATGCGCGGCGCAAACCGGCGGCGCCATTGCGCCACATAACTGGCCTCGCGCCCAGCGATCAGGAGCTGCGCCAACAAGGCAGAAGACTGGATTGCCATGCTGATGCCTTCGGCGATCACCGGATGCGCCTCGCCTGCGATATTGCCGGTGAAAAATATCTTGCCGTCATAGCGAGGCCGTATGCCCGGGCGGATCGGACCGGCGGAAAGAAAATCACCGTCCAACACCGCGCCGCTCAGCGCCTCGCGCGCGCCACGCGTGGCGGTCAGGATATGGGCAAGGACCGCTTGCCCGGCCCTGCCGCCATGATCGCGGCGCGCTTTCGCCAAGGCATCGCGCCGGATGCAACAAGACAAGGATGCACGGCCCGCGTCACTCTGCACCAATCCGCCATAGCCCCCGGGAAAGGCCAAGAGCGGCATTCGGCCGGGCGGCAAGCGGCTATCCCGGAAATGCGCCTTGAAGGCCAACAGGTCGGACGGCGCATCTTTGCGCGCCAAGCCAAAGACGCCTTTGGCATTCCAGGAACCGCAAGCCGCAATGACATGACGCGCCGCTATTTCGCGCCCATCCTTAAGGGCGCAGAGGCTGGTTTGCGGACCGTGGCGAACCGCAACAATCTCCGCCGGTTGCAACAGCCGCGCGCCAGCCGCAACCGCGGCATCACGCAGCATCAGATCCAGATGCTCCCGTCCCAGCGCCCTGCCCCAGCATTTTTCTTCGCCGCGCGCCATCAGCATGGTGTTGCCGGCATAGATGCCGATGCGTGTCACCGGCGGACCGGCGGCGGCGCGGAAGGCTCCCGCCACGCCGCAAGCCTCAAGCACCGGCATGGTGGGGGCGGACAGGAATTCGCCGCACACTTTGCGGCGGGGAAATTCGCTTTTTTCGATCAGCGCCACCGACCAGCCCGCCCCGGCCAACAGCCGTGCCGCCGCCGATCCGGCGGGGCCCGCCCCGATGATGACCGCGTCAAACAGCATGGGCGCAAAACACATGGGTGAATGGAAAGGCCGAATATTCTTGAAGCATCCACCCGTTTTGCGGCCACAGGACGGACAATTCGGCACCGCGAAATCCAGCGCCTACACTGGCAACAGCGTCATGCCGCGTCACATCATTGGCGCCCAGGACGCCGACCAGCCGCGCAGCCGTCAGCGCCAAAGCCGAACGGCGCGGCTCGCAGGCGACAAAGGCTTTGGCGCGCGCCGCCGCCAGAGCCAGGAGCGCTCTCAGCGCCGCATCGTCCAGATGATGCAAAAACAGATTGGCGACGACGATATCGCAATCCCATTGCGGCAAGGTCTGGAAGATGTCGCCTTGCCGGGTTTCACAACGCCAACCTAAAGCGGCGAAATCGGCTTGGGTCTTCGCCGTGACGATATTCTGGCGGTCGAGAATGACCGCACGCACGCCGGGCCAATGACGTGCCAACCGCCGCGCCAGGCACAGCAGAAAACGTCCATCGCCGCCGCCAAGATCGGCCAGCACTTTGGGTGCGGCCAGTCCCTTCAAGGCGTTCGCCAGGATCGCGCTTTGCCGCATGACACCATTGATCCGCGCCAAGTCACGGCGGGAGCGGATCGCACGGGGATCGTCTGGCGCCAGGAAGTCCAGCCATTCCGGTGTCAGGGCGCGCCCATGCATGAAAAATCACGCCGCCATGCGAAACAGCATGGTCTCGGCCACCAATCCCGGACCGAAGGACATGGCGCAGCCATTTTGTTCCGGTTCGGCGCCCCGCATCAGCCGGTCCAGCACAAACATCACCGTGCCCGAAGACATGTTGCCATAGTCGTTCAAGACGCCGCGCGAGGCGGCGAGCGCCTCGGGCGGTAGAGCAAAGGCCTGCTCCACCGCATCGAGCACCGTGCGCCCGCCGGGATGGATGGCCCACAGATCGATATCGTTGGCGCCTCCCAAAACCTCGTCGCGGGCATTCGTCAACGCGGCGCGAATGGCGCCCGGCACCGCGCCGGACAGCACCATGTCGAAGCCCTGCTGGCGGATATGCCAGCGGATCAATTCGCGCGTGTCCGGCACAAGGATAGCGCGAAAGTCGCGCATTTGAACGCCCACCGGATCGGCGCTGACCAAGGCCGCCGCGCAACCGTCGGCGAACAACAGGAAGGACAGGATTTCCTCAAGATCGTCGGTCTCATGCAGATGCAGCGTGCAAAGCTCCAAATTCACCGCCAACACACGCGCCGAAGGCTGGGAGCGCACGATATGGCGCGCCAGCTTCAGCGCGTTGATGGCGGCATAGCAACCCATGAAGCCCACCACGGTGCGTTCCACCGAAGACGGCAGGCCGCAACGCTCCACCAATTCCAGATCGATGCCGGGCGCGGAAAGCCCGGTACAGCTGGTGACGATGACATGACTGATCCGGGAACGGTCCTCGCCTTGCAGCAGCTTTTCCGCCGCCGCCGCCGCCAATCGCGGCGCACAGGCCTCGAATTTTTTCATGCGTGCCGCCGTGTCGGGGAATGCGCCCAGGCGATAGAAGTCCTCGCTGTCCACCACCGCGCCCTTCGCGCCCGGCTCCAAGAAAGAATAGCGATGGGCAATGCCGCTGCGATCCGCCATGCGGTTGAACAGCGCCAAACGGCGATGGTCGTGTTGCAGCATCTGCTGGCCGAAACGCAAAAACGTCTCATGCACGTCATGCGGCGGCGTGGCCGTAGCGATCCGGTTGATGAAAACATCACACATACTGGACCCCGGTGCTTTTATGACGGCTGTAGAATATCCCTATTCGGCGTCACCACAGACGGACCCGATCGGCGGGCGCCAGATAGTATTTGTCGCCCGGCTTCACCTCGAAACTGTCGTACCAGGCGTCCATATTGCGGGTCGGTCCGATCACCCGGAACTCCGCGATCGCATGCGGGTCCGACAAGGTGCGGGTGCGGATGGCGCTCTCGCGCATCTTGGTGCGCCACACCTGCCCGAAGGACAAGAACAGCCGCTGGTCGCCCGTCAGTCCATCGATCACCGGCGCCGGCTTGCCGTTGAGCGACAGGTGATAGGCCTTGAGCGCGATCGCCAACCCCGCATTGTCGGCGATATTCTCGCCCAGGGTGTTCTGACCGTCGAGATGCAGCCCTGGCAGGGGCTCGTAAGCGCCATACTGCTTCACCAAGGTCCCGGACCGGGCATCGAAATTTTCCCGGTCTTCCTTGGTCCACCAATTCTGCAAGATGCCCTTGCCGTCATATTTGCTGCCCTGATCGTCAAAGCCGTGGCTGATCTCATGGCCGATCACCGCGCCGATGGCGCCGTAATTCACCGCATCGTCGGCGGCGGGATCGAAGAAGGGCGCCTGCAGAATGGCGGCGGGAAACACGATCTCGTTGAAGGACGGATTGTAATAGGCGTTGATGGTGGAGGGCGTCATGCCCCACTCGCTCTTGTCCACCGGCTGGTTGATGCGCGCCAGATCGCGGTTCCACTCAAAGACGCCGGCGCGCTGGGCATTGCCGACCGGATCGCCGCGCACCACCGAGAAAGCCGAATAGTCGCGCCATTTGCTGGGATAACCGATCTTGGGGGTGAACAGATGCAGTTTTTCCAGCGCTTTGGCGCGGGTCTGGGGTCCCATCCAGTCCAGAGTCCGGATGTCGGCTTCATAGGCTTTCATCAGGTTCGACACCAAAAGATCGGCCTTGGCCTTGGCGTCGGGCGGGAAGTAGCGCGCCACATAGAGCTTGCCCAGGGCCTCGCCCATCTGCCGGTCCAGCAAATGCACCGCGCGGGTGCGGCGGTCGAGCTGCTGGGTGCGCCCCTGCAAGACCGTGCCATAGAAAGAAAAGGCCAGATCGTCGAACCGCTTGGGCAGATAGGGCGCGAAGCTGTGCAGATAATGTACGGTCAGATAATCGCGCCAGGTTGAAACCGGCGTCTTCTTGAAGATGGCGGCCAGAGGTCCGAAGGCGGATTTTTCCGCCACGATCACATAACGTTCATGGCCGTCCGGTTTTTTCAGCGGGATCGCAACCTCGCCCAAAAACGCATCCCAGGCGAAATCGGGCGCCAGCGTCTTGAGCGCGGAGGCGGGCATGGGATTGTAGATCTTGTCGGCATCGCGGCGGTCGGCGCGCGGCCAGGACACTTTGGCGATTTCGGTTTCCAGCGCCAGCAAGCGATCGGCGCGCGCTTGGGCGTCGCCCAAACCCGCCAGCGTCAGCATATCGGCGAGATATTTATGATAGGCGGCGCGGGTCTTCAGGATGGCCTCGTCGCTGGAGAGATAATAGTCGCGGTCGGGCATGCCCAATCCGCTCTGGCCCAGATTGACCGAGTAATTGTCGGAATTTTTGTCGTCCACCCCGATGCCGATATTGTAGATGCTCATGGTGGAAAGCCTCACCGAACCCATGGCGCGGGCGACATCGTCCAGCGTCTTAAGACCGGCGAGATAGTTCAAATCCTTGCTCACCGCCCCAAGACCCTTGGCCTCAATGGCGGCGGTATCGACAAAACTGTCATGGAGATCGCGCAGCTTGCGCTCTTCCGCGCGCAACTGGCGGACAGGCTTTTTTTCCAGATCCGCGACAATGGTCTTCAGCCGCTGCTCGCTGAGAATTTGCAGATCCTGAAAAGAACCGGCAGAGGCGCGGTCGGCGGGAATTTGCGCCGTCTTGAGCCAGCCGCCATTCACATAGAGGAAGAAATTGTCGCCCGGCTTAACCGACCGGTCCAACGACGTCATATCCACGCCCCATTTTCCCAACTTCGGCTGGGCCAAGACAGGGGTCGCGGCCAGCACGGCGCCGCATAAGAAGGTCAGGAGACGGGACATGGAATTTCTCCGAGAGACGGTTGAGATTAAGGCAGGGATTGCGGCTTTTCCACGGTACCGGGTTTTTCCACCACCAGGCCCGGCGTGACGTTCTTGTCATCCGAGCCCTTGGTCATGGTCACGGTCACCAGGCTGCCTG
Organism: Rhizomicrobium sp.; assembly: GCA_035251935.1. Classification (GTDB taxonomy): domain Bacteria; phylum Pseudomonadota; class Alphaproteobacteria; order Micropepsales; family Micropepsaceae; genus Rhizomicrobium. The sequence goes on along the minus strand of DATFDR010000034.1, from coordinate 9,606 downwards.
GGACCAGCAAGGACTTGTCCCCCACCGTCAGGACCGAGACCGGCGTGGCGGCGGGCACCGTTACGACCGCGTCCCCTTCGCAAGCCAGCGCGCTGGCAAAAGCGGGCGGCGAGGCCCGGCCCTCGCACAGGGTGCGGCCGCGCCCCAGGCCGCTCAGCACCGCGCCGCGATAATGCAAGGTCATGGTTCCCCCCTGCTTGGCATCGGCCTGCGCCGCGCTGACCGTGCCGTTCACCATCACCCGGCCGCTTTCCGGAAAACGGCCCTCGCCCGTGCCGCGCAAGGCATTGTCATAGAGAAACACGTCCTGCGCGCGTAACGTGCCGCCGCGCGCTTGCGTCACCGCCGCGCCGGCATAGTCACCCGGTTTGATACGGTCCAAACCTGTTTTTTCGGACCCCACATAACGGGTCTGGGGAAGAACAAAGACAATAAAGGGTTCGCCTGCTGGAGCATTTGCCGCCGGCAAGGGCTCCAATGTCATCACCGAACCGTCGAACGCCACCAGCCTGGCCTTGACCCGGCTCATGGGCGAGGCCGCAAAAGACGGCGCCGCGGCGAGCACCGCGGCGCAGGCAAAGAGGAATCCGAAAGCGGTCTTCAATGCCGGGGCTTTTGGAATTTGAGCATGAACTGGTTGGTCTTGCCGCGAATGTCATTCTCGAACACCCGCTTGGTGCCGTCATCGCCGGGATGATGCAGCGCATCGCCTTCCGCCACCAGACGAAAACCGGCGGCCTCAGCTTCCTTCTTGACGGTGGAAAGTTTGATCCGGTGCAGCGTCTCGGTGACATCGTCGCCGGCGCTTTCGGCGGCGGTGTGATCCAGGATCACATAAAAGCCGCCAGGCTTGAGCGATTTGAAGATCGCCTTGTTCACGTCATGGATGTCCATATTGTAGGACTTATTGTGGATGTCGTGATAGTTCAGCGATGTCCACACCACATCCACCGGCTGGGGCGTGACAAATCCGGTCAAGGGCCCGTGAATGACGCCCAGATTTTTGTAGGTGCGTTTCAGATCCGCCATCAGATTGTCGGGATCGCGGCCCTGGCTTTTCAGGCGTTCGTCATACTGGGTGCCGAAATAAGCATAGACGCGGCCATTGGGCTCCACGGCTTTGGCGAAGATGCGGGTGAAATAGCCACTGCCCGGCAGCAGATCCACCACCACCTTGCCTGGCGTAATGCCGGCAAAGACCAGCATCTCGGCGGGTTTGCGGTTTTCATCGCGCTTGGTGTCGGCTTCGGGACGGCCGCTATCGGCGACGGCCGCTTTCATGCTTTCGGTGACGGCCGGGGCGGCCGCCAGCACGGCCGATGACATCAGCAAGGTGGCCATCGCCAGCGACAGAGATGCGCGTTTCATGTTTCCCCTCCCCAATTGTTTCGAACCCAAATTGTGACGCAAACCTAGCGCATATGCCGCACGTCCCAGAAGCGTTTTAAGACGGCACGGCGATCGGAAACCCTGGTTCATGCTTGGAGACGTGAATGACCAGCGAACTCTTGACGCTGGCGACATTTTTTTCCGCCGTGACGGTGTTGGTGATGAAACTCTGGAAAGCCGAAAGATCGCGCGCCACGCATTTGAGGATGAAATCCACTTCGCCCGACAGCATGTGACAGTCCCGCACCTCCGGCCAGCGCCGCGCGCTTTCCTCGAAATGCTTGAGATCGCCGTCCTTCTGGCTGGCCAAACCGACAAACACAAAACCGGTGACTTCGAAGCCCAGCGCCTTGCCGTCCAATTCGGCGTGATAGCCTTTGATGAAACCTGCTTTTTCCAGCGCACGGATACGGCGCAGGCATGGCGGCGCGGTGATCTTGGCGCGGCGCGACAGCTCGACATTGGTAATGCGGCCGTCCGTCTGAAGCTCGGACAGGATGCGCATGTCTATGGCGTCCAGCTTGCGGGTATCCACGGGCTGTCCTGAAGGGCGGCCCGGTCTCATAACGTGCGAGTGGACTTCAAGCAATAATATTTCTCGAATCGAGGCTTAACGGGCAGAAGTTTGCGCCGGGAAAGCCCAGCATAACCTTATGCACCGGCTTGGCTTTTATCGCGTCTTGACGAGACGCCTTGCCATTACGATATGACATGGCCAGACCCGCGCGAACCGCAAAGCAGATTTAGAAGCCACTATGACCACGAACACCCATTCCAAAGTCATCATTCTGGGCAGCGGTCCCGCTGGCTGCACCGCCGCCATATACGCGGCCCGCGCCATGCTGGAGCCGACCCTGATCGCGGGCCTTCAGCCGGGCGGCCAGCTCACCATTACCACCGAGGTGGAGAATTATCCCGGTTACGCCGAAGCCATCCAGGGCCCTTGGCTGATGGACCAGATGCAGGAGCAGGCACGCGCGCTGGGCACCAAATTCGTCAGCGACACCATCGCCAAGGTGGATCTGTCACGCCGTCCCTTCACGTTGATCGGCGATAGCGGCGACGTCTATACCGCCGACACGCTGATCATCGCCACCGGCGCCAGCGCCAACTGGTTGGGGCTGGAAAGCGAAGGCAAATTCCAAGGCTTTGGCGTGTCAGCCTGCGCCACCTGCGACGGCTTTTTCTTTCGCGGCAAGAAAGTCGCCGTGGTCGGCGGCGGCAACACGGCGGTGGAAGAGGCGCTGTTCCTGACCAATTTCGCCGATTCTGTCACCCTGGTGCATCGCCGCGATTTCCTGCGCGCTGACAAGACCAATCAGGCGCGGCTGGGCGCCAACAAAAAGATCAATGTGCTCTACGATACCGAAGTGGCGGAGGTGCTGGGCACCACCGAGCCCAAAGGCGTCACGGGCGTGCGTCTGCGCAACACCATTACGGGTTCTCTGCACGATCAAGCGGTGGACGGTTTGTTCGTCGCCATCGGCCATTCTCCTGCCACCGCCCTGTTCCGCGGCCAGGTGGAGATGGACGAGAGCGGCTACATCACGACCGCGCCGGATTCCACCCATACCTCGGTGGCGGGGGTGTTCGCGGCCGGCGACGTCAAGGACAAGGTGTTCCGCCAGGCGGTGACCGCCGCCGGCATGGGCTGCATGGCGGCGCTGGAAGCCGAACGCTTCCTGGCGGGATCTCATGCGGGGGAGTTACCGGTCGCGGTTTGAAGGGCCTCACCCTTGGGCGGGTGAGGATATGAGAACAGACCTGATGCTGGGCTTGCCCAAGCATGAAGGAAGCGGGGGGATAAAATGGATTGGGACAAGCTTCGCATCTTCCACGCCGTGGCCAGCGCCGGCAGCTTCACCCATGCCGGCCAAACCCTGGGCCTGTCGCAATCGGCGGTCAGCCGGCAGATCAGCGCTTTGGAAGAGGAAATCTCCACCCCGCTGTTTCAGCGTCACGCCCGCGGCCTGACTTTGACCGATGAAGGCGAACTCCTGTTCACGGCGGTGACCGACGTGCTGGGCCGGCTCGCGGCGGCGGAAGAAGCGCTCAAGAATATCCATGATGCCCCACGTGGGGCGCTGAAGATCACCGCCAGCCACGGCATCGGCGCCTATTGGCTGCTGCCCCGGCTGGGCGAGTTCCTGGCGCAGTATCCGGACGTGGATGTCCATCTGGTGATGGACGACAAGGAGCTGGACCTGGCCCAGCGCGAGGCCGATTTGGCCATCCGCATGCGCGCACCGGTGCAGGCGGACTTGATCCAGCGCAAGCTGTTTACAGTCCACTATCATATGTACGCCGCCAAGGCCTATTTGAAGACCCACCCCACGCCCAAGGCGCTGGAGGAAATTCCCGACCACAATATCATCGTCTATGGCGAGACGGCGGTGCCGGAAATCCGCGACATCAATTGGCTGCTGGATGTTTTCAAGAAACACGCCCGGCCCGGCTCCAAAGGCCATGTCATCCGCATCAACAACATCACCGGCATCCTGCAAGCGGTGGAAGCGGGATTGGGGATCGGTGTGGTGCCCGACTATGTCGCGGCCCAGCACCCGGCCTTGGAACGGGTGCTGCCGGATGTGGCCCCCCTGGGTTATGACGTGCACCTGGTTTATGCCGACGCCTTGCGCCAATCCAAGCGCGTGGCGGCATTCCGCGAATTCGCGGTCAAGAGCGCCAAGGACTGGCAGTATTGAATTTTGGCAGGAACGCCAAGTAACGATATATCGGCGAACGCAAAGCGCAGAAGGGCCTAAGCCATGTCTCAATCCGATGTCCGCAAGATTCTGGTCGCCCAAGGCGGCGGCCCCACCGCCGTCATCAATCAATCGCTGGCCGGGATCGCGCTGGAGGCGCGCAAATTTTCGCAGATCGGCGCGGTCTATGGCGCCTTTCACGGCGTGCGCGGCATCGTCAACCAGGATTTCGTCGATCTCAGCAAGGAGAGCGAAGAGAGTTTGAAAAAAGTGGCGGAAACCCCGGCCGCCGCCCTGGGCTCGACCCGCGACAAACCCGATCAGAAATATTGCCTGGACATTTTCCGCGCCGTGCAGGCGCACGGCATCGGTTCTTTCTTCTATATCGGCGGCAATGACAGTGCCGACACGGTGCGCATCGTCTCGGAAGCCGCGCAAGCCGCCAACTACAAGCTGCGCTGCATCCATGTCCCCAAGACCATCGACAATGATTTGACCGTCAACGATCACACGCCGGGCTTTCCCTCGGCGGCGCGTTTTGTCACCCAGGCTTTCATGGGCGCCGATCTCGACAACCGGGCGCTCCCCGGCGTCTATATCGGCGCGGTGATGGGCCGCCATGCCGGATTTCTGACCGCCGCCGCCGCCATGGCCCAGACCGAAGCCGATAGCGGTCCGCATCTAATCTATCTGCCGGAACGGGTGTTCCATCTGGACAGCTTTTTCGCCAGCGTGAAAAGCTGCATGGAGCGCTATGGCCGCTGCGTGGTGGCGGTCTCTGAAGGCATTGCCGACGAAAAAGGCGTGGCCATCGCCAACAAGCTGGCGGCGCATGTCGAAAAGGACGCCCATGGCAATGTTCAACTGGGCGGCGGCGCGCTGGCCGATTATCTGACCCAGGCGCTCAAGGATTCCCTGGGGCTCAAGCGGGTGCGAGCCGACACCTTCGGTTATCTCCAGCGCAGTTTTGCCGGTTGCGTCTCCGATGTGGATCAGCGCGAAGCGCGCGAGGCGGGCGAACGCGCGGTGCAATTTGCCATGGGCGGGGATCGTGACGGCACGGTCACCATTCATCGCGCGGCTTCGGGACCCTATTCCGTCTCTTTCCAATTGAGCGGCCTGCAAGAGGTGGCGGGCAAAACCCGGCACATGCCCGACGCATTCATTTCCACCGACGGAGCGCATGTGACCGATGCCTTCCGCCAATATCTCAAGCCCTTGCTGGGCTCGAGTTTGCCGGAAATCCAGCGGTTGCAGAAAAATCCGGTTCCCAAAATCCCTATCGGGAACTGAGCTGGAAGCTGGCCTTGAAAGTGCTGTTCTAGTTTGTCGTCAAATGGCCTATTTTGATTTCAGCAGTAGCCTAATTCGCTAGATGGCCTCTCCAACCAATGGAGAGAACCGTGAGCTTTGAGAACCACAAGAAGGGCATCAAGCGCGTCGAAGATCAGGCCATCGAGCGCGGCCGTCACATCTTCGCCACCGGCAAGAACCTGGCTGCCAAGGGTTTCCATAACCCGTGGTGGAACCGGCAGAAGCATCCGGGATGGGCCGCGCACCACGCCAACAAAGACAAAATTGGCGTCTGATTTTGACTTACTCAAATCTGACAAAAAATCACTACACCCAGCAGGGCAATCGCCTGGACGTTAACCAAGACATTGAATCCCGTTAATACTAAACATAGCTGATTATCGAAAAAGCCGAGGACCAGATGCATCCCATCATTCGCTTGGCAGGTAGCGCCGCCTTTGTCGCGATTTCGCTTTTAGCGCCAGCACAAGCGACACCATTCGCCGGGGTCGAAGAAGCGGTTTGGGATGTTAGATTTTTCTTCTATGAGCCGCCGATTGGAACGGGGGATGGCCTTTTACCAGATGGCGTCACTCTCAGTTGTTTCGGCGATGCAGAGGAGCTATCCGGAGTTCTAGGCTGTGCATCTCGTGCCTCATTGACGCTTACCAATGATTCAGCGGCGCATATTATAGTCTCAAAGTCTTTTGTTGGCGGAATTTCACTTACCAATAACAGCAACGTAGACTATTTGGGCACCTTTTTCTTTATGACAGCATTCAGTGCCTTCAATCCCGGTGGCAATGAGATTGGAGCCAGCGTAGACGATCCTGTTCTTGAGTATGCTGCGTTCAGCAGCTCCGTATCGGGACCGGGCGTGGATGATTTTCATAGCTGCAACACCATCAGCGGCCCGAATTTCATAACTCCAACCGCCTGTGGCGTCTTTTCTCCGGATCACAGTGAAGGGGAATTTGCCTTTGGACCGATAGCAGCCGGCCAAACGCTATCCGCGACCTATGAAATCAACATAACCGCAGAAGCCATTGGGGTGCCGGAGCCTGCTACGCTTTTACTATTCGGCGCCGGTCTGACAGGTGCTGCTGCAATGCGCCGCCGGAAGAAATTTCAATCGAGAGAACTCATCCAGCTTCGTTCAGTTGCTCGTATTCCTCTAAATCGGTATTGAAATTGAAATCGGTCTGGATGGGATTGTCGGGGCAACGGCGCTCGCTGTAGCTGTCCATATCGCTTTTCATGGCCTAAGTTGAGTTTTTGAGTGGCCTAAATTGGCCATTACCCCCTTGAACGCCGCCCGAGCCGCCCTATCTCTTTAAGTATACCGCCTTCCTCTCCCCCGGACGGCGGTTATGCTTCGCTCTCCCCCTTGAGCGAGGTTACAAGCTGGCGGGTGGCGCGCCCTAACAGGCGGTGCCACCCGCCTTTTTTCTTTAAAGCAAATTGTACCGACTGAATCGACTGGCACTTGGTTCTCCTCTCCCCTTGAGGGAGAGGAAGAAAAATCATTGGGTTAGCGGAGCAATAGCGACGCTCAACCCAGTGATTTTTCAGGTGAGGGGTGAGTGCATCATACCCCTCACCCGCAAAATCTAAGCACTTAGCGCCGCATCCGCTTTGCTAAGTGCCAGATTTTGCGCCCTCTCCCTCAAGGGGAGAGGGGGTCAGGCGGCCTTGCGGGTGGCGACGATGCTGTCCGCCAGCTTGCCGTCCAATTCCGACAACCGGTCGAAGGCCATCTCGTAGGTCCCCACGCCCTGGGTCAGCGAGCGCAGATCCACGATCAAATCCGAGACTTCCGACAAGGGCATTTCGCATTGCACCGTGTCCCAGCCGCGCCAGCCGGCCCGCGCGTCAAAGCCCGAGAGCGTACCGCGCCGGCCGCTGACCAGGCTGTTGACCTTGGCGGTCGCCTCGCTGGGGACATGGACCCGAACCTGCATGATCGGCTCCAGCAGAACCGGGGCACAGCCCGGCATGCCTTCGCTCATGGCGAGCCTTCCTGCCGTCTGGAACGCGGCGTCCGAAGAATCCACCGTGTGATAGGAACCGTCGATCAAGGCCACCACCACATCCACCACCGGAAAACCCAAGGGGCCCTCCTTCATATAGTCCAGCACGCCCTTTTCCACCGAGCCGATCCATTGCTTGGGCACCACGCCGCCTTTGATGCGGTCGATGAAGGTAAACTTGGAGCCGCGCGGCGCGGGCACGATCTCCAGCAGCACATCGCCGAATTGGCCATGCCCGCCGGTCTGGCGCTTGTGGCGGCCGCGCGCCGTGGTGATCTTGCGGATGGTTTCGCGATAGGGCACGCGCGGCGCCTGGGTGGCGAGCGTCAGCCCGAAGCGGTTGCGCAATTTTTCCACCGCCACTTTCAAGTGAATCTCGCCCTGCCCCGCCAGGATCATGTCATGGGTTTCGCTGTTCTGCTCGAAGACCAAGCAAGGGTCCTCCTCGCACAATTTGGCGATGGCGCCGCTGAGCTTGACCTCATCCTTTCTGTCCTGTGCCGCCACCGCCAGGCGATAGACCGGCGGCAACTTTTCCAGAGCCGCACGGTTGCCGCCGGCTTTGGCGGTGGACAGGATTTCGCCGGTGACGAACGGCTCCAGCCGCGCCAGCGCCACCGTGTCACCCGCCTGCGCCGTGCCGCGCTTGATCTGTTTGTCGCCGGCCAGCGCGAAAATGCCGCCGATGCGCGCCTCGCGTCCGCCCGTCCCGTGCAGGACCGCGCCGTCCTTGAGTTGACCGCGCAACAGCCGCGCCAGGCTGAGCTTGCCGCCATGCCCGCCATGAAAGGTCTTGAGGATTTGCACCACCGCATCGCCGCCGCTTGCCATCCCGGCGCGCCTGGCGGCAGCCGTCACCTCCGGCGCGTCATGGCGCAGGCATTTCAAAAGCCGGCGCACGCCATTGTCGCCTTCCGCCGAGCCGATCAACACCGGCACCACCAACCCCTCGCCCACCTCGCGCTTGAGATCACCGAACACCTCCTCGGGCGGCGGCTCGACATCGCCCAGCAACTCCTCCATCAACTGCTCGTCATAATCGGCCAGCTTTTCCAGCATCTGGAAGCGGGCCTCCTTCTCACGCGCATAGTCGGCGATATCCACCACCTCGCTGGCGTCATGGGGGCGATAGGAAAAAGCGCGTTCCAGGGCCAAATCCACAAAGCCGGTGGCGACGCCATTCTCCCAGATGGGAATCTGGCGCAGCAAAAGCGGCCGGTCGCTCACCGCTTGCAGCGCCGCCATAAAGGCGCGCAGCGGCCCACGCGCCTTGTCTATTTTGTTGACGAACAAAAGATGCGGCACGGCCGCGTCCGACAGCCGCTTGAGGACCGGTTGCAGCATCATCACCTTGGCGGCGTCGGGCTCGCACACCACGATTGCCGCATCGATGCCCGGCAGGATGTTCAGGGTATCGCCCAAAAATTCGATGGACCCCGGACAATCCAGAAAGACGAATTCCTCGCCCAGATATTGCGCGGTCAGAACATTCATCTCCACGCTCATGCCGCGAGCGCGCGATTCCGGGGCCCAATCCCCCAGGCTGGATCCGTTCGGCACCGAGCCTTTGCGCGCCGTCGCGCCGGTGATGATCGCGATACTTTCCAGCAAACTCGTCTTGCCGCCGCCATGCGGGCCAACCAGCGCGATGGCGCGCGGCGTCGCTTTTATTTTGGTGGATTTCTCCTTGGTGCTTTCCTGGGACATGCGCGCCTCCGCTTTCGAAAACGCCATTGCTGAAAAACAATGGCTTCGGGCGGTATCCCGCGACCGGGCTGACGCCCTTCCAGATGAGGAATGCTCGCGCCGTTGGAAGGCCAATGCAAGGGCGTGCCCTGGCCTGTCACAGAATTTGTTTTGGAATGCCGCAGCGCGGCAGGCTGGAAAAAGTACCGCCGCCGAACTGGAACTTGGTATCGAGCCGGTTAAGGCTCAGCCCGGCGCGGCTGTCCCCGCAAGCGCTGAGCCTTCTGAGCTTGCGAAGGGCGAAGCATCAGAGCACGCGTAAAACCCTGCCCTAACGCAAGCTGTTGCAGAAACTTTGGATGCGCTTGCAGGCTTCTTCCAGCGCCTGGTTGGAGGTGGCGTAGGAGATGCGGAAGAGTGAGGAGCGGTTCGCCACAGGCGAACGAAATGGTCCAGTGGAGCGAGGCACGACCGGCATAGCCGGACCAATCGGTCCAGTGGAC
>DATFDR010000033.1:0-63853 GCA_035251935.1 Rhizomicrobium sp. | reverse complement strand
GCTGTGATAAACACCCAGTACGCGTTCGATGTGAGGGCCAACGATCGCCAGTTCTTCTTTCAATTCTCGCAACAATGCCGCTTCGATGCTCTCGCCCTTTTTCACGCCGCCGCCGGGAAGATACCATTGGTCCGTGTAGGTTTGCCGGACAAGGGCAACGCGATCCTCTTGATCGAGAACCACGGCCCGAACACCGATGGTTCTGGGTTTTGTAATTCGCCAAACGAGGTGAGCTACTTTCCAAATGAGCCGATGATGCAATGCCATTCAGATCTCCTGCGGGTGCGGGGCTGGCGAGTTGTCCCTCTCAGCCTGCTCCCCTCACCTACCAAGGCGCGAACGGCATCCAGGCCGCAATCGTATCGGCTTTGTAGGTCGTGATAGGATTGCCTGATCCGCTTTTATATAACTGTGCCGCCACGCCCTCGTACTCCTGCGTGAACAGCACATAACCCGACTTGGTTGAAATGCCTTTCTGGCCGTCGGAAGCGAGGGGGCTTTTCTGAAACGCCAGCACCTTACGCGTGGCGCACCGGTTTTTCGGACCACCGGTGCAATAGAAGATGGGCGTGTTCCAATGAAAGGAGTCACCAAACGCAATCCCGCTTATGAAACCGTCATTTTCTCCCAGCGGAATGTAACCGAAGGGTGGACCATCCTGGTATCGGTCCGCTCTAAAGACTTGGCGGGCCCAGAGTCTGGCATCCTTGCTCAGCAAAGCCGGCTTGGAAGCGCAAGCCTGTTGAGCACAAGTTGCCTGCATCAGGAGATCATGCAGAGAAACAATGCCGGCGTTCGGAGAAATGAAGGATGAAACAACATCCAACCCAAATGCCAGGTCCGCCTCGGCTGTGGTCCGCCGCACCGCCAGCAGTTTCCATCTTTTATCAGCATCCAATTCCGCCACCAATGCCACTGATCGCACCCCCTCACCCGGCCATTTTCCGCTTGCCGAACGATTTGCCGGGTCTTGCACCAGCAATGCGCGGGCGGCCGGTGTCTCCTCAATCAAACGCGCCACTCGTAGCCGGCCATTTGCCTTGTCGATCCAGGTCTTGGTCTCGATATCTTTCTGCTCGGGCCGGAGCTTAAAGGCATCCGTCAGAACGGCAGGCTTGGCGTTCCGCTTGAGATCAACTGCCCAAACCTTCCCGGCGTGGAGGATCAAGGCACGGCCCTGGCCGCGGTCAAAAACAAAATTTTCCGTCGCGGACAGGCAATCCGGCAACTCAAACCAATCGTCTGTCTTGTTCAAAGCGGGAAAATGAAAGCGAAAGGCGCAACCCTTTTGCTGCTTCTCGACCAGAAGAACTGCCACCTCTTTGCCAGCTGCGATTGCCACCGAAGCGGAACAGACGAACCAGCAAACAATCGCTATAATGGCAAAGCCCAGAAACGGAATTTCAATTTGCTTGCTAACGGTTGGCACCAAAGCCTCCATCTAGCGGTCACACAGCGTAGAGTTAGAAACATACTTGACGACCACCACCCGATCCAGCGGGGGATCATAGGATGAGTGGCTGACAGGTTGTCAATTGCAACTGCTATTCGCTGCACCTTGATGGTTGGCGAGATGCCAACATCGCAGGGAAACGCTCTCGTCGCGAGACACCTGCCCGCCTGGCAGTTCCCTGTTCGTCGCCAAAGCCAGAATTTTTCAACGCCCCTTGACCCTCCCGTTGCGTGAGGCCGTAGAGTTTGGACATGAAACAGCCCCGAAACCTCCTCGTCAAAGATGTGGCCAAGCTTACGGGCATCTCCGTGCGCGCGCTGCATTACTATGAGGAAATCAATCTTATTGCGCCTGGCAGATCGGCCGCGGGGTACCGGCTCTATGGCGATGCGGACTTGCTGCGCCTTCAGCAGATTCTGATCGGGCGGACGCTCGGCCTGCCACTGGAAGACATTCGACGCTCGCTCGACGACCCGGCCTTCGACCAAGTGGAATGCCTAAAGGCCCAGCGTACGCGGCTCGTCGCACGGGCAACGGAAATGCATGCCATGGTCGCGTCCATCGACGCGGCCCTCGCCCATATAGCCAATGAGACGGAGACGAGCGCTATGGATTTGAAAGCTATTTTCGACGGCTTCGACCCTTCCGTTTACGAGGCGGAAGCGACAGAGCGGTGGGGGGAAACAGACGCCTTCCAGCAAAGCGCGCAACGCGGCAAGACCTATGGCGAAGCCCAGTGGCGTACGATCAAAACAGAACAGGCTTCGATCTTCGACGCCGCCGCGGACACCATGAAAGCCGGTTCCGATCCCGGCAGCGTCGTATCCATAGCGATCGCTGAGCGGCATAGGCGTTACATCGACCGCTGGTTTTATCCCCTTTCACCCGTGATGCACGCCACACTCGCAGACATGTGGGAGGCCGATAGCCGCTTCGAAGAAAACATGGACCGCCACGGACAGGGGCTTACACGCTGGCTTGCGAAAGCCGTTCGGGCGGCTGCCAGCGCGCATCGCCCCGGTTAAGGTCGCCCTGTGGCTATGCCGCGGAACTGGACCTGGGCTCACAGCTAACGACTGTGTAATTTTCCCAGTTTCCCGCCATTTCTAGCAAGCTGCGCCGTAGAATAATACGCTAATTGCGTATTTTTTTCTTGCCAAGAGATACGCTAGTAGCGTACTTTGTGGCATGGAAATCGTCCGCACCACCCTCTTTGTGAAATCGCTCAAGAAACTGGGCGCCAGCAGTGCAGACCTGAAAAAACTGGAAGACGCGATTATCGCCAACCCCATGGCAGGCGACGTGATCCAGGGTCTTGGCGGTGCGCGCAAGCTGCGCTTTGGCGTAGCAGGGCGGGGCAAGCAGGGTGGCGCGCGGGCGATCTATGTTTTGGTGGTGAGCGCCGACACCACTTATCTGCTCCTGGCCTACAGCAAAAAGGATCAGGTCGATCTTTCGGAGAAACAGCGCAAAGTTTTGGCGTCGCTGGTTGAGGAGTTGAAAAATGGCTAAGAAAAAAATGAAGGCGGCCGGTCAAGACACCGATTTCGGCCGCGATCTGATCGCTTCCGCTAAAGAGGCTCTCGCGCATAAACGAGGCGAGATCGCCCTTCCCACGCGCGTGGTCGAGCTGATGCCCGCTGCGCGCGTCAAAGAAATTCGAAAAAAGGTTGCGAAAAGCCCCAAGGAATTCGAGAGGCGCTTCGGTGTCCCTGCCAGAACATTGGAGGGCTGGGAGCAAGGTAGAAAAGTGGATGTGGCTGGCCGTGTGCTGCTTCGCGTGATCGAGAAGGATCCTGAAGGTGTTGAGCGCGCGCTTTTGACGTAGCGAGCGCTAAGTTCACACGGAAGAAGTCAGAGGTTCAATCCCTCTTGCGCCAACCATTTAAAGCCGCCCGTGCGGGCGGCTTTAAATGGTGCCGAGCGCCCCGCGGCGGCCTAGCGACAGCGTCGCGGCCACGCGACGTAAGAGGCGCGAGGCCCATGTCCCACACCCTCAGCGGCTATTGCGGGTCGCAATCGCGCCGGGGCGCGATTCAAATGTCAGCGCCGCCGCCGGATCGTGTGTCAGCGTCTTGCCGTCAAAGCGATAGACCTCGACGGTGCGCTCGGTGGCGCATTGCATCAGCACCAGGCGGCCGTCATCGCTCCAAGCCGCGCCCTGGCTCCAGTGACAGCTTGACGCCTGGGCCACTTCGGTCAGCTTTCCCGGCGCCACGGCATAGATTTTCAGGATGCCGCGCACGCTGTCATAATTGGGATCGGATTTGACGGTGGCCGCCCCGTTGGCCAGCACCACCAGGGCATATTTGCCATCGGGCGAAAGCGCCACATGCTCGGTCACCCGGCCCGCTTCCACCGACAGCGCCAGGGTGTGGGTCTTCAAATCCACCATGGTCAGCGTGCCGGCGCCATATCCGTTCAGCGCGCCGCCCAAATTGGTGTTGAGCAGAAATTTTCCGTCCGGCGTCACCACCGCGCCATAAGGCTGGCGGCCCGTCACCACATCCTTGCCGGTGCGCGTAACGCGGCTGCCCTCCACCGCCAGCTCCATGATTTGGGTGACGCCCCAGGCCACCGCATAGGCTGTGCGCCCATCGGGCGCGAAAACCACATCGGTGGGCCCCGCCCCCTTGCCCAGATCCACGCGCCCGGCGGGCGACAATTTTTTTCCCGCCAACGCAAAAGCGATGACCGCATCCTCACCCTTGGCCGCGACCAGCACCAGAGTCCCGGCGCGGTTGATGGCGACGCCGCTGGCGCCTGCGCCGGAGGCGATGGTCTGGAGCAATCTGGGTTGCGCGGGATTGGTCAGGTCAACGACCGATACTGTGTCGTCCGCGTCGGGATGCGCCGGATCGGCGGGATTGTATTTCTGCGAGGCGGTAACGATGGCAAAGCTTTCGTCCTTGCTCACCGCCACGGCATTGGGCGGCCCAATCATGGCGGCCGGGACCTGGAGACTGCCGATCACCCGCGGTGGATATGCCTTCAAGTCAATCACACTGATGCTGTCGGGCGTGCGCGGGGTGGGATCGCCCGCCCGCAGCTGCTTGCCGTCATTGGCCGAAATCGCCAGCTCCGCCCAGGCGGCAGCAGGAAAAAACGATAGACTCACGGCGATCACAATGCTGCCAATCCGCAACCTGGCCTCCCTTGTTGTTCTTGTCTCGACGCACATTCAGTCCGGAACCGGGCGGGAAAGCAAGCGCCCCTTTCACAAAAGGCTTGATCCATCCTGCGCCTTTCTTCGTAATTGGGCCGATGAGCTTTGCCACCGACCTTGCCGAGCGCCGCTATCTGCCCGACTTTGTCATCCGGGCCGGGATGCGGCGGGTGATCGCCGCCAACGACCGCCAAACGACCCCGCCGGGCACAGAGCTGGAATTTGTGCGCGGCATGGCCGGCAAACCCATCGCCGAACATACCGGCGCCGCCAACCGCCAGCATTATGAACTGCCTCCGGCATTCTTCGGCTTGTTCCTGGGGCCGCATCGCAAATATTCCTGCTGCCTTTATCCCACCGGCGCGGAGACCTTGGCCGAAGCCGAAGCCGTTGCCTTGGCACAGACGGCGGCCCATGCCGGTCTAGCCGATGGACAAGAGATTCTGGAATTGGGCTGCGGCTGGGGCTCGCTATCGCTTTACATGGCGGAAAAATTCCCCACCGCGCGGATCACGTCGGTGTCCAATTCCGCGCCCCAGCGGCTTTACATTGAAGGACAGGCGCGCGCCCGGGGACTGAACAATCTTTGCGTCGTGACCGCCGACATGAATGATTTCGCCATCGAAAAGACCTTCGACCGGGTGGTGTCGGTGGAGATGTTCGAGCATATGGCCAATTGGCAGACGCTGCTGGCGCGGGTGCGCGGCTGGCTGAAACCGCAAGGGCGGCTGTTCCTGCACATCTTCACCCACCGCCACCGCCCGGCACGCTATGACTGGCGCGATCCCAAGGATTGGATGGGTCAGCACTTCTTCACCGGCGGCATCATGCCCACTGCCGGCCTGATCCGGCAATTCTCCGATCTCTTCACCGTGGAAGCGGAGTGGCGCTGGAGTGGCACCAACTATCAGCGCACCGCTTTGCAATGGCTGGCGCTGTTCGACGCCCATCGCGGCGCCCTCGATCCGATCCTGCGCGAGGTTTATGGCGCGGATGCCGCGCTTTGGCGGCAGCGCTGGCGGATGTTCTTCCTGGCCACCGCGGAAAGTTTCGGCTTCAAAGATGGTAAAGCCTGGGGTGTCCATCACTACCGGCTGAAGCCCGCCTGAACGTTCTGACCTGTCCCGACTTTCGTTAAGGCTTGATGGTGAACGATGCGCCGGCTTCGCGGCCGTTGCTCCACACCGAAAAAGGGCTTTGCGCCATCGCCTGACCGGGCACCGGCGGCGCGGCGGAAATCAGGGTGACATCCAGCACCAGACTTTGGTGCGGCGGGATGGCGCCGTCCATCGCGCCCCGCCCGCCAAAAGCCAGATTGGCCGGGACCGTCAATTGCCAGCGGTCGCCCACATGCATCAGCGACAAGGCTTCGGCCAGGCCGGCCATCGCCACATTGCGCATCGGCACCGAGGCCGGCAGCACCGGCGTGGTGCTGTCCACCAAAACCCCGTTGATCAGCCGGATGCTGTAAGCCACCCGCACCACGTCATTGGAGCCGGGCCGCTTGCCGGCGCCGTGGCGCAAGACACGATATTGTAGCCCGCTGGGGCGGGTGATGGCGCCGGGCTTTTTGGCCTCCGCCGCCAGAAAGGCGGCGTTGGCGGCGGCGCTCAGCGCATCCTCCGCCGCAAAAGCGCCCGCGCCAAACAGCATGGTCAACAGCAAAGCGAACCATATTTTCATGGATGCCATGTGCCGGCTTTTGCCGCCCCGCGCGCTATTTCTTTTCGGTATAAGTGACTTTCCAGATGGTCTGACTGACATCGTCGGCCACCAGCAGGCTGCCGTCCTTGGCGACCGCCAATCCCACCGGGCGCCCCCAGACATTGAACGGGTTCAGCTTGCCGTCCCAGAAACCCGTGAGAAAGTTCTCGAAACCGGCGCTGGCGGGACGTCCGTTCTTGAAGCGGATGCGCACCACCTTGAAGCCGGTCGGCTCGGCGGCATTCCAGGACCCGTGCAGCGAGACAAAGGCATCGCCCTTATACTCGGCGGGGAAATTGCCGCCGGTATAAAACACCAAGCCGGTGGGGGCGCTGTGCGGGGGGAGCAGTACATCGGGCACAATCGTCTTGGCCACCATGTCGGGACGCTTGGCGCCGAAATCGGGGTCGGGATTTTGGCCGATATAGCTCCAGGGATAGCCATAGAAACCGCCGGGCTTCACATAGGTAAAATAGTCCGGCGGCAGCTTGTCGCCCAAACCGTCACGCTCATTGGCGGCCACGAACAAATCGTTGGTGCCGGGATAAACGGCAAAACCGACCGGATTGCGAATGCCGCTGGCATAGTCCACCAGCTCGCCATTCTTGACCTGGAAGATTTCCGCGCCGGGACGGAATTCCGAAACATTGTCCCGGCTGCCCATTTCCACGAACAAAGAACCGTCGGCGGAAAAGTCGAAAATGCGTGTGCTATGCACGGCGGTCGGACGCAAGTCTGGCGCCTTGGTCACCCTCTCAAGCTCACCGGCCTTGGTGGCGCCCGCAACATAAGGCGTGCGCCAGATCGCGTTCAGGTCGCTGATATAGACATAGCCGTCATGGACCAAGACACCGGAAGGATTGCGCAAGCCCTCCGCGAATGTGAAGCGCTGGTCGGCAACCCCGGTCCCCTTGGTGTCGCGCAGCAGAGTAATCTTGTTGCCCCGGCGCTCCGACAGGAACACATCCCCATTGGGCGCCACCGCCGGAAAGCGCGCGGAGGTCAAACCGGTGGCATAGATCGAAACTTTGAAGCCTGAAGGCGCCTGCGGCATCACGCCCTCGGGCCTGGGGATTTCTTTGTTGCTGTTGGCAACCGCCGGGGTGGCATGGGGCTTGGGCATATCGGAGGGCTTGATCAGGAATTTCTCTCCCGGCCGGTCCATGGCGGAGGCCGAGATGGACAAAAGGCCCAGCAGAAAAACTGTCACAATGCGTTTCATGGCGTCTCCTCGGTGCTGCCCGCCCGGCCGCTTTTTGCAGGAAATATGATGCCGGGGTGCGGCCGCAAAAACAATGGCAGGAGGCTGCCGTACCGGCTAAAAGCCCCGCCATGGCCGTTTCGGAAGCACGCAAAGCGCAAGCACGCGCCTGGTTCGAATCCCTGCGCGACCGGATCATGGCCGCGTTCGAGGCCCTGGAAGACCAAGCCCCCGCCGATCTTTATCCCGACCCGCCGGGGCGCTTTGAAAAAACCCCTTGGAGCCGCGGCGAAGACGAAGGCGGCGGGGTGATGGGGATGATGCGCGGCAGACTGTTCGAAAAGGTCGGCGTGCACACCTCCACCGTGTTCGGCGCCTTTTCCCCGGAATTCGCCAAACAGATTAAAGGCGCCGCCAACGATCCGCGCTTCTGGGCCAGCGGCATCAGCCTGATCGCCCATATGAAGAACCCGCGCGTTCCCGCCGTTCACATGAACACCCGCATGATCGTGACCACCGAAAGCTGGTTCGGCGGCGGCGCCGATTTGAATCCCACCCTGGAATTGGCGCGCAGCCCCCGCCATCCCGACACGGTGGATTTTCACGCCCGGCTAAAGAAAGCCTGCGATGGCTTCGGCACCGACTATTTTCCCAAGTACAAAAAATGGGCCGACACCTATTTCTGGCTGCCGCATCGCGGCGAGCCGCGCGGGGCGGGCGGCATCTTCTTCGACCATCACGATAGCGGCGACTGGGACAAGGATTTCGCCTTCACCCAAAGCGTGGGCGAAGCCTTTCTGGACATCCAGCCCACCATCATCCGCCGCCGCATGGGCGAAAAATGGACCGAAGAGGAGCGCCATGAGCAAGCCAAGTGGCGCGGCCGCTATGTCGAGTTCAATCTGCTCTATGACCGCGGCACCCATTTCGGCTTGCGCACCGGCGGCAATGTCGAAAGCATTCTCTCCTCCATGCCGCCCATTGCGGAGTGGAAATGAGTTTGCGGCTTGGTTCGCGCGGCTCGCCTCTGGCCTTGGCGCAATCGCGCTTGGTGGCGGCGATGCTGGCGGAAAAATCGGGCAAGGACATCACTGCTTTTCCGATCGAGACTTTCATGACCAGCGGCGACCGCATTCAGGGCCGCTTGCAGGAGGCCGGCGGCAAGGGCCTGTTCACTAAGGAATTGGATGAAGCCTTGCGGGATGGGCGCATCGATGCCGCGATCCATTCCATGAAGGACCTGCCCACCCGCATGCCGCCGGGGATCGTGCTGGCCGCCGTTCCCTCACGCGAAGACCCCCGCGATGGCTTCATCGCCACCCGCGCCAAGACGCTGATGGATCTGCCGCAAGGGGCCACCGTCGGCACCGCCAGCCTGCGCCGCCAGGCCCAGACCCTTCATCTGCGTCCCGACTTGAACGTGGAAATGCTGCGTGGCCGGGTGGAAACGCGCTTGGCGAAAATCGAAAGCGGCGCGTTCGACGCGACCTATTTGGCGCTGGCAGGCCTAAAGCGTCTGGGCCTGGAAAATCATGCCGCCTCGATTGTGGACAGCGAGGCGATGCCGCCCGCGCCGGGACAAGGCGCGCTGGCCATCACGGTGCGGGCGGGCGATGAAAAAACCTTGGCGCTGGTATCGCCTCTGAATGTGGCCGAGCATGCCATCACCACCACCGCCGAGCGCGCCTTCCTACAAGCCTTGGACGGGTCCTGCCGCACGCCCATCGCCGCCTTGGCGAAAATCTCCCATGGCGAGCTGACTTTTTTGGGCGAAGTGCTGACGCCCGACGGCAAGCAGTGCTGGCGCCGCCGCCAAACCGTGGCCCTGGGGCTCGACCCTTCCGAAACCGCGCGCGCCCTGGGCGCCAGGCTGGGGAGCGAAATCGTGGCCGAGGCCGGACCGAAAGCCCATTTCGGCGATCACGGCTGGTAGAGCCAGGACGGAAATCAACTGACGAGCGTACCGAGCCAAAGGCCAGGCGCATCACCTCGCCGCATAGCAGCATCTTTCTCCCTTTGCAGTCCTTTCATTTTTGCCCCAGCATCCCGTCCAGAAAACAAGGCGAAAGCCAAAGGGAGAACACCATGCTGAACAAACGCCATTTTCTGACCGGCACCATAGCGGCCGCGATTTCCACCGCCGCCGCCAAGGCGCAACCGGCGGAGCCGCCGCCGCGCACCATTGCGCACGGCATAATGAAAACCACCAGGATGTTCAAAGCCCCGCCCGGTTACCCTAACGGCATGGCGGTGGCGCCGGAAGGCCTGTGGCTGGCGCAGCAAAAAGTGTCGGGTGACAACGCAAAGCAGTACGGCCTGCCCGAGCCCGACGACCTTCGCGAGGCTGCCTGGCTGGTGGACTGGAACGGCAAGCTTCTCAAGACGGTCATGACCAACAGCCGCAACTGCTCGGGCATGGCCTATGGCGACGGTTGCGTCTGGATGATGGCCAACCGGTCACCGTATGGCTGTTTTCAGGTGGACATGAATGGAAATCAGATCAGCCACCACCAGATTCCCTTGGGGCTCCCCGGACAGCACGGCGGCGGCAGCCATGGCGCGCAATGGCATGACGGCAAATTGTGGATCGCGGCGCTCAGGCCTAAGCTGTTGTTGCGTGTCGATCCCAAGACCTGGGCGCCGGAAGTCGCGATCTCGGCCAATACCAGGCCGGACAGGCCGCGCTCGCACGACATGACCTTCGACAGTGACGGTAATATCTGGCTGGTGAACGGCAACAATTCCAAGAACTACAAGGAAGGCAAGGCCGGCCTGGTCAAATATGACGGCAAGACCGGCCAGGTGATCGGCAACTATGATTTCCTGCCCGGCTCCTGCGATCCGCACGGACTGGAATTCCACAACGGCACATTGATCAGCTGCGATTCCGGGCTCCATCCGGGCTGGCCAGCCAATGACAGCCCGCATTCGGGCTGGGTGTTCAAGATCGAACCAGCTTAATCTATCCGGAACCCAGGACGCACGGTGACATAGCTTGAATCGACTTGGGAGATGCTGGCGCAACCCAGCAGCTTCAAGGTGCGAATAATATCGGCACGGAAAATGTCAACGGCGCGCTCGATCCCGGCATCGCCCGCCGCCGCCATGCCATAGCCATAGCCGCGTCCCAACAGCACCGCCTTGGCGCCCAGCCCGATCGCCCGCACCACATCGGCGCCGCGCCGCACGCCGCCGTCGAACAACACCTCCATCTTGTCGCCCACCGCTTCGGCAATGCCCGGCAGGACCCTGAGCGACCCGGCAACGCCGTCCAACTGCCGTCCGGCATGGGTGGACACCACAATGCCCTGTGCGCCCTCGTCGAGCGAACGCTTGGCATCGTCAACCGTCATCACGCCCTTCATCACAATCGGGCCGTTCCACAATTGGCGTATCCATTTCAGATCGCTCCAAGACACTTGCGCCGCTTCCAGCGCACTCGAAGCATCCAATGGCTGCAGCGGACCCGAACCGGGCACCACGATATTGGGAAAGGGCCGCATCATGCCGTCGGCCAGGAAGGCCGCCAGCCAACGCGGATGCATCAGGATGTTGGGCAGATATTTCGCCCGCGCCAGCCAGTTGGGCCCCAACAACGCTTTCATGCCGTTGCGGTAATCGCGCTCGCGGTTGCCCGCTACCGGTGTGTCGATGGTGACGAACAGCGCCGAAAAGCCGGCCGCCTTGGCGCGGGCAATAGCGGCTTCTGCCGCGCCGCGTCCGCCTGCAAGATACAATTGATAGAAGGTCGGCCCCGGCGACTGCGCTTTCACGTCTTCCAGACTGTGGCCCGACAAAGTGGACAGAATATAGGCGGTGCCGTTCTTGCCCGCCGCCCGGGACGCCGCCAGCTCGCCGCGCGGATGAATCATGCGCGAATAGCCGATGGGCGCGAGAAGAAAGGGCAGCGCCAGCTTGTGGCCCAAGACCGTCACGCTCAGATCGCAAGACGGTGTCGCCACGGCATGGCGAGGCTTGAAGATCACTTCCTTGAAGGCGCGCTCGCTGTCCTTAAGCGTCAGCTCATCGTCGGCCGCGCCATCCAGATAGTCGAACACCGCGTCCGGCAGACGGCGGCGCGCCAGGCGGCGCAGATCCTTGATATTGAGCACGGTGGGAGGCGCAAGGCCCATGGCGGCGGATTTTCCGGAAAAAAGCGGGGCGTTTATGCCCGCAAACAAACCGTTTTAAAAGGCGCAAAATGCCGGTTTGGGCTCGTCCATCAGTCCCTTGTTTGAGAAAAGACCCAATCCGCCACGTCACGGTCGACATTCTCGCCTTGCAGATCACGCAGCAGCATATGCCAGCCCTGCTCATAGCGCTTGACGCGGGCCTTGGACCCCAAAGCCGCGATGACGGCCTCGGTCGGTTTGGCGGGAATGATCTGATCGTTGGCGCCATACAAAAAAAGCAGGGGAGGTGCATTGTGGATCGCGCCAGGGGCGATACGCGCCTCGTCCATCAGATTGACCAAGCCGAACAGCGCGTCGGTGCGCGTCTTTTTCTGAAACAAGGGATCGCGGCTCAAGGCCCGCAACATGGGCTCATTGTCGGACGGCGTGATGCGCACCACGCGCCGGGCGGCATTGTTGGACAGGATCATGCCGGGCAGCAAATGCGCCGCGAGATATAAAGCGGCACGATAGGTGAGCGGCATGTCGCCTCGTGACCAGACCGCCGGCGCCACCAGGATCACGCCATCGGCGGCGGGCGGCTCCGGTGAAGCCAGCGCGGTCAGCACCACCGCGCCGCCCATGCTCTCTCCCAAGGCAAAGACCGGCACCCCCGGATAGCGGGCACGCGCGGCGGCAAGGGCGTCGCTGAGATCGGCGCGCATCGTATCGGAGCCAGCCCACAGTCCGGGCCTGTCACTGCGGCCAAAGCCGCGCTGGTCATAGGCCAGGGTGGTAATGCCCAACTTGGCCCAAACCCTGCCCGGCATGTCGAAGGCGTTGGAATAGTCGTTCATGCCATGCAGCGCCACGATGACGGCGCGCGGCTTGCCGCCTTCGGCGTCCCAATGGCGCAGCGGCAGCCGAAAGCCGTCGCGCGCCGTAATGGCATCGCCGGACAGGATCGGGATCACATGACCGTCCAAGGACGGCGCAAAACTGGGCGCACAGGCCGACAGAAACAGAAAGGCGCAAAGCAAAAGCCGCCGCACGTCACACCCTGAGACTTTGCGGCAGATCGGCTTTGTCCCGCAGCACCAGCACGCTGACCACCATGATATGATCCACCCGCTCTTGGTCACGGCCGAACGGCAGGATGGCGCTTTCATAATAGAGAAACTGCGCTCCCGGCATATCGGCTCCCGCCCAGCCGCGATAGCAAAGCAGCTCGCCGCTGGAGCGCACCATCTCATAGAGCATGCGCAAGCCGATACCGAAGCGCGGGGCGTTAGCCTCGATCTCGCTGAGACGCTGTCCCGAAAAATCCATGCCAAAGCCGGCGACCAAGGCCTGGCCCACATGGCGATATTCGTAATCCTCGCCGCCGCCGATCACGCCCACCAAAAGCGCATTGTTCCCCACCAGCGCCATCACCGCATCCGGGCGCTCCGCAAAGCGCCCCTGACCGCGCAAGCTCCGCCAGCGCGCGATCGCATCCAGGGGCGCCTGGGCCTCCAACTCGGAAAAAGCGACGATCTCGCCCGAGGATTGGTCCGGTATCCAAAATTCTACCATGACGGGTGTTATGCCAAAGTCTTCAAAAAGGTAGCAAGCCAATCATGGCCCCCGACAGGCCGCTGGCCAGGGTTCCGGCCACCAGCGCCTTCAGGGACAGCGCCACCACCTCGTCGCGCCGGTCCGGAATCAAGGCGCTCATGCCCGCGATCAGGATGCCGACACTGGCGAAATTGGCGAAGCCGCACATGGCATAGACCATGATCTGGCTGCTGCGCGGGTCCAGGGTTCCGGCCGGCAACGCCGCCATGCGCAGATAGGCCATCAATTCGGTGAGAATCAGCTTGATTCCCATCAACCCGCCCGCCGCGCCAGCCTGGCTCCAGGGCACGCCCAACAGCCAGGCAAAGGGCGCGAACAGCCAACCCAGCATGCGTTCCAGCGTCAAGGGCATTCCGCCCACATCGGGCAGATGTCCCAAAATGCCGTTGGCCAGCGCCATCAGGGCGGTGGTGACGATCAGCATGGCCAGGATTTGCAGATAGATTTTCAACCCGTCCTCGGTGCCCTGGGCCATGGCATCCATGGTGGAGCGGTAATGTACGCTTTCTTCTTGGGCGCTGAGATCGGTTTGCGCTGCGCCCGGCACCATGATGCGCGCCAAGAGCACGCCCGCCGGCAGGGACATCAAGGATGCCACCAGCACATGGCCCAAGGCGCCGGGCAGCACATCGCGCAGGATGGTGGCGTACAACACAAACACCGTACCCGCCGTCACCGACAGTCCGACCGTCATCAGGATAAAAAGCTCGGTGCGCGACAGCCGCGCCAGATAGGGCCGGATCACCAGCTGGCCCTCGATATTGCCGAGAAAGACGGTGGCGGCGGCGCTGAGCCCCACCGCGCCGCCCAAGCCCAGGCTGCGCTTGAGCAAGGCCGCCAGGCCGCGCACCACCAAGGGCAATATCCGCCAATGCCAGAGGATAGCCGACAAGGCGCCGATCACCATCACCAGCGGCAGGACGGAGAAAGCCAGATTGATCATATTGACGGGATTGGTGACGGTGAAAGGCGCCGGCCCGCCGCCCAGATAGCCGAAGATAAAACTGGTGCCCGCGCCGGTCGCTGTGGTCAGCGCCGAAACAACGCCATTCAATTGAAACAGACCGTCACGGATCACGGGCAGTTTCAACAAGAGCAAGGCCAGCGCAGCTTGCAGCAACAGCGTCCCCGCCACCATGCGCCACCGAAAGGCCCGCCTGTCCTCGGACAGAGCCCAGGCACAGGCGATGATGACGCAAATGCCCAGCGCCGATTGCAGATGCGGCAATGCTCAAGCCCCCAAACCCTACCCAATACGCTACACGATTTTTGTCCCAGCAATAGACAGGCGGCATGACATACGGGCCCGCGAAGGATAGGCTGCCAAATTAGGGGCCCCAGAGATCACACCGTGACCGGAACACCGGCAAGCGCGGGCAAAATCGCGGCATTGGCGGGCGCACGCGCCTTTCCGCCGCTGTTGGTGGTGATGTTCCATTTCGGCGAGGGCCATCATTACAGCGGCTGGAAGACTTTGGATTATTTCGCAGCCCGCGGTTATCTGTGGGTGGAGTTTTTCTTCGTCCTGTCGGGCTTCATCCTGGCCTATGCCTATTGGCCCAGGTTGGGCGATCTTCTAAGGCGTTCCGGCTACATCGCCTTTCTCAAGGCGCGGCTGATTCGGCTTTATCCGCTGCATCTTTTCATGCTGCTGTTCTTGCTGGCGATGGTGGCGGGTTTGCGCGCCCTGGCCGCCCATGGCGGCTATGCCTCGATTTTCGACGTTCCTTATCACCAGGATGTCAGCGCCAAGGGATTCTGGCTTAGCCTGTTTCTGGTCCATGCCTGGAACAGCATGCCCAGACTGACTTGGAACGGCGTGTCATGGTTCGTCAGTGTGGAGTTCGCGCTATGTCTTTTGTTTCCGGCGCTCTTGTGGCTGGCGCAAGGGCGGTTATGGCGCGGCTTTGCCCTGATCGCGGCCGGTTTGGCGGGACTTTTGGCGCTGCTGTTCACCTCCAAGCACGGACTGGACATCACCTTTCACAATGGCGTGCTGCGGGGCCTTTGCGATTTTACCGTCGGGGTGGGCATGGCGGTGCTGTTCCGGCGGTTGAAGGCGCATGACCGGATCCCGGAATGGGTCCATTCGGTGTTGCAGATTCTTTTGCTGTCGCTGTTGTTCTATGTGATCACCCATACCGGCTGGTCCCACACCCGTATGGACATCTTCACCGTCCTGCCCTTGATGATGCTGGTGTTGGCGCTGGCTTTCGACCGCGGCGTCATCGCGCGCCTGCTGCAGATGAAGCTGCCGCAACTGTTGGGCGAATGGTCCTATGCCATTTATATGGGGCAAACCACCTGGCTGCTCAGCATCCGTTTTTTCGAGCAGCGCTTTTATCCCTCCGCCGATACGATCATTTTGGGCATGCCTTTCGCTTCCCTGATCTGGTGGCTGGAGCCGCTGGGGCTTGTCATAATCTGCGTGCTGTGGGGAGGGCTGTTAGCAGAACTTGTCGAACTGCCTGCCGCGGCCAAGCTGCGCAGCTATTTTGGCCGCCGCCTTGACCGGCAGAGCATACCCACGCCATCGTAGGAGCGTAGGCGAGAGCCGGAGCGATCTTTAAAAAGCGTAGGCGAGCGCCGGAGCGACCTATAAAAAATGCGTCGGCGCGAGCCGGAGCGACATACGTCAGCAGGAGATTCCATGGCCATTTCCTTCAAAGATAAAGTCGCGATCATCACCGGGGCCGGCGGGGGTCTGGGACGGGCGCATGCCCTGGCGCTGGCAATGCTGGGGGCCAAGGTCGTGATCAACGATCTGGGCGGCACGCTCGATGGCAGCGGCGGCAATTCTAAGGCCGCCGAAAGTGTGGTGGCAGAAATCATCGCCTCGGGCGGAGAAGCCATCGCCAATGGCGCATCGGTCAGCGATGACGCCGGCGTTGCGCATCTGGTCAAGCAGACCATGGACAAATGGGGCCGCATCGACGTTTTGATCGCCAATGCCGGCATCCTGCGCGACAAGAGCTTTGGCAAGATGGAATTGAAGGATTTCACCGCCGTGATGGACGTTCATCTGCTGGGCACCGTCAAACCCTGCAAGGCGGTGTGGGAGATCATGAAAGCCCAAGCCTATGGCCGCATCGTGGTCACCACCTCCTCGACCGGCCTATACGGAAATTTCGGCCAGACCAATTACGGCGCCGCCAAAATGTCGCTGATCGGATTCATGAATTCGCTCAAGCTGGAAGGCGCCAAGGACAATATCAAGGTCAACGCAGTGTGCCCGGTGGCGGCGACGCGCATGACCCAGGCCTTGATGCCGCCCACGGTGCTGGAAATGCTCAAACCGGAATTCGTCTCCCCCGCTATCGCCTATCTGGCGTCGGACGATGCGCCCACCGGCGTGATCCTGACCGCGGCGGCGGGTGCCTTCGCCGCCGCGCAAATGGTGGAGAGTGACGGCGTGAATTTGGGACAGCATGCCACCGCCGATGATATCGCGGCGCATTTTTCGCAGATCTGCGACTGGTCCACGGCCAAGCATTACGGCCAAGGCGGCGAGCAAAGCGCCAAATTCCTGGCCCGCGTTCAGGAAAAGCCAATCCTGGGCTGACAGAGTCACTTGTTGTTACAGTTTTTACAGACCAACCTCCCCTTCATGCGCGCCAGCGCAAAAGAAGGGGAGATGGCCGTAGCAGCGCTTGGCGCGCAGGTGATCCACAGCGATTATTTCACGATGAGCGGTTCAATACAAAAATTTTGATTTTGTGGCGAAATGACTCTTGCAGGGCCTTCGGCTTTGCCTCACCCTTGAGCCATGGACGACCTCGCGCTGAGTGTTCGCACGGCGCGGCCTGAAGATGCCGCAGACCTCGCGCGCATCTATATCGAATCCTGGCAAGACACCTATGCCG
This sequence comes from Rhizomicrobium sp., assembly GCA_035251935.1. Classification (GTDB taxonomy): domain Bacteria; phylum Pseudomonadota; class Alphaproteobacteria; order Micropepsales; family Micropepsaceae; genus Rhizomicrobium. The sequence goes on along the minus strand of DATFDR010000033.1, from coordinate 46,737 downwards.
GTGTCATATCGCACACGCTGCTCAGCACCATGTCGCTGCGCAGTCACACGGTGCGCTGGCGGACGACGATCAAGAATATGGACCGGCAGAACGGCGCCGTGCTGATGGCCGAGGATGCGCGATTCGGAGCGATCGGGGTTTGCAGTCTGGGGCGGGCGCGTGACGGCGGCGCCGGTTTTGAGGGCGAGGTCTATACGCTGTATGTCGATCCCGTGTTTTTGGGGCGGGGCGCGGGCCGCGCCCTTCTGTGCGGCGCGTTTGAGGCGTTCAAGGACCGCAAATTGCGCTCCTGCTTGATCTGGGCCCATGCCCATAACAATGCCTGCTATTTCTACGAAGCCATGGGCGGACGGCGCGTAGCCACCCGCACCACGCGGCTTTTGGGCGAACTGACGCCGGAGATCGGCTTTGGCTGGCGTCAGCTGGCCGCCAAGAAACAAGCCCGCTCGGTCCAGTCCCGCTCCAATCAATCGTGATCGGACGCCACCGCGCCGCAATCGCATAGGATTTCCGGCGGCAGGTTCAGCGGGAAACGCGGGCGGCGGTGGAAGCCTTCCGACAGCAACACCAATACTTTGCCCGCGGCTTCCGTCACTTCCCACGTGGCGGTGCCGGCGCGGTAGCATTTGCGGCAACGCAGGATTTTCTCGACATGGCCATCTTGATCCATGGATGCGAATTTTACCGGCCAACTGCAAAGCATGTGTTGGCAGGGTGTTGCGATTTTTACGCTTATTTTTCCGATATCGGCCGGCGCGGCGAATGAAATCGCTACAGATCCTTGGGCCTTACGAAATCCACCAGCTTGCCGGTTCCTTGCATCACATCGCGCCAGCGTCCGACATCGAAATCCAGGATCGCCAGAGCGCAAGTGGGAAATTTCTCTTCCAGCGCCTCATGCCGCGCCCGTTCCTTGCGCCGCACCGGCTCGCGCGCCAGCATGGTGGCGCTGGCTTCCAGTCCGGGATTGTGGCCTACCACCATCAGGGCCGACACGGCGGCGGGCGCACCGCGTATCGCGGCGACGATCTTGGCGGGCTCCGCCAGATAGAGCGCGTCGCGATATTCGATCTCGCACTCCAATTGATGCAACACCAGTTCGGCCGTCTGAACCGTACGCGCCGCAGCGGAGCACAGGATCAGCTCCACCGCATAATCGCTCTTGCTGAGATAGCGCGCCATGGCGCCCGCATCCTGCATGCCGCTGAGCATCAGCGTGCGCTCGAAATCCTCGATACCGGATTCAGCCGGCACCGCCTTGGCATGCCTGAGCAGAAATAGCCGTTTCATGAGGCGCTTCCTGGCCGCTCCCGCCGTTCAAGGCGTGTCTTAAGACCTGCGAATCCCGCATAAAGCTTATGTTCTTGACCCAAAAGGGGCAACCGCGCGACAAACGGGCCTGTCTGCGCAAGCGGCGGATTAGAGCAAGTTGGGACCAGATGAAACCACTGCGCCGGAGGGATTTTGTGGCGTGGGCAGGAGAAAGGCGCAGCCCGTATCGGGAATACGGGCAAGCCTTTCGACGCACCCACGACGCAAAAGACCCCGGCCCTTCGGGTTGGGTTGCGGCGGGCGCCCGCGGCGTCGCCGTGCTCGACCGTATTGCCGATACGCCCTTCGCACGGCTCCTGGCGGATCGCCGCGCCGCAACCCAACGCAGTTGGTTCCAACTGGCCCCAACTTGCTCTAGGATCGAAGGTTCATGGCCACCAACAAGAAGACCGGAAAATGGCGCAAGCGCACCCTGGCCGTGCGCGGCGGCGCGGCGCGCTCGCCGTTTCAAGAGACGTCCGAAGCCCTTTATATGACCTCCGGCTATGCCTATGAGAGCGCAGAGGAGGCCGAAGCCCGCTTCAAGGGCGAGGTCGGCGGCTATCAATATTCCCGCTTCGGCAACCCCACCGTCACCATGTTCGAGGAGCGGATGGCGCTTTTGGAAGGCGCCGCCGTGGGACGCGCCACCGCCACCGGCATGGCGGCGGTCACCGCGGTATTTTTGTCGTCCTTGAAAACCGGCGACCATGTGGTGGCGGCCCGGGCGATGTTCGGCTCCTGCCTGCATGTGGTGGAACAGATTCTGCCCCGTTTCGGTATCACCCATACGCTGGTGGACGGCGAAGATACCGCCGCCTGGGAAAAAGCGATGCGGCCGCAGACCAAATTGCTGTTCCTGGAAACACCTTCCAACCCGGCCTTGTCGCTGGTGGACATCGCCGCCGTGGCGAAGATCGCGAGCAGCCATGGCGCGCTTCTGGCGGTGGACAATGCCTTTGCCAGCCCCGCCCTGCAGCGGCCGATGGAGTTCGGCGCCCATATCGTGATCCATTCCTCCACCAAATATATCGACGGCCAGGGCCGCGCCCTGGGCGGCATGATCCTGTGCGACCAGGAATTCCTGGATCAGAATCTGCAGATCTTTCTGCGCAACACCGGTCCCAGCATCAGCCCCTTCAACGCCTGGCTGCATCTCAAAAGCCTGGAGACGCTGGAACTGCGCATGAAGCAGCATTGCGAGAATGCGAAAGCGGTGGCGGATTTTCTCGGTCAGCAGAAGAAAATCACGCGCGTGCTCTATCCTTTTCACCCCGACCATCCGCAGCACAATCTGGCCAAGACGCAGATGGACGGCGGCGGCGGCGTGGTGGCGTTCGAAGTGGCGGGCGGCAAGGCAGCGGCATTCCGGCTCGCCAATGCGCTCAAGATGATCGACATCTCCAACAATCTGGGCGACGCCAAAAGCCTGCTCACCCATCCCGAAACCACCACCCATTCCAAGGTGGCGCCGGAAGAACGCGCGGCGCTGGGAATTTCGCCGGGTTTGATGCGCATTTCGGTGGGGCTGGAAGACGCCGAGGACCTTTGCGAGGATTTGGAACAGGCCTTGAAGGTTACCTGATGGCGGAGCATCGCCCAATTGCCGCTTGCGTGAAATGCGATGCCGTTTGATACTGCCTGCATGTACGAGCTGGAAAATGGGCGGGAAAGTTTCGATCCGCAATATGAGCGGGAAACGCGGCGCATTCGCGTGGCGGTGCGTCCCGCCTATCTCGACGATCAATCCGATCCGGATGGCGACCGCTATGTCTGGTCCTACACGGTCACCATCGAAAATCTGGGTAAGGAGCCGGTGCAGCTTCTGTCGCGCTATTGGAACATCGTCGACGGGGCGGGCCGGGTGCAGGAAGTGCGCGGCCCAGGCGTGGTCGGCGCCCAGCCGGTGATTGGGCCGGGCGAGAGTTTTCAATATACCAGCGGCTGTCCGCTGGAGACCGCGTCCGGCAGCATGAGCGGGCGCTACCAGATGATGAGCGCCTCGGGCGAGAGTTTTGAGGCGGAAATACCGGCTTTTTTGCTGGAAAGCCCCTACGAACGCCGGCAAATTCACTGAGCGTCGGCGGCCCATAGCGCCAGCGTATGGGCGGAGCGACCATTCTATAAGAGACCTTGGTGAGCGTAAGGTTGAAACGCGCGCGCCCGCGGGCGAAACTTTCCCATGAGCAAACCAACCCGCCAAGAGGCCGAACAGGCCGTCCACACTTTGTTGCGCTGGGCGGGCGACGATCCCTCCCGCGAAGGCTTGGCCGAAACCCCTGCCCGCGTCGTCAAGGCGTTTGAAGACTGGTTCTCGGGCTATGACCAGGACCCGGAAGAATATCTCACCCGCACCTTCGAACAGATCGAAGGCTATGACGACATGGTGATCCTGCGCGACATCCGCTTTGAGAGTCATTGCGAACATCATCTGGCGCCCATCATCGGCCGGGCCCATGTCGGCTATCTGCCGACCAATCGGGTGGTGGGCATTTCCAAGCTGGCGCGGGTGGTGGAAGCCTATGCCCGCCGCCTGCAAGTGCAGGAAAAGATGAACGCCCAGATCGCCAACACCATCGAGAAAGTGCTCAAGCCCAAGGGCGTGGCGGTGGTGATCGAGGCGGCGCATCAATGCATGACCACGCGCGGGGTGCACAAGGCCGGCGTCACCATGGTGACGTCCACCATGCTGGGCGCCTTCCGCGACAATTCCGATACCCGCCGCGAATTCCTCAACATCATCGGCAATCCCGCCAGCCGCGAAGATCGCTAATGCCCGCCGGCGCGCTTGATATTGTCCGCGACTTGATTGGATTTGACACCACCAGCCGCGATTCCAATCTGGCGCTGATCGATTATGCGCAGGCTTTGCTGGAGAAAGCCGGCGCGCGCTGCCGCCGCTCCTACGATGAGACGGGGACCAAAGCCAATCTGTTCGCCACGCTGGGTCCCGATGGCGATGGCGGCTTTGTGCTGTCAGGCCATACCGATGTGGTGCCGGTGGACGGCCAGGATTGGACCTCCGATCCTTTCAAGCCCGAAGTACGGGATGGAAAATTGTATGGGCGCGGCGCTTGCGACATGAAGGGCTTTGTCGGCACCGCTTTGGCGCTAGCGCCCCACATCGCCAAGGCAAAACTGAAGCGTCCCATCCATTTCGCCTTGTCCTATGACGAGGAAGTGGGCTGTGTCGGCGTCACGGGACTTTTGGACGACCTAAAGGCGCAGAATCTCAAACCGGCGCTGGCGATCATCGGCGAACCCACCGGCATGCGGATCGTGGGCGCGCATAAGGGCGGCGCCAAGCTGGTGACCAAATGTTGCGGCCGGGAGCATCATTCCAGCGGTCCGGAAAAAGGCGCCAATGCGGTGATGATGGCGGGCGAATTCGTGGCGCTGTTGGACAGCGTGTGGGACGAGTTGCGCGCCGATTCCGATCCGCGTTTCGATCCGCCCCATTCCACGGTGCAGGCCACCGTGATTCATGGCGGCACCGCCGTAAACATCTTGGCGCGGGAAGCGGAGGTGACCTGGGAATATCGCTGCCTGCCCGACCGCGATCCGGGCCGCATTGTCGAACGGGTGAAGGCGCGTACTGCGGCGGAAGTGCTTCCCAAATACCAACGGCGCGCGGCGGAAGCGGCATTGATCACGCAGTTGCATGCGCAATATCCGGGCCTGGTGATGGATGAGGAGTCGCCGGCCATCTGTTTGGCGCGGGAGCTGACCGGCGCCAACAAGATCGAAGCGGTGGCCTATGGCACCGAAGCGGGCCACTTCCAGGCCTATGGCATTCCGGCGGTGATCTGCGGCCCCGGGTCCATCGACCAGGCGCACCGGCCGGATGAATATTGCGCGCTGAGCGAGCTGGAAGCCTGCGAGAATTTTTTACGCAAACTCATCGCGAAGGCGTCATTCTGACCCCTCCTTCTGAGGAGACGCCCGGAGTCGACGGGAAGAATGGTTGGATCAAAGTCCAATTGAAGATGTGGGCCTGACTGGGCCCGACTGCGGCACGACATCATGCCGCTGGTCTATTCTCCATGAAACGTCTCGGCCTATTTCCGCAGTGCCTATTGAAGAAGTTGAGAGCTGTTTCGTTCCTGGCCGCCTTCTCCGCGGCAGCTTGCACGACACCGCCGGAAACCCTGGCTCTTCAGTGCATAACCGGATCGGCCGAATGGAGCCCGTTGATGCTGGATTTTGTGCATTCCCGGATCGGCGAAAATCCCGCCACCATCACGCAAAGCCAGATTCGATGGCAAACCGTTTATCGCAATGGATTTGGTGGGGCAACCCACACGCAATACGGAATAAATCGCAATTCCGGCTTGGTTACGGTGGACAATATCTATGTGGACTCGCGTGGCAACAGGGCCACCGCGCCAAACCGCTATGTTGGTGAATGCTATGTCAAGCATCACCCCTTCTGACGTGGCGGTTCGTGGCCGGCACGATACCCCTTTCACCAGGGGCGGGGAAATTATCCCAACACCTCCGGCCCGATCTCATGGGTCTTGCCGCAGAACTCGCACCTCGCCCGGATCACCCCATCCGCGTCGGCCAAGCCCTCGCGATCTTCCGGCGTATAACTCTTCAACACCATGGTGATGCGGGCGGCGTCACAATCGCAGCGGAACATCACCGGCTCCGGCGGCTGCACCCGCACCTCGTCTTCATGGAACAGGCGCCACAACAAGGTTTCCGGCGCAAGGCCGGTGTCCACCAGTTCCAGATCTTCCACCGTTTTCACCAGCAGCGACAACCGCTCCCAATCGTCGGACTTGGCTTCGACGCCTTGCCTGGCGGACTCGGGCGTCATCTGCAGCATGATGCCGCCCGCGCGCCAATGCGGCAGAGGATCGCCCGCCAGATAAAGCGGCGCGGCCGCCAGGCGGATCACCGTGGGCAATTGTTCGCTTTGCGCAAAATAGGTTTCCGCCGAAGCGCCGATGCCGTCAGGCGAAAGCTCGACAATGCCTTGATAGGTCTTGGCGCCCAGTTTGGGTTCGATGGTGATGGCCAAAGCGCCTTTGCCCGCCAGCGTGCCGAATGCCTTGGCGTCCAGCGCCGCAAATCGTTCCGCATCCAGCCGTGCATAGCCGCGCACGCCGCGATGGCGATTTTCATCCGCGCCGTAATAGTCGGCGGTCACCAGGTCGAGCGGGCCGTCACCCTTGGTCTGAATGGTCAGCCGCCCGTCCAGCTTCAGCGCGGTTCCCAACAGCGCGCCCAGAGCCACCACCTCACCCGCCACCCGCGCGGCGGCTTCCGGCAAGGCATGGGCGCCCAGCGCCCGCGCGGTGGCCGCATCCAGCCGCACCAGCCGCCCGCGCACGCCGGCTTTGGCGATATCGAACGGCAGAACGAAGTCGCCATAGGAGGGCGGCTGGGGATCCATCTTGTCAGGCATAGCCCGTTATATGGCGGGCGGCGATGACAAGTTCAACTGGCTAAAATGCGCTTACCCATGCTGATCCGGTCTTCCGTTCCGTAGCCGAGGTGTTCGTAAAAAGCTCCAACCGCAGAATTCGATGCCCTGATTTGCAGATTGATCTTGTGACAACCGAGAGCTGCCAGGCGCAGTTCCGCCTCTCGCACCAGCGCAGTGCCTATACCCCGTCGCTGGTGAGTGTTGGACACAGCAACGGCATACAGCCAGCCGCGATGGCCATCATATCCAGCCATGATCGAACCGACGACCTCATCTTCATCAAGAGCAACAAGAAAAAGCTCCGGCTGAATCGCCAGCTTGGCCGGGATCGCAACATCGGCATGGTTCCATGGAGGATCTCCAGGAAAAATCTCCAGCCAGAGCGCTTTCAAACCCTCAAAATGCGATTCAGCGTAATGGGTGATGGTCGTGCCCATACGCCAACTACCCCAGCGCCCAGGCCAAAATCGCCTTCTGGGCGTGCAGCCGGTTTTCCGCCTCGTCGAACACCACCGATTGCGGCCCGTCTATCACCTCGTCGGTGACTTCCTCGCCGCGATGGGCGGGCAAGCAATGCATGAACAGCGCGTCCTTTTTGGCGCGGCGCATCAAGACGCCGTTCACCTGGAACGGCTTGAGCAGATTCTGCCGCTTGGTGGCATTGTCGTCGCCCATCGAAACCCAGGTGTCGGTCACCACGCAGTCCGCGCCTTCCACGGCGGTTTCCGCCTCGGTGGTGAAGGTGACCAAGCCGCTGGGCGCGGCCCAGTCGCGGGTTTCCGCATCCACTGTCAATTCCTTGGGCGAAGCCACATTCAGCTTGAACCCAAAGCGCACCGCCGCATGCACCCAGCTGGTCAGCACATTGTTGCCGTCGCCGGTCCAGCATACGGTCGCGCCCGCGATCGAACCTTTGTGTTCCTCATAGGTCATCACATCTGCCATCACCTGACAGGGATGGGACCATTTGGTCAGACCGTTGATGACGGGGATGGCGGCATTGATCGCCAGCTCCTCGACCATCTCATGATCCAAGAGCCGGATCATCACCGCATCGACATAGCGCGAGATCACCCTTGCGGTGTCGGCGATGGTTTCCTCGCGCGCCAGTTGCATCTCGTTGCCGGTCAGCATCAAGGTCGAACCGCCAAGCTGCCGCGCCGCCATGTCGAAGGAAATACGGGTGCGGGTGGACTGCTTGTCGAAGATCATCGCCAGCACCTTGCCGTTCAAGGGCTGATCGGTGTCGGGCATGCCCTTGGGCAGACCGCCGCGCGCAAGCTTGCGTTTGCGCGCATCCGCAACGATCGCCTTCAGGATAGCGCTGTCATGATCCGACAGGTCCAAGAAATGCCGGGGCTTGTTCCTCAGAGGGGCATTCATTGGGTTGCCCCTTCTGCCCTGCGCACCGGTCGGTCGGCCAAAGCTCCACTGGAGCTTTGGCTATCGCCCTCCACGGTGCTACAGGCGTCTCTCCCGCCAGCGCTGACGCGCGCGGGGGAGAGCGCCGCTGCCTTCTCTGCTTCCATCTGGGACGCCGTCTTGTTCAACAGGTCCATGCCTTCCCGGGCTTCGGCTTCGCTGAGCGTTAGGGGCGGCAGCATGCGCACCACATTGTCGCCCGCCGGCAGCACGATCAGGCCATTGGCCCGCGCCGCGGTGATGAAATCGGCGCTGGGGGTTTTCATTTGCAATCCGATCATCAGGCCTTGCCCACGCACAGTTTCGAACAGGCCGGGATGGCCCGCCACCAGCGCCCCCAACTGCTGATGCAGGTAATTGGCGATTTTGTTGACATGATCCAGGAAGCCCGGCTCCAGGATCATGTCGATGGCTTCGCTGCTCACCGCCATGGCCAGGGGATTGCCGCCATAGGTGGTGCCATGGGTGCCCACCGTCATGCCCTTGGCCGCATCCGCCGTCGCCAGCACCGCGCCGACCGGAAAGCCGCCGCCCAGCGCCTTGGCCACCGTCATGATGTCCGGTGTGAGGCTCAGCCAATCATAGGCGAAGAATTTTCCGGTGCGGCCCAGGCCGGTCTGAATCTCGTCAAAGACCAGCAAAATGCCCTGCTCATCGCACAGCTTGCGCAAAGCGCGCAGGAACTGTGGCGCGATCACACGCACACCGCCCTCACCTTGCAGCGGCTCGATCAGGATGGCGGCGGTTTGCGGACCCACGACGCGCTGCAACGCGGCCAGGTCAACCGCCACATCGCCTTGCAAGGCGATCTGGTCGAAGCCCTGCATGCGCGGGCCGAAGCCTTCAAGATACTTCTCGTTGCCGCCGGCATTGATGGCGGCGATGGTGCGGCCGTGAAAGGCGCCCTCGAAGCTGACGATGTGAAAGCGTTCGGGATGGCCGCTGACGAACTGATAGCGCCGCGCCATTTTGATGGCGAGTTCGATCGCCTCGGTGCCCGAGTTCACAAAAAAACAGGTGTCGGCAAAGCTGTTGGCCACCAGTTTCTGCGACAGGCTTTCCTGCCCCGGCACCCGGTAGAGATTGGAGGTGTGCCATAGCTTGCCGGCTTGCGCGGTCAGGGCCGCGATCAGACGCGGATTGGCGTGACCGAAGGCGTTGACGGCGATGCCTGCCCCGAAATCCAGGTATCGCTTGCCATCCTCGGCGAAAAGGTACGAGCCCTCGCCACGGACGAAGGCGATATCCGTCCGGTTATAGGTGGGAAGCAAAGCCGGAAACACGAAAGCTCTCCTCTTTTTCGGGCGGTCCGGCTCTCGCCTACCGCCCGGGTTGAATTGAAATAAAAATACAAATCATGGGTCAGAAGGACGTGTTTATCTGCTTTCCGTGACGCTCCCACAACCCCACGGATCGGCATTCCAGCCCCGCCCCCTGGTGAGAGGGCCGGTGGATACCGCGGGTAAAGCGGGGCGGAATCATGTGGACAAGGGCCAGAGAACGGCCCGCAATACTTGTGCGGCGCTGGGCCAAGGATACTGTATCTAGTAACCGGAGGGGGTTATAGAGCCCGCCCTGGCAGCCAGGAGCGATAGCCATGACGCAGGCAAATTGGTCGGATGACCGGGTTGAGCAGCTCAAGACATTGTGGACCGAGGGCCTCTCGGCCAGCCAGATCGCCCGGGCCCTGGGCGGGGTCACGCGCAATGCCGTGATCGGCAAGGTTCACCGCCTGGGTCTAGCGGGCCGCGCCAGCCCCTCGCGCAGCGAACGTCCTCGCCTGCCCATGGCGCCCAAGGCGCCCAGCATCAGAAGCCATGTGCCCGCCGCCCCCATCGTGGAGGAGGATCCGCTGCAACTGGAAGATGGCAGCCACGCCACGGTGCTGACGATCAGCGACCGCATGTGCCGCTGGCCGATCGGCGATCCCGCCGGATCGGAATTCCATTTCTGCGGCCATAGCCCCAAAGCCGGTTCGCCTTATTGCGAAGCCCATGCCCGCAAGGCCTATCAGCCGCAACAGGCGCGCCGCGACGCCAAGGACAATAAGGGCAGACTCGCCGGGTGAGGCGCGACCGGCGGCGCTTAGCGACAGCGAAGCGGCGCGGACAAATCGATCCTGTGGATCGATTTGAGCGCCGAACGCCACAGCGGCGCGCGGCCAAGCGCGACGCGAGGCCGGGGTGAGCGACGACGCGCGAAGCGCGTGAGCGGGTCCAGCGGACCCGCGAAAGGAGCGAACGCGAGCTTAAGCGAGCGGCTGGATAGCGCCGATCCCACCAGTTATGGCAAAATCCTAGGCCATGAGCGTCTATGACTATTCCGCACCGCTGCTGAACGGCGAGCCTGCCGTCTTGTCGAAGTGGCGTGGCCGGGTTCTTTTGATCGTCAACACTGCCAGTCATTGCGGGCTGACGCCGCAATATGCCGGACTGCAGCGTCTGCATGAGCGGCTGGAGCCGCAGGGCCTGACCGTCCTGGGCTTTCCCTGCAATCAGTTCCTGGCTCAGGAGCTCAGCAGCGAAAGCGAGATCACGCGTTTCTGCCGCGAGAATTTCGGCGTCACCTTTCCCATGTTTTCGCGGCTCAAGGTCAATGGGCGCAAGACCCACCCCTTGTTCCGCTATCTCAAAAGCCAGAAGCGCGGCTTTCTGGGCACCACTATGATCACATGGAATTTCAACAAATTCCTGGTCGGCCGCGACGGCATTCCGGTGGCGCGCTATGCGCCCAAGACCAAACCGGAAGATCTGGAAGCGCCGATCAGAAGATTGCTTTGACGACCGCGAGGAGTTTTGCGGCCTGAGCAGGAGCGTCGCGCGGAGCGTGCTTAACGCATGTGAGCACGCGCGACGAACTCAGAACGCAAAAGAGCCGCGATCAGGCGGCGCTGGTCGCGCTGCCGACCGTAGCCGCATCCAGCGAATAGCCGGCCGAACGCACCGTGCGGATGGGATCGGCGGCGCCTTCGATGTTCAGCGCCTTGCGCAAGCGGCCGACATGCACGTCCACGGTGCGTGCCTCGACATAGACATCGCTGCCCCATACCGCATCCAACAATTGTTCGCGGCTGAACACCCGTCCCGGATGCTGAATCAGATGATCCAGCAAACGGTATTCGGTGGGACCCAGATGCACTTCCACCCCGGCGCGGCGCACCCGGTGGGCGGCGCGGTCCATTTCGATATCGCCCACCGTGACCACATCCTCCGCCAAGCTGGGGCGGATGCGGCGCAAAACCGCGCGCAGCCGCGCCAAGAGTTCGGTCATGGAAAAGGGCTTGGTCAGATAGTCATCAGCGCCGGTGTCCAGGCCGCGGATGCGGTCGGATTCCTCGCCGCGCGCCGTCAGCATAATGATAGGTACATTGCGGGTTTCCTGGCGGCCGCGCAGGCGGCGGCAAACCTCGATGCCGGAAAGCTGTGGCAGCATCCAATCCAGCACCACCAGATCGGGCTTTTCCTCGGCGGCGACCAGAAGCGCCTCCTCACCGTCACGCGCCTCCAGCACCCGATAGCCTTCCCGTTCCAGGTTGTAGCGCAACAGGGTGACCAAAGCGCTTTCGTCTTCGGCAACCATAACGGTGGGTTTGCTCATGCAGGGGTCTCGTAGGGAACCGACGTTTCGCTGGTGGTGTCCGCCTTGGGGCGGTTGGCGGCGAGATGGCCGGCACGCACCATGTGGTACACGACCTCCGCGATATTGGTGCAGTGGTCGCCGCTGCGTTCGATATTCTTGGCGACAAACAGAAGATGGGTGCACAGGCTGATGGTGCGCGGATCTTCCATCATGTAGGTCAGAAGCTCGCGGAACAGGCTGTTGTAGATTTCGTCGATCTCACCGTCCCGGTTCCATACCGCCTCGGCCTCCTCGGCGTTGCGGCTGGTGAAGGCGTCCAGCACCTGCTTGAGCTGGTTCTGCGCCGCCTTGCCCATCCGGGCCAGACTCTGGGTCAGACGGATAGGCGGCTCGCGGTTGAGCACCAAGGCGCGCTTGGCGATATTTTTGGCCAGATCGCCGATCCGTTCCAGTTCGGCCGCGGTCTTGATCGCGGCCAGCGTCTCGCGCAGGTCCACCGCCATGGGCTGGCGCAAAGCGAGCAGCTTCACGGCGCGTTCCTCGATTTCCTGCTGAATTTCGTCGATGCGGGCATCGCCCCCCACCGCACGTTCCGCCGCCACGCTGTCGCGGCGCGCGATGGCCTCGATGGCCGCCGCGAACTGGGATTCGGCCAGCCCACCCATCTGGGCCACCAGAGCCGAAAGGGTTTCGAGCTGTTCCCCGAAAGATTTCACGGTGTGATCATTCATTGCGCGGTCCCGTTCAGTGTCCCCGCATAAGCGGTTCACGCCAATCCTATGCGACTGTTTTATAACATTTCCGTGACAGGCTCTGGGGTGGCTTCTTCCTCCGGTATTTCCGGCGGCGCGGCGGGAAGAAAGACAGTAAATACACTGCCTTCCCCCACTTTGCTCTCGATGCTCAACCGCCCCTGATGGCGGCTGATGATGTGCTTAACAATGGCCAGACCCAGCCCGGTACCGCCCTTTTCCCGCGAACGCTTCACATCCACCCGGTAGAATCGCTCGGTCAGGCGGGGGATGGCACCGGGAGCAATGCCTTCGCCATCGTCGTGCACCGCTGCGAAAACCTGCCCCTCCGGCGACTGGCCCAGGGCAACCCGCACGGTCCCGTTCTCCCGACCATACTTGATGGCATTGTGAATCAGATTCTGGAACAATTGCACCAGCTCGTCCTGCTCGCCGATCACGGGCGGCATATTCGGATCGGCTTCCACCGACACGGATATGCCGTCCTGGGCGGCCAGCGGCTTGAGCGCGGCGACGGCCTGACGCACCGTGCTTTCCAAGCTGATGCGGCCTTCCGGTTTCACATGCTCATTCATCTCGATGCGGCTGAGCGACAAAAGATCGTCGATCAAGCGGCGCATACGGGCCGCTTCGACGCTCATGATGTCGAGGAACTGGTCGCGGGCCGCCTCGTCTTCCTTGGCATGGCCGCGCAAGGTTTCGATGAATCCCGATACCGCCGCCAGCGGGGTGCGCAGTTCATGGCTGGCATTGGCGATGAAATCGGCGCGCAATTGCTCGCTGCGCTTGACCACGGTCAGGTCGTGCAACAAAAGCGCGGTCACGGAGGGCGAAACACTGATACGGGCGGCATAGGCTTGGAAGTGCCGTTCGATCGGCACCGGCTGGCTGAAGGGTACATTGGTGGAAAAACCTTGACGTGCGTCCGCGATCGCCCCCAGCACATCGGGGTTGCGCAACACCGAGGAGGCCCGCTTGCGATCCAGTCCGGGACCCAGCACATCCCGCATCGACCGGTTGACGAAAAGCACCCGCTCATTGTCGTCCAGCAGCATCACCGGAATGGGCAGCGGGTCCAGCAACAGCCTGGTCATCGGCGGCAAGGCCGCCAGGGGATCGTCGTCCTTCTCTTCCGGGGTTCGCAGAATCGGCTGCTGGAAGGTGACAAACTGAATGATCAGCAGGGCCGCCAGGCCCAGGGCCGTCAGGGCCCAAAACAGGCCGGGCCCGGCAAACAACACCAGGGCTCCGCCTGCGATCGCGCCGATCACCAGAGGCCAGGCCGTGGCGCGCAGGCGCACGAACGATTCCACCATCGCCCCATCATAAGCCCGATTGCGACGATTCGGTAACGGGGCTAACAGCTTATCGTGACAGGGGTATCATCCGTATACGGACCGGACCACCCTCGGGCAGTTCCTCCGCAGACGGAACACAACTTTTACGGGTGCTTTGGAACTATCACCACATACAGTATACTGCGGCGACTTTCACTAAGCACTGGAGTTGACGCGGAAAACACGGCGAACCTCACAAAAATATAGAAGGGGCCGATTCCATGAACCAAGTCATCCTCGCCGAAGACGAAACACAGTTGCGCAGCCTGATCTCCGCCATGCTGGCCAGCAAGGGCGTGACGGTTGCCGAAGCCGCCGATGGCGTCGAAGCCCTGCAATTGTTGAAAAGCAATCCCGCCGCGATCCTGCTTCTGTCCGACATCGTGATGCCCAACATGAACGGCTATGATCTGGTGGAGGAGTCGCTCAAGCTGCGCCCCGAACTCAAAATCCTGATGATGACCGCCTATGCCGCCGAGCGGCCGCCGCCGGCCGCGCTCAAGGCGCGCGAGATCCGCACCTTGATCAAACCCTTCGATCCCGACCGGATGTGCGACCTGGTCGTGGATATGCTGGCGCGGCCTTAGAGCAAGTTGGGACCAGATGGAATCAACTGCGTTGGGTTGCGGCAAGGCGATCCGCCAGAGTCGGTAGCGACAGCGTACCGACGTGCGAAGAGCGTATCGGCAATACGGTCGAGCACGGCGACGCCGCGGGCGCCCGCCGCAACCCAACCCGAAGGGCCGGGGTCTTTTGCGTCGTGAGTTCGTCGAAAGGCTTGCCCGTATTCCCGATACGGGCTACGCCTTTCTCCTGCCCCGCGCGGCATAGCCGCGCAATTGGAAAATCGGCGTACGACGCACGCCGGGGCCACAAAATCCCTCCGGCGCAGTGGTTCAATCTGGTCCCAACTTGCTCTAGGAATTATTCCGGTTTGGCGCGGCCGTGCTTGATCGCGGCGCGATGTTTTTTGTTCTCCAGCCGCTTGTGTTTGCTGGCCTTGGGCACCTTGGTGACGCGGCGCGGCCGTTTGGGCGTCGCGGCCCGCCGCACGATCTCCACCAGCCGCGCGCGGGCGTCGGCGCGATTTTTGTCCTGCTCGCGGAAGCGCTGAGCGGTGATCACTAGCACCCCGTCTTGCGTCAGCTTGCCGCTGGCGAGCAGGGCCTGGCGCGCCGTCTCGGTCAGGCTGGATGAAGCGCGCACGTCAAAGCGCAGCTGCACGGCGCTCGACACTTTGTTGACATTCTGACCGCCGGGACCGGAGCTGCGAATGAACCGTTCCTCCAGCTCATGGTCCGCAATGATGATGTGCGGCGTGACATGCAAGGCCATGGGCAAGGTCATGGGCGCAGCTGTACGCCGAACAGCTTGCGCAGTTCGCTTTTCACCAATTTGCCCCCTTCATTCCGCGGCAAGGCCTGCTGCGACAGATGCATTTGGACCGGCACTTTAAAAGCGGCCAATCGTTCCGCGGCAAAATCCTGCAAGGCTTTTTCGCTGATCGCCGCATCGGCGCGCACTTGCACCAAAGCAGCCGGCACCTCTCCCAAAATCGGATGCGGCAGGCCGATCAGCGCCGCGTCCAGCACCGCCGGATGCTGGGTGAGGATATTCTCGACCTCGACGCAATAGATATTCTCGCCGCCCCGGATCAGCATGTCCTGTGCGCGATCCAGGATGGTGCAAAAACCTTCTTCGTCCAGCATCGCAAGATCGCCGGTTTTCAGCCAGCCGTCGCAAAAGCGCTCCGCCGTGGCTTGCGGCCTGTTCCAGTAAGCTTTCACGATATTGGGACCAAACGCCCAAAGCTCTCCGGCGCTACCTGGCGGTTGCTCGATCCCGTCTTTCACGATCTTAAGACGGCTGACCGGAAGGGCGGGGCCGCAGCTTGCGGGACGGTGCAGATAGTCTTTGCCGGAATGGGTGGTGCAGGTGGCGGAGGTTTCCGTCATGCCCCAGCCCTGCCCCGGCATGGCGCCCATGCATCGGTGAATTTGCTCCGGCAAAGCATGGGGCGACGGCGCGCCGCCGAAGGTGACCAGTTCCAGCGACGAGACGTCATGACCGCCGATCTGTTCCAACAGCGCCAGCGCCACGGCGGGCACCCCGCCGGTCACCGTCACCCGCTCGCGCGCGATCAGGGCCAGCGCCTCCACGGCATCGAATTTTCGCATCAGCACCAGCTTGCCGCCCGCCGCCATACTGGGCAGCAGAATGGAAAGGCTGCCGATGACATGAAAAAACGGCACCGCGATCAACGTAATTTTTTGTTTCCCCTCCGATCCGGCCTTCGCATCTGATGATGCTCGCCGCAATTGATTGCGCGCTTCGGAAAAAGGCGCGGCAAAAATATTGGTGGTGAGGGAACGATGCGTGCCCAAAGCGCCTTTGGGCGCGCCGGTGGTCCCGGAGGTGTAAAAGATGGTCGCATCGTCTTCCGGGGACAGCGTCACATCCGGCATCCGGCCAGCCGGCAGATCGCGCCAATGGGCGGGCGCGCCGAGCACATCCTCCAGCACCAGAACATCGGCGGGCGGATTGGCGGCGCGCACAGCAAACACCCGTTCGACCGAAGGCGGCAGATCTTTCAGCCGCGCCAGCCGTTCGGCATCGGCAAAGACAAAGCGCGCGCCGCAATCCAAAATGCCATAGGCCAGTTCCGTTCCGGTCCACCAGGCATTGAGCGGCACCACAATGGCGCCCGCCAAAAGGGCGCCCATAAACACCACTGGCCATTCCGGCAGGTTGCGCATGACCAATGCCACCCGGTCGCCCTTTTTCAGCCCCTGCCCGGTCAGCAGCTCCGCCACTTTGAGGACGGCGCGCGCAAAACCCTCGAAGCTCACGCGCTCGTCCTGATAGACCAGAAATTCCCGCTCGCCATGACTGCGCGCCTGCATGAAAGCCTCGGCAGCCGTTTGGGGGCAATGCTTCCAGACACGCATGGGAATGCCGCGCACCACCGTTTCGATGGTTTCAAAAGCCGCGCCCGGCGCGGTGAGCCGCGCATACGCCTCTGCCAGCGACAGCTGGGGCCAGTTTTGGGATATGTCATTCATGGCAAGGCTTAGTATAACCAAACCATGACGATGCCATCGGGTTTTTCCGACCAAAGGCTGGCCCGCATCCCGCACTTCCTGCAGCAACAGGTCGATGCGGGCTTGCTACCGGGCGTCCAGACCTTGATCTGGCGGCATGGGCGGCTGGCGCATCACAGCATGGTTGGCCTGATGGACATAGCCCGCGCCGCGCCCATGCGAGAGGATGCGATCTTCCGGCTTTATTCCATGACCAAGCCGGTCACAACGGTGGCGCTGTTGATGCTGATGGAAGAGGGGCTGGTCGCGCTGGACGATCCGGTGACGCGCTTTATTCCGGGCTTTGCCAACTTGAAGGTTCAAGGCGGCAGCGCACCGACACGCCCCATGACGGTATTGGACTTGCTGCGGCATACCGCCGGCTTCACCTATGGTTTCCACAACCGCACGCCGATCGACGCCCAATATCGCGCCCTGCGCATCGCCGAAATGGACAGTGAAGGCGGCCTTGCCGCCATGATCGCGCAGTTGGAAAAATTGCCGTTGGAGTATTCACCCGGCACGGCCTGGATCTATTCGGTGGCAACCGATGTGGTGGGCTATCTGATCCAGCATATCTGCGGCCGGCCCTATGCCGATTTTGTGCGGGAAAAAATCCTGGCGCCGTTGAAGATGACCGACACCGATTTCCTTCTGGCGCCTGCCGCGCGCGCGCGTTTCGCGGCCTGCTATGCGTTCAAGGACGGCAAACTGGAGCTGTTCGACGATCCGGCAACCTCCGCCTGGTTCGCGGCTCCGAAGCTGCAATCGGGCGGCGGCGGGCTGGCGGGCACGGCGGCGGATTATCTGCGCTTCTGCCGGATGCTGCTGAACAAAGGCGAGCTGGACGGCGTCCGGCTCCTGTCGCCCAAGACCGTGGCCTTGATGACCGCCAATCATCTGCCGGACGAAAAGGAAATTGCCGAGCTGACCCCTGCCGCCGATTCTTTCAACGAAAGCGGGTATCGCGGCATCGGCTTTGGCTTGGGCGTGGCGGTGACCTTGGACCCGGTGCGGGTGGGTATTCCCGGCTCCAAAGGGGAATTTGCCTGGGGCGGCATGGCCTCCACCACCTTTTTTGTCGATCCCCAGGAAGATATGGCGGTGGTCTTCATGACTCAGGCGATCGCCGACACGGCGCGGCGGGTCAGGCTGCGCCGCGATCTCCGGACTTTGGTCTATGGTGCCATGACCGATGCTTGAGACCATGCCCTTGCGCGATTGGAAAGGGCCGTTCGATGCGGCCCTGAAAGCGCGCGCCACCGCCGCGCTGGAGCAAGGCGCAGTCCTGTTCTTTCCCGACCTGAAATTTATTTTGGAGAAAGGCGAAAAACAATTTCTGGATGCCCGCGTCTCCGACGGCAAGGCCAAGAATATCTCGCTCGATCACACCACCGGAAAGATGCAGGCCAGTTCTCTGACCGGCGAGGCGGCCCAGGCGCTTGCGGTGATGATGGAGCGGTTCGGCAGCCAAGCCACGGCGCTGGTGCAGGATTTGCTCCCGTACCGCGATGTTGAGCGTGCCCGCACGTCTTTTCGTCCGGTTGAAGTTAAGGGCCGGCATTATTCCAAGATCAAGGACGACCGGCTGTTGCATATCGATGCCTTTCCGTCCCGTCCCATGCGGGGCCGGCGTATCTTGCGTTTCTTCGCCAATGTCGCGCCGCACAGTTCGCGCCACTGGCATGTCGGTCAGCCCTTCGAGGATTTTGCGCGCGCCTTCCTTCCCAAGGTCGGCCCGCAGCTGCCCGGAAAATCCTGGCTGTATGAAAAACTGGGCGTTACGCGAGGTCGGCGCAGCCGTTATGACGAACTAATGTTGTCCTTGCACGACGCCGCCAAGCGGGATGGGGGTTTCCAGCAAAACAGCCCGCACCAGCAAATCGAATTTCCGCCCGGTTGCTGCTGGCTCGCGTTCACCGATCAGGTGTTGCATGCGGCGCTAGGTGGAGAATTCGCGCTGGAGCAGACTTTCCACCTGGACATTGGCGAAATGGCCCAGCCCGAGCGCGCCCCGTTGAAAGTGCTGGAACGGTTGAGCGCAAAGATCCTGGCCTGACATGGCCTAGCCGCCCAGGCTTTCGAGTTTGGCGCGCACCGCTTCCGCATCGAACGGCTTCATCACATAGTCGTTGGCGCCCGCCGCCATGGCGGCGGCGATCTCGGCCTGGTCGCTCTCGGTGGTGCAGAACAGGATGATCGGATGGTCGCCGCCCTGCTGGCCGCGTACGCTCTTGAGGAATTCCAGGCCCTTCATGCTGGGCAAATTCCAGTCCAGAAAGATCAGGTCGGGCATCTTTTCCCGGCAGGCCCGAAGCCCGCCCATCCCGTCCTCGGCCTCCGCCACGGTATAGGAGCGTTCTTCCAGGATACGGCGCACGACCGTGCGGACCACGCGGCTGTCGTCCACGATCAGGCTATGTTTCATGGCTACCTCTGGTGCGTGGCGCGACTTAGCCGGCCGTCAGTTCCACTGCACCTTCCAACGGCGTCACCGTCAAGGCGGCATTCACGCTGCGCGACAGTTTGTGCACGAGGAAAGGTTGGACGTGCCGGGCGTCCACATTCAACGCCTCCCCCTTCAAAGCGCGGTCCATGTCCTCGGTAATGCGGGCGTTCAAGCCTTGCGCGCGAATATGGAAAGACGGCGTCTGTGCGTCGGGACCAGCCTCCACAGTTACGACTCCGCCGCGCGGCAGACAATCGGCCGCGAGCAAAGTGGCATTCATCAAAAGCTTGGCCCAGTCCTTGGCCCAATAGAGACGGGGCGCATTCCAAGCCAGTTGTACCTTGCCGCCTTCCAAGAGCCCGCCGACCAGACGGCCGATCTCGCCCAAATCCAGCTCCGCGCCCGCCGAACCGGCCGCGCCAAAAGCGATTCGCATGAACTGGATACGAGCCAGCGCCTGATCGGCGCTCATGGTCACCAGTTTGATGGCATCGGCGCGCATGGCGGGGTCGCGCTCGTCCTCCAGCACTTCCATGCCGTTGACCACGGCGCCCAAAGGCCCGACAAGGTCGTGGCAAACCCGGCTGACCAGCAAAGCGGCAAACTCGATCTCAGTCATGGACGAACTCAATGCGGCCCCATTGGTTAGCAATTGGTTAATCGGCTGTCGCGTCTTAAGGAATTCTTAATATGGACGCAACGCTGTCCCCCCATCTGGAAACCCTGGTCCGCATTGCCCAGGCCGCCGGCCAGGTGGTGATGCGCCACTATGAAGCCGGCTGTGACACGCGGGTGAAAGCCGACCGTTCGCCGGTGACCGATGCCGACGAAGAAGCCGAAAAGCTGATCCTGGCGGAGCTGGGCGCCGCCTTTCCGCAAGTGCCGGTGGTGGCGGAGGAAGAAGCCGCTGCCGGCCGGGTGTCGCAGGTCGGATCGCGTTTCTTTTTGGTGGACCCGGTGGATGGCACCAAGGAGTTCGTGAAACGCGGCGGCGAGTTCACCGTCAATATCGGCGAAGTGGTGGACGGCGAGCCGGTCAGCGGCGTGGTGCTTGCGCCCGCCATCGGCCGGTTGTTCGTGGGCCGGGTGGGCGAAGGCGCGTTTGAACTTTCCGGTGGGACCTTGCGTTCCATCGCGGCGCGCGCGCCCGCGCCCGACGGCCTGGTGGCGGTCTCCAGCCGTTCTCATCCCGACCTCAAAACCGATGCGTTGCTCAAGACGCTACCGATCAAAGGCCATACCAATGCCGGCTCGTCGCTGAAATTCTGTCTGGTGGCGGCGGGCGAAGCCGACATCTATCCCCGCGCCGGACAGACCATGGAATGGGATACCGGCGCCGGTCATGCGGTGCTGCGCGCGGCGGGCGGCAGCGTCACGACCTGGGAAGGCACTCCGTTCCGTTACGGCAAGCCGGGTTTCCTCAATGGACCTTTCATCGCGCGCGGCAGGTAGCGTTATTGATCCATGTCGTGGCGGGAGGAGTAAAAAACGAGAGCCATCAACCCCGCGCCCAGGCCGATCGTCACCACCACGCCCAGGCTGAGGAACAGCCAGCCCCAGCCGCTCATCGCAACGCCCGCCATCGCGTTCCAGACTTTTACCGCATACCAGAGCGAGGCGAAAAACAAGCACACCAGGATCGCCAGCGCGATCCACCCCGCCACGGAAAGCGCAGCTTTGCGGTCGTTATCGGGGGGCGTTTCCATTTCGCGTCCCCATCCTAGTGTCCCGATTCCGAAATTCGCATGATCTCTATATCAAGTTCAGGACGAATTTCAGAATCGAAGGACACTAGCAAATTATTGATTCTAGTGTCGTTTTGGTTTCGAAGTTCGCTGGGAGCCTGATATCAATTGTGTGCGAACTTCGAAACCACGACACTAGTCGCATTTTGCATGCAAAAAAGCCCCAATCGGCGTAAAGATACCGCGCGGTAGGGCACCTGATTCGCCGGCTTACGCGCCGGTCGCCTTGATGGAGAGCGACATGGACCGCAAGAAATTCCTCACCGGTTTGGTGGCCCTGGGAACAACGCCCGCCGTGACGGGATCGTTGGTCTCGATCCTGCCCGCGCACGCCGCCGATCCGCAGCAGAACGACAACGCCCAGGCCAAGGCCCGCGCCACCGACCTGCAATACACCGCCGATGAGATCACCGACGCGGGCGCGAATTTCTTCGGTATCACCACCGAAGCCATGGCCAAGGGCGTCGAGCATGTGTTCGGCGATCTGGGCCGGCCCGACGCCTATATCAAGGGCGATGAGGGCTCCGGCGCTTTTGTGGTGGGCGTGCGCTACGGTTCGGGCTGGCTGATCCGCAAGACCCGCGAACCCAAGCAGGTTTATTGGCGCGGACCCTCGGTGGGCTTTGATGTTGGCGGCAACGCCTCCAAATGCTTCACCCTGGTCTATAACCTGCGCGAGGACGAAAGGCTGATTCAGCGCTTCCCCGGCGTGGAAGGCAGCTTCTATTTGGTGGCCGGATTGGGCATCAATTACCAGCGCAGCGACGGCGTCACCCTGGCGCCGATGCGGACCGGCGTGGGCCTGCGCGCAGGGGTCAACGCGCATTATCAGGTGTATAGCAATCGCCGCGACTGGTTCCCGCTCTAGCCGCGGTCTTTTGCGTCCTGAGCTGTTCGTACGCTGGCGCTACTCACCTCGTCGCTCATGGGCTACCATGCCCACTTCGCTCGTTGCTACGCTGTCGCTAGCAACCCTGCTCAGGCCGCAAAATCCTCGCGGCTAGCGTGCGTTAAGCCACAGCTTCTTCGGACTTAGTGTCGGCACTGCCGCCGCCGACCGCCGGCATATAGAGCAACAGCATCGAGGCGACATAGGTGGAGGAGAAGGTCCCCACCACGATGCCGAACAGAATGGCGATACTGAAATTCTCCAGCACATGGCCGCCGAAAAGCAACGGAATGACCGACAAGGAGGTCGCCACCGACACCAAAGTGGTGCGCGTGGCGATCTGATTGGTCGACAGATTGATCATGTCCACCAGGGACATGCGTTTGTATTTGCGCCGGTTCTCGCGGATACGGTCGAAGACCACCACCGTGTCGTTGATCGAATAGCCCGCCAGCAAAAGCAGCGCGGCCACGGTGTTGATGTTGAAGTCCAGCCCCATCACCGAATAGAAACCGGCCGTGACGAACACATCGTGACCGGTGGCGATCAGAGCGCCGACGCCATACTGCCATTCAAAGCGCACCGCGACATAGATCGAGATCATCGCCACGGCCAGAATGGTGGCCAGAATACCGTCATTCAAAAGTTCGTTGGAAACCCTGGGACCCACCACTTCGGTGCGGCGATATTGATAGTCCGACCCCAGCTTGGCGCGGATTTCGCGCACCACCGCCTGGTCGGCGTCGTTCTGGTCCAGCGTCGCCACTTCCTTGGGCTGGACGCGGATCATCACGCAGCTATTGACCGGTTGGTCGCATCCGCCGCCACCGCCGAAATATTGAAGCTGGCTTTCGGGAAAGCCCAAACTATCCACATCGGCGCGCATCTTGCCGATATCGATGGTCTGGGCGGACTTCACTTCCATCAGCACGCCGCCGGTGAAGTCGATGCCCAGGTTGAAGCCATAGAGCCAGATCGAGACGATCGAAACCACTAGGAGCAGGCCGTCCACGCCAAACGCCCAGAAGCGGTATTTGACGAAATCGACATTGGTCGTCTCGGGGATGAACCTGAGCAACGGCATGGAGCGCTGGCTTCTCGAAAAATCCGGGCGAACCTACAGGCTGGTGCGCCTGCAAACAAGCAGCCCGCGGCTGGCCGAAATGCCCGTTTCTGCTGGAGTTTCGGCCATGACAGGCGAAGCGCGCCATGAATTAAAGACCTTGCTTTGTGCGCTGGTAACTTGGCTGCGCCCGCCCTCTCTGCGCCGACACGCGCCCGGCCGTGGCGTTCGCTTCCTTCGCGATGTGGACGAAGCCAATGACGCGCCGGAAGGGTTGAAGGCGGTTGGCCGTGAATCGCGATCAAGTCCGACACGGGTCATTCGACGGCGCGTCAGTTTCACGGCGCATTCGAAAGCGTCCGAAAACTGTCAACATGGTTTACAATGTCAGGAGATCAGAATAGGGGGAGATATGGTAAACGCCTGAACATTAATGATATTTTATAGTGGCCCAAAGATGGCTCGAAGCTTGCTTGGTTGTAGTTACCAATTCACCGCCGCCCTGGGCCTTTGTCCGGAGAGGCATCCACCAGGGGTTTCCTATGAAGAAGCAATTTTTAGCGGCCGCAGTAGTCGGACTTTTTGCCGGACTCGTTGTCGGCGCGGGACAAGCTTCCGCACATGCGATTTCGATCGGATTTGAAAATGCCGGACCTGGCTCCGTGAATATCTGGCTGGGGACATACGGCCATGGCGGACATCACCTGGAAGGCAGCTTGCAACTGGAAGGCGTGCTGGGGACCGTATTCGGTCCGACTGTCAATCCTTTCACGATGCTGACAGGAACCGGCGTCGGATTTAAGCCGGCAGGGCTTATTGACGGGACCACAAATTTTTACGCGGATTGGAACGGATCGGTCCCTAACAGCCTTCCGTTGGTCGCGACCGAAGCGCCCTTCAATGCCGGATGTCCTGCCTGCGGACCCGTCGATCACTGGCAAGGGGTCACTTTCGCCGGTCTGGGTGAGGGTGACTACCAGTTCACCTACATTCCGATCGCTTCCCCTTCCGCCGAATGGTCTCTTCTGAGCACCAACATGGATGGCGTTTTCCATCTCGGAAGAGAGATCGTCGATCCGGGGGAAGTCCCGGAGCCGTTTACCTTGACGCTGTTCGGCGCCGGTCTTGCCGGTCTGGCGGCAATGCGCCGCCGGAAGGTGAAGTCCGCCTAACGGCATCTGGCCATTTTAATGGAAGCGGCGCCTTCGGGCGCCGTTTTCGTTTGTCGGAGCCACTTTCCTCGATGGCCGCGTGCCGATCCGCGCGGCCTTGGCGTTCGCATCGCGAACGAAACGAATGGCGCTCCCAAGGGGAATCGAACCCCTGTTTCAGCCTTGAGAGGGCCGCGTCCTAACCGCTAGACGATGGGAGCCAGCGGGAGCGCGCTTATAGCGGGCGCCGCCACAACGCCGCAAGTTCCGCGACGCCTCCCCCACCGGCGGCGCGGGCGGGACCGGAACGGGGGGGGCGGTTCGGGTGTTAGGTCCTGGAATAGCCCAGTCTCGCCAAGGCCATGCCCCAGTACTTCTTCCATGTCCGCGAAGGCCAAACTCTCAACCGCGATTGGGAAGGTCAATATCTGCCCAATGCCGAGGCGGCACGCCAGGAAGCCATTTCCACTATCCGGGAAATTTTGGGCGAAAAGCTGTTGCATGGCGGATCGCTGAATCACCAAACCGTCGAAATCGCCGATGAGACCGGCTATGTGGTGGATGAGATCAGTTCGCGTGACGTTTTGTTTCAGGGCGGCAAGTTCCGCACCTATTCGGACGATGTGACCCAATCGGCGCCCACAAATTCGCCGCACAAGTAAACAAAAGCCGCCAGCGTTTCGTGCGCCGCGATCAGCCATAGAAAATTTTCCTCGCCCGCCCCGGCAAGATCGCGTTGCGACGGCTGAGCCCGTCCATCCGGATGGGAATGATAGCAGCCGATGACAACATGACCCCGGGCGCGCGCGGATTTGTGAGCGGCGAACTGATCCTGCGGGTCCATCTCGAAACGGTCGGAGGCGGCGGCCAGATTGCGCACCGGGTGAAGCCGCGTGACACGAAAATCCGCGCCCTCGCGCACCCCTTCCAGCAGTCCGCAGCATTCGCGCGGATGGAAGGCGCGCGCTTCCCTCAGAATGGCGCTGCGCAATTCTTCCGGCAGCAAGACGCCCGTCACGGCGGCGCGGTCTTGACCTGCGCGGTCAACTTGCCCGTAGCCAGATCGATGATCTCCACTTCACTGCCCCGAGGGGTTGAGACATGCAACACCAGCTTGCCGGCCTCGGTTGTGGCGGAGACAATGCGGGCGCCCGGCGCCAAGGTCACCATAGCGGCCGGTCCCGCCGGCGCCGGCGCAATATTGCTGGATGCGGCGCGCCCCGCCATCAAAATCCGCGCCTGGCGGGCAAAGCCCCAGATGGTGGCCAAAAGAGCCAGCACAAAAAGCGTGCTCATGATAATGACGATCACCCAGGCGGTGCGGTGGCTTGTCGCCGGCGGCCGGGCTTGGTCATCAACGGGCATGTCGGACACAGAAAACTCCTTACGCGATCATCGCACGGCGCTTGCCGGTGCGGATCATGCCGGCTGGCGGCTGGACCGTTTCCTGGCGGCCGCGCTGCCCGATTTTTCCCGCTCGCGGCTTCAGCAATTGCTGGAGGGCAAAGCGGTCCGGTTGGGCGAAAAGACGATAAGAGACGCCAATCACCGGGTCAAACCGGGTGACAGCTACTCCGTGATCGTGCCGCCCACCGCATCCGCCATTCCGCAAGGCCAGGATATTCCGCTGGCCGTGGTCTATGAGGACAAAGACTTGATCGTCATCAACAAGCCGCCCGGTTTGGTGGTGCATCCGGCGGCCGGAAATCCCGATGGCACGCTGGTCAATGCCCTGATCGCCCATTGCGGCGAGAAAAACCTGGCTATCGGGGGCGAAGCGCGGCCCGGCATCGTACATCGGCTGGACAAGGATACGTCCGGTCTGTTGGTGGCGGCGAAGAATGAGCGCGCCATGGCCAGCCTCGCCAAGCAGTTCGCCAATCACACCATCGAACGCGTCTATAACGCGATTCTGTGGGGCAGTCCGCGCGATAGCGCCGGGCTGATCGAAAGTCAGATCGGCCGCAGCCAATTCGACCGCAAACGCATGGCGGTATTGCGCGCGGGCGGTAAACGCGCGGCGACGCGCTA
Source organism: Rhizomicrobium sp. (assembly GCA_035251935.1). Lineage (GTDB taxonomy): Bacteria > Pseudomonadota > Alphaproteobacteria > Micropepsales > Micropepsaceae > Rhizomicrobium. The sequence goes on along the minus strand of DATFDR010000033.1, from coordinate 20,494 downwards.
CAAGGTGATCGAGAAATTCGGGACGCCAAACCAAATTGCATCGGGGCGCCCTTTTGCTTCCTTGATCGAATGCCGGCTGGAGACCGGGCGCACCCACCAGATCCGGGTCCATCTCACCCATCTGGGCTATCCGCTCATCGGGGATGCGCAATATGGCCGAAACCGGGCCGCGCCCAAGGCCAAGTCCGACGCCGAAGGGCATGCGTTTACAGCGGCCACGCAATTCCCGCGCCAGGCCTTGCACGCTTTTGTCCTGGGATTTCAGCACCCTAGCCTGCACAAGACCCTGCGTTTCGAAGCCCCCTGGCCTGCGGATTTTGCGGAACTTGCGAAGGCGCTTCGGGGATTGAATAAGACTTAGGCCTGATTATCTCTCCTCAACTGTCGAGACGTTCAGGCGTTATCCTTTTTAGCGCCCGGACAAGGGGGTTTTGAGTGAGCAGTCGTGGACTTCCCGTTCTGTCGGGCGATGCCGGTCTCTCGCGCTATCTGAGCGAGATCCGAAAATTTCCGCTTTTGTCTCCTGAAGACGAATACATGTTCGCCAAACGTTGGAAGGAGCATGAAGACCCGGAGGCCGCGCGCCGCCTGGTCACCAGCCATTTGCGTCTGGTCGCCAAGATCGCCATGGGCTATCGCGGCTATGGCCTGCCGGTGTCCGAAATCGTCTCCGAAGGCAATGTCGGCCTGATGCAGGCCGTCAAGCGCTTCGATCCGGATCGCGGTTTCCGTTTGGCGACCTATGCCATGTGGTGGATCAGAGCCTCGATCCAGGAATATGTGCTCAGGTCCTGGAGCATGGTGAAGATGGGCACCACCGCCGCCCAGAAAAAACTGTTCTTCAATCTGCGCAAGGCCAAGAACAATATCGGCGCCATCGAGGAAGGCGATCTTACCCCCGACCACACCGCCACCCTGGCCGATCAGTTGGGCGTCACCCAAACCGAAGTGACGGAAATGAACCGCCGCCTGTCGGGCGGCGGCGATGCCTCGCTCAACGCGCCTTTGCGTTCGGAATCGGAAAGCGAATGGCAGGATTGGCTGGCCGACGAAACCGCCGACCAGGAAACCCGCCTGGCCGAGCGCGAGGAGATGGGCGACCGCCATCAATTGCTGGTCGGCGCCATGAAGGAGTTGACCGACCGCGAGCGGGATATCCTCCAGGCCCGCCGCCTGCAGGAAGAGCCGGCCACGCTGGAGGAGCTGTCGCAAAAATATGGCGTCTCCCGCGAACGCGTGCGTCAGATCGAGGTGCGGGCGTTCGAAAAGCTGCAACGCGGCATGCAAGCAGCGATGACCACCGCCGCCTTGCCGGCCCCGGCCTGATTTTTTGTCATGCCCGCGTAGGCGGGCATCCAACTTTGTGTCGCACCAAGAAGATGGATTCCCGCTTTCGCGGGAATGACAAAAGGGAAACGCCATGAAGCTGAAAATCTGGCAGGTCGACGCCTTCGCCAGCAAACCGCTGGAAGGAAATCCCGCGGCCATCGTGCCGCTGGACGCCTGGCTCGCCGACGATCTGATGCAGCGCATCGCGGGCGAGAACAATCTCGCCGAAACCGCCTTCTTCGTGAAGGCCGGACCTGGCCGCTACGGCCTGCGCTGGTTCACGCCCAATGCCGAAGTCGATCTGTGCGGCCATGCCACCCTGGCCAGCGCCTGGGTCATATTTAACCGAACCGACACGGCACTGAGCGAAGCGCGTTTCATGACCCGTTCCGGCGAACTGGTGGTGACGCGGGGCAGCAGCGGCAATGTGATGTCGCTTCCGTCGGCGGACTCGGAAGCCTTTACGCCACCAGCCGGTTTTGCCGCAGCGTTGGGCAAGAGCTTCAACAGCATACCGCCGACCGAACTTTTCATCAGTGCCAAGGGCGGCGCCGGCGCCAAGGCGCTGATCGCCGTTTGGGAAACGCCGGATCAAATAAAAGCGCTTAACCCCGCCGCCGATCTTCAAGAGGTCGGCATGCAGGTGGGCGCCGGATCGCTGATCGCCACCGCGCCAGGAGGCGGGATGCCCTATGACATGGTTTCGCGCTTTTTCGCGCCCTATTACGGGGTTCCGGAAGACCCGGTGACGGGCTCGGCCCATTGCGCCCTGACGCCGTTCTGGGCCAGGCGATTGGGCAAGAAGACCTTGAAGGCACGCTAGGCTTCGGCGCGCGGCGGCGATCTGATCTGCACCAACAATGGCGCGCGCACCATCATCCAGGGTGATTGCGCATTATATCTGACCGGAGAGATCGAAATTTGATCCGCATCCGGCCCGGCACCCGCGCGGATGACGATGCGCTGTGGAAAATTCTGGAACCGGTTTTGCGCGCCGGTGAGACCTATCCGCAACCACGCGATATCAGCCGCGAAGCCGCCCTGGCCTATTGGTGGCGGCCGGAGCACACGATCTTCGTGGCCGAGGACGAAGACGGCACGCTGGTGGGCACTTACTATCTGAAGGCCAATAGCGGCGGACCGGCTAGCCATGTCGCCAATTGCGGTTACATGACCTTGCCGCAGACAGCCGGGCGCGGCATCGGCCGGACGCTGTGCCTGAATTCGCTGCAGGAGGCCAAGAAGCGCGGTTTCCGCGCCATGCAATTCAACCTAGTGGTCACGACCAATGTTCGCGCGGTACATCTGTGGCAATCCTGCGGCTTTGAGATCGTTGGCCGCCTACCCGGCGCCTTCAATCATCCCATACAGGGATTCGTGGATGCCCTGGTGATGTTCCAGGCGCTCTGAACTCTCAAATCACTTTTGCAAGACTCGCCAATAGCTTGCGCTGTTCCCACAGTCTTTCATCGATTCTTGCGTTGACGCGGCAAGCGGCCCTCGCCTATATCGGCGGTGGGCCACGCCTCCCCAACGAGGCGCTATCATTCCGGAAGGAATGAACCGCGATGACTGAAGTTGCCGACAAAGGCAAATATCCGGCTGTGCGTCCCGCGCGGCCTTTTTTTTCGTCCGGACCTTGCGCCAAGCGTCCCGGATGGACGCCCGATGCCCTCAAGAACGCGCTGGTGGGACGTTCTCACCGCTCAAAGCCCGGCAAAGCCAAGCTGAAGGACGCCATTGCGCGCACCAAAAAGCTTCTGGGGCTGCCGGCCGATTACCGGCTGGGCATCGTGCCGGCTTCCGATACCGGCGCGGTGGAGATGGCGCTGTGGTCGCTTTTGGGCGCGCGGCCCGTGGACCTGTTTGCCTGGGAAAGCTTTTCCGAAGATTGGGTCACCGACACGGTGAAACAGCTCAAGATCAAGGACGCATGCACCTTCAAGGCGCCCTATGGCCAGCTTCCCGATCTTGCGCAATACAATCCCGCGCATGACGCGGTGTTTGTGTGGAACGGCACCACCTCGGGCGTGAAAGTGCCGGATGGCGATTGGATCCCCGCGACCCGCCAAGGCCTGACCATTTGCGACGCGACCAGCGCCGCTTTCGCCATGGATTTGCCCTGGGAGAAGTTGGATGTCGTCACCTTCTCCTGGCAGAAGGTTTTGGGCGGCGAGGCCGCGCACGGCATGTTGATCCTTTCGCCCCGCGCCGTGGCGCGGCTGGAAAGCTACGCCCCGCCCTGGCCGATGCCCAAGATTTTCCGCATGACCAAAAGCGGCAAGATCGTGGAAGGGATTTTCGAAGGCGAGACCATCAACACGCCTTCCATGGTGGCGGTGGAAGATTATCTCGACGCGCTCGATTGGGCCGAAGGCGTGGGCGGCCTCAAGGGCTTGATCGGGCGCTCCAACGACAATCTGCAGGCCTTGGAGCAATGGGTCGCCAAGACCGATTGGGCCGGATTCTTGGCCAAGGATGCCGCGATCCGCTCCAACACCAGTGTCTGTATCGCCATCACCGATCCCTTCTTCGCCGCCTTGTCCGACGACGCCAAGACCGAGAAGATCAAGAAGATGTGCGCCCTGCTGGAGAAGGAAGGCGTGGCGCTGGACATTGCCGGCTATCGCGCCGCGCCGCCAGGCTTGCGCATCTGGTGCGGCGCCACCGTGGACAAGTGCGATATTGAGGCGTTGACGCCTTGGCTGGATTGGGCCTTCCAGCAGATCAGGGACTGAACGCACAGCGCGGGAGATTTCATGCGCAACCGAGCCATTCGCCCTTAACCTGAGCCTCGCCAAGGAACCGCCATGCCCAAAGTCCTGATCGCCGACAAACTCTCTCCCGCCGCTATCGCCATCTTCAAGGACCGCGGCGTTGAAGCAGATGTAAAGACCGGTCTTTCCAAGGACGAGTTGATCGCAATCGTGGATCGGTATGACGGCATCGCCATCCGCTCAGCCACCAAGATCACCGCCGATGTGCTCAAAGCCGCCAAGAATCTGAAAGTGGTGGGCCGCGCCGGCATTGGGGTCGACAATGTGGATATTCCTGCCGCCACTGCGGCGGGCGTGATCGTGATGAACACGCCCTTCGGCAATTCCATCACCACCGCCGAACATGCTATTTCGCTGATGCTGGCCTTGGCGCGCGAATTGCCCGCCGCCAATGCCTCGACCCAGGCGGGCAAGTGGGAAAAGAACCGCTTCATGGGGGTGGAGATCACCGGCAAGGTGCTGGGGCTGATCGGCGCCGGCAATATCGGCAGCATCGTCGCCGACCGCGCCAAAGGGCTGAAGATGCGGGTCATCGCTTTCGATCCCTATCTGTCCCAGGAACGCGCCGACGATTTGGGAATCGAAAAGGTGGTGTTGAGCGATCTGTTGGCGCGCGCCGATTTCATCACTTTGCATGTGCCCTTGACGGCGGAGACCAAGAATATTCTTTCCGCCGACGCCATCGCCAAGACCAAGAAGGGTGTGCGGATCATCAATTGCGCGCGCGGCGGGTTGATTGACGAGCTGGCGCTGAAAGCGGCCCTGGACAATGGCCATGTCGCGGGCGCGGCGCTGGATGTGTTCGAAACCGAACCGGCCAAGGACCATGTTCTGTTCGGCAACGAAAAGCTGGTGGCAACGCCGCATCTGGGCGCTTCCACCACCGAGGCGCAGGAAAATGTCGCTCTCCAAGTGGCCGAACAGATTTCCGACTATCTGCTCACCGGCGCCATCACCAATGCCTTGAACATGCCGTCTATCTCGGCGTCGGAAGCGCAAAAAATACGCCCCTGGATCAGCCTGGCGGAAAAATTGGGCTCTTTCGCGGGCCAGTTGACCGGCACCAGCCTGACCGCGATCGAGATCATTTATGAAGGCACGCCGTCGGCACTCAACACCAAGGCGTTGACGCAGGCCGCGTTGGCGGGCCTGCTCAAGCCGATCCTGGCCGAGGTTAATATGGTCAATGCCCCGGTGGTCGCCAAGGAACGCGGCATCAAGATCAGCGAGACCCGCCGCGATGCGCAAGGAATCTATGAAGGCTATGTCAAGCTGGTGGTGGACATGAGCGACGGCACCACCCGCCGCGTTGCCGGCACGGTGTTCTCCGACGGCCGCCCGCGGCTGATCCAGATCAAGGATATCGGCCTGGACGCCGAATTCGCCCCGCATATGCTCTACATCGTCAATGAAGACAAGCCCGGCTTTATCGGCAAGCTGGGCACGTTGTTGGGCGATGCCAAGGTCAACATCGCCAACTTCACCCTGGGCCGCAGCGCCCCGGGCCAGGATGCGATTGCGCTGATTGAGGTGGATGGCGCTGTGCCGGATGCCGTGGCGGCGGCCGTCGCCAAGCTGCCGCAGGTCAAACACGCAAAGCCGCTTGCCTTCTAAACCAGGCTCGAGCGCTGCATTTCGCAGCGCGACCTTCAGCATCCTCCAGCTTTCTTCCCCCTCTCGGCGAAGCCGCTAGAGGGGGAAGATGTCGCAACGAGGTGTTTGCGTCTTCGCAAACCCGAGTTGCGACAGATGGGGGTGAATCAAAAAAACGAGGCGCTTGGCACTCGTCCAGCAATTCAAGTCCGGCTTTTCGCAATAGCCTCGTGGTGACGAATAACTTCCTTGACGATGAAGTTGAGAAATTTTTCCGCGAAGTCCGGATCCAGCTTGGCGTCCTCGGCCAACATGCGCAGCCGCGCGATCTGCGCCGCCTCGCGCGAGGGGTCCGCCGGGGGCAGATTGTGGGCCGCCTTATACTCCCCCACCGCCTGGGTGCATTTGAACCGCTCGGCCAAAAGATGGATCAGGGCCGCATCGATATTGTCGATGCTATTTCGCAGACGCAGCAAGTCCGGATGGGTCATGACACGCCTTTCCGTGGGGATTGCTCAATTTCCAGGCGGAATATGTTTAAGCGAAAGCCTTGGCGCATGCCAGCAATGTTCCCCAAAGCGGATAGGGAGCGGATTTTTTTTCCGACAAGGTGAACGGACGGGGCCAACCCCCTTCCACACCCCCGCCCGACAGTGATTAGCTTTCCAAGCACAGGTGGGGGCTTGCGCGATGCAGACATTCCGAGTGGTGGGGATCCTGGTCTTAGGCTTGCTGGCGGCGGGCTGCGCCTCCACGACGGCAAACCAGGATACGACCATGGTCTATGATCCGTTCGAGGACGTGAACCGCTTTTTCTTCGATCTCAACCAAAGACTGGATCGCAACGCGGGGCGCCCCGCGGCAACCGCCTACAAAAACACCGTGCCGCAAACCGTGCGCGTCGGCCTGCACAATATGCTCGACAATCTGGGCGGCCCGGTGACCGTCGCCAACAATCTGCTGCAAACCCGTTTCGAGGATGCCGGCGTGGCGGCGGGACGCTTTGTGGTCAACACCACGATCGGCGTGGCGGGAATTTTCGACGTCGCCACCGATTGGGGCATGCCGGGCCGCAACCGCGATTTCGGGGAGACGCTGGGAACCTATGGCGTGCCGCCGGGACCCTATCTGGTTCTGCCGTTCCGCGGCTCGACCGATGTGCGTGACTTCGCCGGAAATTATATCGACGGCTATGCAACGCCCTTGCGCTATATCCGTTATGAGGGCCGCAACTATGTCGGCCTGATGAAGTCCACCCTGGGCTCGATGGACAATCGTTCCGCCAATCTTGTCACCTTCCGCGACATCGAACGTGCCAGCGTGGATTATTACGCCACCATGCGTACCTGGTACATGGAACGCCGGGCGCGGCTGATTGAAAACCGCTCCGTCAGGACCGCCGAGCTGCCCGATTTTTGAGCCGGTTTGGCTTTTAAGACCGCGCCAAAAATGCTCTAACCGGCGCCCATGACGGTCGTTAAACGCATTGTTGCATTTTGTTGCCGCTGGCCTTGGGCGGTGATCCTGGCATGCCTGCTGCTGACAGGCGGCACCGGCTGGTACACACAACAGAATTTTGCCATCAACACCGACAGCGAGCAGCTGATCGACGCCAAGGTGGGTTGGCGCGTGCGCCAGGCCAATTTCGACGCCCATTTTCCCCAGAAGAGCAACCTCACCGTTGTTGTGGTGGACGGCGCTACGCCCGAACGGGCGGAATCCGCGGCCGCGCGGCTGACGGAAAAACTCAGCGCAAATCCCGCGCTGTTCACCCATGTCCGCCGTCCCGATGGCGCCTTTTTCAACCAGAACGGGTTGTTGTTCCTGTCGCTCAAGGAGGTGCAGGACACCAGCCAGCAATTGATCAAGGCCCAGCCCTTTCTGGGGGGGCTGGCCTTTGACCCCTCCTTGCGCGGGATCATGACCAACCTGTCCACCGTACTTCTGGGCGTGAGCGCGGGCGAAGCCAAGCTGGCCGATTTCGGCCGCGCCATGTCCCAGTTCGCCGATGTGTTCGCCGCTGCGGCCGCCCAAGACAAAGAAAAAAACAAAGACAAAGGCAAAACCCAGTATCTGTCCTGGCGGTCCTTGATCACCGGCGCCCCCGCCCGGCCGGAAGAGTTGAGGCGCTTCATCGAGGTCAAACCGCGTCTGGATTTCAATGCGCTGGAGCCGGGCTTGGAAGCCAGCAGCACCATCCGCGCCCAGGCCCGCGCCTTGGGATTGACGCCGGAGCATGGCGTACGCATTCGCTTGACCGGGCCGGTGCCCTTGGCGGACGAGGAGTTCGCCACCATCACCGATCGCGTCGAATTGATGGTGGGCGCCATGATGGGCGGGGTCTTGCTGATCCTGTGGCTGGCGCTGCGCAGCTTCAAGATCATCTCCGCCATCCTGGTGACCCTGTTCGTCGGTCTGGTCATCACCATGGGGCTGGGCCTGAAAGCGGTGGGCGTGTTCAACATCATCTCCATCGCTTTCATCGCTTTATTTGTGGGACTGGGGGTGGATTTCGGGATTCAGTTTGCCGTCCGCTACCGCAGCGAACGGTATCACAACAACAATCTGGCCGAGGCGCTGGCCGCCGCGGGCAATAGCATCGGCGTTCCTCTGGCGCTGGCCGCCGCCGCCACCGCCGCGGGATTCTTTTCCTTCCTGCCCACCAGCTATACCGGCGTCGCCGAACTGGGGTTGGTGGCCGGCATCGGGATGATCGTGGCGTTCTTGCTTTCCATCACCATGCTGCCTGCCATGCTGATGCTGCTCAACCCGCCCGGCGAGAAGGAAGATGTGGGCTTTGAAAGCCTCGGCCGCGTGGACGATTTCATGACCAAGCACCGCCGCAACATTATTCGCGTCTTCGCGGCGGCGGGCGTTCTGTCTCTGGGATTGACGGCCTTCGTGCAGTTCGATTCCAATCCCTTGAACTTGCGCAGCCCCAAGGTGGAATCGGTTTCCACCCTGCTCGATCTGATGAAAAACCCGATCACATCGCCCAACACCATCGATGTGCCGGCCTTTTCGCTGCAGGACGCCGATGCCATCGCCCGCCGCCTGCAGCACGAGCCGCTGGTGTCTCAAACCATGACCCTTTCCAGTTTCGTGCCCGACCAGCAAAAGGAAAAGCTGGCCCTGATCGCAGACGCCAACAGCCTGTTGGACGCCACGCTGAATCCCTTTGATGTCTTGCCTGCCCCCACGCCGGCGGAAGAAATTGCTGCTTTCAAAAGCACGGCGGAAAAACTGCGCGCCGCCGCCGGGCAGGCGCAAGACAGGCCCGCCCAAGATGCCCGCCGCCTGGCGGACGCGCTGGATGCCGTCGTAAAGACCGGGCCTAAGGCTGTCGCACGGGCGCGCGAAGCGCTCGTTCCGGGGCTGGTCACCATGCTGGGTCAGGTGTCGGACTCGCTCAAGGCGGCGCCGATCACCGTGGACAATATGCCCGCCGATCTGCGCGCCGATTGGGTGGCCAAGGATGGCACCGCGCGCGTTCAAGTTTTCCCCAAAAATCCGAGCAGCGATCCCGCCGCCTTGGCGAATTTTTCCAATCAGGTGTTGAGCGTGGTGCCGCAAGCCACCGGCGCGCCGATTTCTATCCGCGAATCCGGCAAGACCATCGTGGGCGCTTTTACCGAAGCGGGAATTTTGTCCTTTCTGGTCATCACCATCCTGCTCGCGCTGGTGCTGCGCAGCATGCACAGTGTGCTGATGACATTGGTGCCGTTGGTGCTGGCCGGTCTTTTGACGCTGGCGACCTGTGTGCTGCTGGACTTGCGGCTGAATTTCGCCAATGTCATCGCCTTGCCCTTGCTTTTGGGCATCGGGGTGGCCTTCAACATCTATTTCGTGGTCGCCTGGCGGCATGGCCAGCGCTGCTTCCTGGCCTCCAGCCTCACCCGCGCGGTGATCTTTTCCGCCGCCACCACGGCCTCGGGCTTCGGCACCCTGTGGCTGAGCATCCATCCCGGCACCGCCAGCATGGGCGAATTGCTGATGATTTCCCTGGGCTGGGTGCTGACGACCACGCTGTTTCTGTCGCCTGCGCTTCTGGGCCCGCCGCCGGAATTGGCGAAGCTGTACGATCCGGAAGTGTAATTTGATTTACCCCCCTCTGTCACAGCTCGGGTTTGCAGAAGTGCAAACACCTCGCTGCGACATCTCCCCCCTCTAACGGCTTCGCCATGAGGGGGGAGAAAGCTGTCGGATGCTGCTTGACGCTCGGCGGAATGCCTCGCTCGAGATTCCTGAACAATTTCGTGTCTCGAGCCGCGCATTCCGCGCGGCGACTATCCGCTAGGGCCATGACCTGCCTCCCCCCTTCGCGTGCGTAAGCACGCCTAGGGGGAGGTGGCCGAGACGGGCGCCGAAGCGCAGCGACGGCGTGATAGTCGAGGCCGGAGGGGGTGAATCAAAAAAAGCGAGGCGTCAGCTGAGCATCTGGTCCGCCAGCGCATTGATGCGCTTCGCCAGACCGGAAGCTCCGCCCGAGGCGAGCGTGCCGGCAAAATCGGACCGCTTTTGCGCCATCTGGCTGATATTGCCCGCCAGATAGACGTCGGTGATCTTCCACGCCGAGCCCACCTGATGGGTGCGATAGTTGAAGGCGATGGTTTCGCTGGAAGTCTTCAGACTGCTCTTGACGAAATGATCGCTGCCGCGCGCGATGGAGGCGGGCTCGACGGTGAATTTCTCGCCGTCGAAAGAATCAAAGCTCTTGGCGTAATTGGCGATGGTCATGCGGCTGAAGGCATCGATCAGCGCCTTCTTGTCGGCGTCGGAAAGCGAGACCCAACTGGGGCCCACCGCGGTCGCGGTCATGGCGCTGAGGTCGAACGCCTTTTCCACCGCGGGCTTCAGTTTCTCATAGCGCGACTTAGGTGTCCCGCCGGACTTCATCGACGCCAGCAGGACATCGTAAAAGCCCTGCACCTGGGCCACGGCCGGGTCGGCGGCTTGCGCCTGCGCCGGGGCGCTTTGCAACGCCAGCAAAGCGGGCGCACCCGCCAGTGTCAGCGCCAGGCAAAGGGATTTCAAAATGCGGTTCATGGCAAACTCCTGATGCTCCCGTGTAACGCGCGAAAGATGAATGGGACCCGAACAGAAGCGTAAGAATCCGCCCTTTTTGTGGAGCCTTAGCTGTCCCGGTCTAGCAGAAAAAACGGCAGAGCCGACAATTCCGGCGCCTTGGCGGCGTAAGGGCCCAAGGCTTCCACGGCGCGGCGGGCGCGCTTTTGCGCCTCCGCGCGCGCGCCGTCCAACCCCAGCAGGGTCACCAAGGTCTGTTTGCCCATATCGGCGTCCTTGCCCACCGCCTTGCCGGTTTTTTCCGCCGTGGAGGTGACATCCAACAGATCGTCGGTGATTTGGAACACCACACCCATATCCTCGGCATAGGATTTCAGGCGGGCGCGGGTCTCGGCGTCGGCCCCGCCCAGGATCGGTCCCGCCTCGCAGGAAAATTCGAACAGTTGGCCAGTCTTGCGGCGCTGCAAGTCGATCACGTCTTCTGCCCCGAAACTCCGGTCGGCCAGCATGTCGATGATCTGGCCGCCGATCATGCCGCTATGGCCGCTTGCTTCCGCCAGTCTTGCAATCAGCGCGCAGCGCACATCCGCGCTAGGATGGGTCCGCGCATCGGCGAGAATTTCAAAGGCGATGGTCAAAAGCGCGTCCCCGGCCAACACCGCCGTCATCTCGTCAAAGGCGATATGGGTGGTGGGCCGGCCCCGACGCAGATCGTCGTCATCCATGCAGGGCAGATCGTCATGCACCAGGCTGTAAGTGTGCAGGGCTTCGATCGCCGCGCCGACCCGCAAGGAACGCGAATCATCGACCCCGAAAAGCCGGGCCGAATGCAGGACCAGGAAGGGCCGCAGCCTTTTGCCTCCCGCCATGATGGCATAGCGCATGGCCTGCTGGACCCGGGCTTGACGGCCCGAAGGCTGGGGCAAAACCGCATCCAAGGCGGCATCCACCAGCTTGGCCGAGGCGGCAATGGCTTTGGGCAGCTCCCCGGTCGGCACCGCGGGCGCTTCGAGCGAATTCGTGGACATAGGGCCCCATTTTGGGTTGGTCGGCGGCCGTTCGGCCCCCCGACCGGCCGCAAACCAAGCTGCAACAGACCCGGTTTTAGCCTCGAAACCGGCCTCCTTGCCAGCCGCTTTTCCTGCGGCTTACCAGGCTATTGCGGCATCCCCGGGTTCCAGCGCCGTTATCCATGCCGCGGAAGGGGTTGCACCCCCTACCCTGAAAGGGGAAAATGACTATGTTGCAGCGCGATTGATACCGTCCCGGTCCCTGCCGGGCGGGACCTGGCCGGGGGGCGGCCAGTTCTTTGGAGCCTAGGAACCCAATATGCGAGTCATTCTTGCCCAGCCACGCGGCTTTTGTGCCGGGGTCGTGCGCGCCATCGATATCGTGGAGAAGGCGCTCGATAAATATGGCGAGCCCGTCTATGTCCGCCACGAGATCGTGCACAACAAGCATGTGGTGGACACGCTCAAGAACAAGGGCGCGCGCTTTGTCGAGGAACTGGACGAAGTGCCCGAAGGCGCCGTCACCGTGTTCAGCGCCCATGGCGTGCCGCAATCGGTGGTGAAGACCGCGCAAGATCGCGGCCTGCCGGTGCTGGATGCCACCTGCCCGCTAGTCTCCAAGGTGCACAATCAAGGCAAGCGCTACGTCGCGCACGGCCGCACCTTGATCCTGATCGGCCATGCCGGCCATCCCGAAGTGGAAGGCACGATGGGCCAAGTCGGCGCGCCGGTGACCTTGGTGCAAAACGAAGCCGATGTCGCGAATATGACCATCCCGCCCGCCACGCCGGTCGCCTATATCACCCAGACCACGCTTTCGATCGACGATACCAAGGGCATCATCGTGGCGCTGAAGAAGCGCTTCAGCGATATCGTGGGCCCGGAAACCAGTGACATTTGCTACGCCACCCAGAACCGCCAAACCTCGGTGCGCGAATTGGCCAAGCTGGCGGATGTGATCCTGGTGGTGGGCGCCGCCAACAGCTCCAATTCCAACCGGCTGCGCGAGATCGGCCTGGAGGAAGGTATCCCTTCCTATCTGATCAATGACGGCAGCGAGCTCAAAGCCGAATGGGTGCGTGGCAAAAAGGTGGTCGGCCTGACCGCCGGGGCATCCGCTCCGGAAGAATTGGTCAAGCATGTGATCGAGGCCTTGGGCCGGATCGAAGACGTGCAAGTGGAACAGATGGACGGCAAGAAGGAACATATCGAGTTTCGTCTTCCCGCCGAGTTGAGGGCTTAAGCATGGGACTTCCGCTACGCCAGGCCGCCAAGATCGGCGCCTATGTGATGAAGAAGCATCTGTCCGGCGGAAAATATCCGCTGGTGTTGATGTTGGAACCCCTGTTCCGCTGCAACCTGGCCTGCGCCGGCTGCGGTAAGATCGACTATCCCGATGAGATCCTGAACCAGCGCCTGTCGGTGCAGCAATGCATGGACGCGATCGATGAATGCGGCGCGCCTGCCGTTTCCATCGCCGGCGGCGAGCCCCTGCTCCACCGCGACATGGCCAAAATCGTGGACGGCTTCATCGAGCGCGACAAGTTCGTGATCCTGTGCACCAACGCGCTCTTGCTGGCCAAGAAGATCGACCAATACAAGCCGCATCCCAATTTCACCTGGTCGATCCATCTGGACGGCGACAAGGCGATGCACGACAAATCCGTCTGCCTGGACGGGACCTATGAGAAGGCGGTTGCCGCCATCAAGCTGTGTAAAGAGCGCGGCTTCCGCACCCAGATCAACTGCACGCTGTTCGATGGCGCCGATCCGGAACGCACCGCCAGATTCTTCGATGAGATGATGGCGATGGGCGTGGACGGCATCACCGTGTCGCCCGGCTATGCCTATGAGCGCGCACCCGACCAACAGCACTTTCTCAACCGCGAGCGCACCAAGACGATGTTCCGCGAGATTCTGGCGCGCGGCAATGGCGGCAAGAATTGGGACTTCACCAACTCCAGCCTGTTCATGGATTTCCTGGCGGGCAACCAGACCTATGAATGCACGCCCTGGTCCATGCCGCTGCTCACCGTGTTCGGCTGGCAAAAGCCCTGCTATCTGCTGGGCGAAGGCTATGTGAAGACCTTCACGGAATTGATGGAAGGCACCGAATGGGAAAAATACGGCGTCGGCAAGTATGAGAAATGCGCCAACTGCATGGTGCATTGCGGTTTCGAAGGCACCGCCGCGACGGATGCCATCAAACATCCGCTCAAGATGCTGCCGATCTTGATGAGGGGCATCAAGACCGAAGGCGCGTTCGCGCCCGAGATCGACCTTTCCCAGCAGCGCCCAGCGGAATTCGTGTTCTCACGTCATGTGGAACACAAAATGTCACAGATCAAGGCCGGCAAGTCCGACACCCAAGAGATCGCGGCAGCGGAGTAGTTCCGCAAAGGCCTGGTTCGAGCTACGCGCGGTGCGGATCAGCGTCGGCACCTGCGTTGGATGGCGCAGCAGCGACCCCAGCACGCGCCCGATGGTGATGCCGCCATCCGGCTTCATCGCCACCAAAGCGGCAGGCGGCAGGATGTGGGACGCATCATCGGAAATCACCCGCAAACCGGCCAAAGGCAAATTGCGGCTTGCCGCGAAACGCGCCGCCACCTGGCTTTCCATATCCACCGCCAGCGCGCCGGTTGCGGCGTGCAGGCCGGACTTGGTTTCGGCGTTCTCGATGATCACATCGCTGCCGAACAAGGAGCCTTGGTGAGCATAAGGCAGACGCGATCCCAGCCGCACGCGCCAGGATTCCTGGCAATCCCATTTCTCAGCCCCGGTCATCACCTGATCAGCAATCATCACATCGCCGACTTTCAGATGCGGCGACAAGGCGCCGGCCAGGCCGATGGAGATCACGCCGCGCAGATCGCCATGTAGGGCACTGAGCTTTGCCATCAGGCTTTTCGCGTCGCCACCGCCTGCCACCGCCACCACACCCGCGATGCCGACGATCTTGGCTTCCTTGGCAAGGCCGGTGACGGCGAGAATAGTCATGTGTACATACTCAAACTGTCATCCCCGGCGAGCATCGCGCCTCAGCGCGATGCGAGGGAAGGGGACCCAGGCGGATAGACCAAACCCAATCTTTCCACCTGGATCCCCTTCCCCTCACGTTGCTAACGCAACGCTCGGCCGGGAATGACAAATGGAGCTGATCACAGCCCATACTCCACCCGCCGCGAATTGCCGCTCTTCAGATTGCGGTAGCGTGCCAGCGCCCAAAGCGGGAAGAATTTCGGATAGCCATGATAGTTGAGATAGAACACGCGCGGAAAGCCGCCGCCGGTATAATGCGGCTGACTCCATAGCCCGTCACCTTGCTGCGTCGCCTTGAGATAATGGACGCCGCGCGCCACCGCCGGATGATCCACCGCGCCCGCCGCCATCAGGCCCAGCAAGGCCCAGGCTGTCTGGGATGCGGTAGAGGGCGCGGGCTCATAGCCCCGGTAATCCAGCTTGTAGCTGTCGCAATTCTCGCCCCAGCCGCCATCCGGATTCTGGATCGCCAGCAGCCAATCGGCGCCGCGCTTCATGGTCGCGTGATCGGGCCCAAGCCCCGTGCCATTCAATCCCGCCAATGCCGACCAGGTGCCGTAGATGTAGTTGACACCCCAGCGGCCCCACCAGCTGCCGTCATCGCGTTGAGTCTGGATCAGATAGTCCACGCCCGCCTTCAGACGCGGATCGTCACGGTCCACGCCCAGCTGCGCGAACATCCCCACACAGCGGCCTGACACGTCCTCGGTGGGCGGGTCCAGCAGCGCGCCATGATCGGCAAAGGGAATATTGTTCAAATAATAATAGCTGTTGTCGGCGTCGAAGGCGCCCCAGCCGCCGTTTCGGCTTTGCAGGCCGCCCACCCACATGGCGCCGCGCAGGATGGCATCGTCATATTGCTGCTGCGCCAAGCCCGCATGCCGCGCCCGGTCAAAAGCCATCACCACCACGGCGGTGTCATCCAGGTCGGGATAATAATCGTTGCGGTATTGGAAGGCCCAGCCGCCCGGCGGCACTTGCGGCTTTTCCTCCGCCCAATCGCCCTTCACATCCAGCACTTGCAGCGGCTTCAGCCACTCCAGCCCCCGCGCCGCGGCGGCTTCCGCCTTGGCATCTTTGGTTTCCATCAAGGCATGGGCCACCAAGGCAGTGTCCCACACCGGCGACACGCAAGGCTGGCAATAGGCTTCGTTTTCCTTGACTATCAAAAGATTTTCCACCGACTTGCGGGCGATGGCGCGGTCGGGATGGTCGCTGCTGTAGCCCAGCACATCGTACATCATCACGCTATTGGCCATGGCGGGATAAATGGCGCCCAAGCCATCCTCGCCATTCAGCCGCTCGGTCGTCCAGCGGCGACATTCTTCGATGGCGACCGCGCGCGGTCCTGCCGGCCAGGGCATGATTTTCAAGATCTTGTCCAACACCGCGAAGAACGCCGACCAGCCCGCGCTTTGATGCGGCGCGCGGGGGCTGGCCGCCGGCACGCCCAGCACGAACAGTTCGGCGATATTCACGCCGCGCGGATTTTTCGCCAACGGCTGGCGAGCGCAGAGCACCAAGAGCGGCACAATCACGGTGCGCGCCCAATAGCTCATCTTGGACAGATGCACCGGAAACCAGCGTGGCAACAGGATCAATTCCGGCGGCACGGTCGGCACGTTGCTCCAACTGGTCTGGCCGTACAGCGCCAGCAGAATGCGGGTAAAGACATTGGCCTTGATGGCGCCGCCCCGTGCCTGAATCGCTTCGCGCGCGCGCACCATATGCGGCGCATTGACATCATCGCCGATCATTTTGAGGGCAAAATAGGCTTTCACGGTGGCGGAGATATCGAAGGCGCCGTCGTGATAAAGCGGCCAGCCGCCATGGCTGCCCTGGATGCGGCGCAGATAGACGCCGATCTTGCGTTCCAGCTCCAGATTGGGAGTCTCGGCCAAGTAATGCACCAAAAGCACATATTCCGCCGGAATGGTGGCGTCGGCCTCCAGCTCATAGACCCAGTGACCGTCGGGCTTTTGCTCCGCAAGGATGGCGCCGGTGGCGGCGCGGATCGCGTCTTCCACGTCCTGCAAGGGAGGGGGCGCAAATTCGCCCGGGTTCAACTGGTTCATGCCGCCACTATAGAGACAGATGCTTCAGCGCCAAAACACCCGCGCTTTCGCCCGATTGTATCGCCCCTTCGATGGTGCCGGGCAGGCCGGTCCGGGTCCAGTCGCCGGCCAAAAACAGGTTGCGCCATCGCGTGGCGGTGCCCGGCCGCTTTGCATCCTGGGCCGGGGTGGCGGCAATGGTGGCGCGCTTTTCCTTGACGATCTGCCAAGCCGGCAGGGGGGCCTTGATGTCCAGCGCCTTGGTCACATCGGCCCAAATCGCCACGGCCAGATCCTCGCGGTCCTGGTCCACGATGGCATCGGCGCCCGACACGGTGACCGAGATGCGGTCGCTGAAGGTGAAAATCCATTCCGCCGTTCCGCCGATCACTCCCAGCATGGGTGACGCGCCGGGCGGGGCGGGATATTTGAAATGCGCGTTGACGATAGCACGGAAATCATCAGGGACTTCCAGTCCAGGCACAAGGTCCTTGGCAACCCAAGGCGGCACTGCGAGCACCACCATGTCGCTCGGCTTCAGCGCAGTGGTACCATCGGGAAACTCCAACGCTATCGCCTTACCGCTGTCCAGAACCATGGTGCGCAGCCGCTTGCCCAGGCGCACCTCCGCGCCATGCTGCTTCAGATAGACCAGCGCCGGATCGACAAAGGCGTACGCCAAAGTGGGATGGGCGATGCGGGTGCGATAGGCATCACCGCCGCGCAAGAAGGTCTTGCGCACCAGGGCGCCGGCAAGTGCGGCGGACGCTTCTTCAGGCTTGGTGTTCAACGCGCCCAGAAAAAAGGGCTGCAACAGTCTTTCCCACAACGGCCCCTTGCAGGACATCACATCGCCAATACGCTGGTCGGGGCGCGCCCATAGCAATTTGGCCAATTCCAGATAGTCGGCGGGAACAGTGCCGGGCACCCGGCGCCGGGCATCGAACAGCCAGGTGGGCAGACGGCCGGGGTTGGGCCGGATGGTCCAATGCGCGCCCGTCGCAAGGTCGAAAAAATCCTTCTCAGGGACAGACGAGCCATGCACCCTGTCCGCCGCGCCGATGCGATGAAGATAGCCAAATGCCGCCCGGTTTCCGGTCAGGATGCAATGATTGCCATTGTCGATGACGCCACCGAAGCCGGCATCGAAATAGGAACGGCAGCGCCCGCCCGCTTGTCCGGCGGCTTCGATCAGGGTGACGGCAACGCCCCGCGATGCCAGGATGGTGGCGGCCGACAGGCCGGCCAATCCGGCGCCAATAACATAAGCCTTTTTCGTCATGCCAAACGGCTCATGAAAAAAGCCCGTTGCGCAACACCAGCGAAATGAGCTTGCCTTTGGGCAAGGAAACGCGATGGCGCGGCGGCGCAAAGCCTTGCGCCTCGCTGGCGCGCAGGATTTCGGAATAGACCGCGCCCATCAAGCGCGGGGTCTTGATCCGTCCCTTGGGCTTGGCCGAAAGAATGCGCTGGGCCTGGCCGTAATGCCGATGCGCCACCGCGGCGACCCGGCGGCAGACCGCGTCGATCTTGGGCTGGGCGACGATGGCAGCGGGGTCCATCTGGCGGCAGCAATCCAGCTCTTGCAGATATTCGCGCGGCAGATAAAGACGGCCGATGGCGGCGTCCTCGTCAACGTCCCGCAGGATGTTGGTCAGTTGCAGGGCACGGCCCAGATGATGCGCCAGATCGAAGCCGGGACTTTCCTCCATGCCGAAGACCTTGATGGAAAGACGGCCCACCGCGCTCGCCACCCGGTCGCAATAAAGATCCAGCATGGCCAGATCGGGCGCGACAATGTCTTCCGCCACATCCATGTCCATGCCGTCCAGCACGGTCAGGAAATCCTCGAGCCTTAGCCCATATTGCGTAACCGCCGGGGCCAGGAAACGCACTTGCTGGGAAACGGTGCCGGCATAGAGCGCGCGCAGATCGGTGCGCCATTGCTCCAGCTTTTCATGCCGCTGGCTCCGCGTGCCCACCCCGTCATCGGCGATATCGTCCACCTTGCGGCAAAAGGCATAGATGGCGAACATCGCGTCGCGTTCCTTGGCCGGCATCAGCCGCATGGCGATATAAAAGGAGCTGCTCCTGGCTTTCTTCTTGACGGCTTTGGCGCCGGACGCGCCCAGATTTTCGGTGTTGGTCATGACAGTCTCTACGGGAACGATCTGGAGCGGGTCAGGCGCATCAGGGCAAAAGCGGGAAGGCGTTTGAGAAACAGGGCGGCGACATCGGTCTTGGAATGATGAACGGCTTGCGACAGCGGATCGCGGGTGATCAATAGCCGATTGAGGTCGTCGGCCAAGGTCTGGATCATATCCACTTCCATCGCAAGCCGGCCGTCTTGGATGCCGCGCGCAAAGAGACGGGAGGTTTCCAGCAATTGGGCATTGCGGCGCGCCAGCCCGGAAATCACGCTCCTCAGCGCCGGATCGGCTTTGGTCTGCCCCAAGGCTTCCACCCCGATCCCGGCATCCGCCAACAGGGGCTGCGGAATATAGACCCGGTTCAATTCGCGATAATCCTTGGCGCAGTCCTGCAGGTGATTGATCACCTGCAAGGCGGCGCACAAAGCGTCATTGGCCGGCCACAGATCTTTGTCTTCGCCGTGCACATCCAACACAAAGCGGCCCACCGGCATGGCGCTATAGCGGCAATAGTCCAGCAGATCGTCCCAGTCCTGATAACGCAGCTTGGTGCAATCACGGCGAAAGGCTTCCAGCAGGTCCAAGGCATGCACCGGCGATAGGCCGCGCTCTGCCAGCACCTTTCGCAAGACCACGCCTTGCGGCACGGCATCGCTTTCGCCCGCCAAGCTGCGGCGCATCTGTTCCAACAGCGCCAGCTTCTCTTCGGCAGACGAGGCGGCGTTGTCCGAAACATCGTCCGCGGCGCGCACGAATTTGTAGAAGGCCAAAACCGGCGGACGGTATTTGGGCGCGATCAGAAAGGACGCAACCGGGAAATTCTCGTCTTTATGGCCCTTGCCAGATTGCAGGTCGGCGACACTGCTCATGCGCCCTCCGCCTTCTGCGCGTCCGCCTGAGCGCGGCCCTTCCACATGCCGCCCTTGCCCGACCAATGCTGAATTGCCGATTGCAAGGTAAAGCCGGCATAAAAGACCCCGATCAGGGGCAAGGCCAGGCCCCACAGCGGGGACAGGCGATAGAAGCGCAGCATGGGCTGGTACATCGCGGCCATGATGATCCAGGCCAGCCAGCCAGCCAGTTGCGAAGGCCCCCAGGCAAACAAAGCGGTCATCACGGGGGCAACATAGACCATGGTCAAGGCGAGCAGCGTTCCCGCCAGCACCAGGGGCGAATAGCCCAGTTGGGCGTAAGCCGTACGGGTCACCATATGGCGGATGTCGGAGAGATGGGGATAGAGACGCAAAGATATGGCGCGGTCGGTCAGTCCCAGCCAGATGGGTCCCCGCCTTTTCATCGCCCGGCCCAGGGCGCAATCGTCAATAATGTGATGGCGGATGGCGGCGATGCCGCCCGCCTTCTCCAGGGCCGTGCGCCGCGTCAGCATGCAGCCGCCCGCAGCCGCCGCGATGGGGCTTTTGGGATTGTTGACCGCACCGAACGGAAACAGCATGTCGAAAAAGAAGACAAAGGCCGGGATCAAAAAATGTTCTGCGGGGCTTTTGCAGGACAGC